>NZ_JAQJIO010000007.1:0-309987 GCF_027947415.1 Cobetia sp. MMG027
CTACTTCTAGGCGGCGGGCGCATCAGTATTGCGTTAGCCCGCAACGGCTACTGCACGATGTCAGGCAAGCAAGACTCAACGAAATTGACAGGACACGGGATGTTCGCAGCGCTGGAAGCCTCAAGGGAGGCTCGCGCTGGACAGACCGGGTTCAGGGAGAATGACAGTGTCACACCAGTCAACGATGATCGCGGAAAACATCGAAGCCTATCTCAAGGAACACGAGCAGAAAGATCTGCTGCGTTTCATCACCTGCGGCAGCGTGGATGACGGCAAGTCGACCCTGATCGGTCGTCTGCTTCATGACTCCAAGATGATCTACGAAGATCAGCTGGCCGCCATCACCCGTGATTCCAAGAAGAGCGGCACCACCGGCAAGGTGGATCTGGCGCTGCTGGTCGATGGTCTGCAGTCAGAGCGTGAGCAGGGCATCACCATCGATGTCGCCTACCGCTACTTCTCCACCGACAAGCGCAAGTTCATTATCGCTGATACGCCGGGGCACGAGCAGTACACCCGCAACATGGCCACCGGTGCCTCCACCGCGAGCCTGGCGATCATCCTGATCGATGCGCGCTACGGCGTGCAGACCCAGACCCGTCGTCACAGCTACATCTGCTCGCTGCTGGGCATCCAGCATCTGGTGGTCGCGGTCAACAAGATGGATATCGTCGACTATTCCCAGGAACGCTTCGACGAGATCGTCGCGGACTACCAGGAGTTCGCCAAGGACCTCGAGGTGCCGGATATCCGCTTCGTGCCGCTGTCCGCACTGGAAGGCGATAACGTCGTCTCTCTCAGCGCCAATACCCCGTGGTATGACGATGCTGCCTACGAAGCGCGTCCGCTGATGGACATCCTCGAGACCGTCGATGTCACCGAGGACAGCAACCTGACCGACCTGCGCTTCCCGGTGCAGTACGTCAATCGTCCGAACCTCAACTTCCGTGGTTACTGCGGCACCCTGGCCGCCGGCACTGTCTCACCGGGTCAGCAGATCAAGGTACTGCCGTCCGGCAAGACCTCCACGGTCGAGCGTATCGTCACCTTCGACGGCGATCTCGACATCGCCTGGCCGGGCCAGGCTGTCACGCTGACACTGACCGATGAGATCGACATCTCGCGCGGCGACATGATCGTGGCGGTGGATTCCGACATGGAGCCCTGCACCGCCTTCACCGCGGACGTGGTGTGGATGCACGAGAACCCGCTGGTGGTCGGCAAGGAATACGAGCTCAAGCTCGGTACCTCCAGCGTCATCGGCCGCGTCGGGCGCATCATTCACCAGACCGACGTCAACACCATGGCGCGCAATGAAGCGGAGAACATCCCGCTCAATGGCATCGCCCGCGTGCAGGTCGAGCTGACCCAGCCGCTGGCCATGGACAGCTACCAGCGTTCGCCACATACCGGCAGCTTCGTGTTCATTGATCGCCTGTCCAACATCACCATCGGTGCGGGCATGGTCAAGGAGACCCTGAGTGCCAGCAACATCGTGTGGCACGACATGGCGGTCACCAAGCAGCGCCGCGCCGAACGCAACAAGCAGAAGCCCTGCATCATCTGGTTCACCGGCCTGTCCGGCGCCGGCAAGTCCACTGCCGCCAACGCGCTGGAGCGTCAGCTGTTCGCCATGGGCTACAACACCTACCTGCTGGATGGCGACAACGTGCGTCACGGCCTGTGTGGGGATCTCGGCTTCAGCGAGGACGATCGCGCCGAGAACATCCGTCGTGTCGGCGAAGTCGCCAAGCTGATGGTCGATGCCGGCATGATCACTCTGGTCAGCTTCATCTCGCCGTTCCAGGCGGATCGCCAGACCGTGCGCGACATGGTCGGCACTGACGAGTTCATCGAAGTCTTCGTCAACACGCCGATCAGCGTCTGTGAAGAGCGGGATCCCAAGGGTCTGTACCGCAAGGCGCGCGCCGGCGAGATCAGTGACTTCACCGGTATCAGCTCCCCGTACGAAGCCCCGGAGAAGCCGGAAATCGAGATCAACACCGGTGAGCTGACGCTGGAGCAGACCGCTCTCACGCTGGTCAGTCAGCTCAAGCACTACAACGTCATCGGCTGATGCATTCACGCCGATCAGCCCTCGCCGCAAGGCGGGGGCGTCTGCCGTTTCAGGACTTCCTCATGATTCAATCCCGATTTACACCCCGTCTGCCGAGCGCCATGCGACTCGTGGCGGTCACAGGTCTCGCACTGACCATCGCCGGTTGCGCGACGTCCTATCCCGCCTCCACCGGCGCTGGCAGCACCAACTTGGCCAATCTCACCGGCGCTGCATCACTGCCGGCGGATGTCTCGTCATTTCTCGACAGCTCTGCCCCCGGCAGCGTGATCGCCGTGCCCACCAGCCCCTGGGGCAGCGATGTCGAAGTGGTCGCCCATGAGCGCTACTTCGCCGCCAGTGGGCGTATCTGTCGTGAGCTGACGGTCTCCAATGCGCGTGACCTGCCGAGCAAGGAGCTGGCCTGTCGTACCAGCAACGAGGGCAAGGCCGGCGAGGGCACCTGGGTGACCCAGCGGCTGGTGACCGGCCTGCTGGAAGAGGCGCGCTGACGCGCTTGCGGCAACTTCTCGCTGACAGGCCCGCACCGCGACACGGCATGAACCGACGACAACAGGGAACAGGCTGGCGTGACCGGCACTGACATTCCTGATCAACACTGCACCATTTCTTGCACTACGAGGGGCCTAGCCCGATGACAATTTCCAGATTCTTGCTCCGGGCCGGGTGCCTGGTGGCGGTAGCGTGCCTGAACGCCAGCCCTGCCATGGCAGCCGGCCTGGGCGGTGGTTCCATCCTGTCCAGCGACGACCAGGCCTCCAGCATTCCGCAGAAGACGGACAGTGTGGAAGACAAGGCGCGCGCCGACTGGCGCAGTGGCACCTACGGCCCGCTGACCTCACGTGAGCAGACCGACCCCGACTCTCTGCCGCCGTTCGGCGAAAACCTCTTTACCGGTGGTTTCCGCGGCATGATGGCCGATGGCCTCAACAGCAGCTACACCATCAAGCCAGGTGACCAGATTACCCTGCGCGTGTGGGGTGGCGTGGAGATGGAGTCTGTTCTGCCGGTGGATGCGCAGGGCAACATCTTCCTGCCGGGTATCGGCCCGGTGAGAGTGCAGGGCACCACCAATGCCCAGCTGGACGGCAAGGTGCGTGCTGCCATCCAGGAGGTGTATCCGGAGAATGTCAGCGTCTATACCAACCTGCAGGGCGTACAGCCGGTGGGGGTCTTCGTCACCGGTTACGTCAAGAATCCGGGCCGTTATGCCGGTACCCCGAATGACTCCATGCTGTATTTCCTGGATCAGGCCGGCGGTATCGACCAGGCACTGGGTAGCTATCGCAAGATCAAGATCAAGCGCAACGGCCGCGTCATCAACACGGTCGATCTCTACGACTTCCTGATCAAAGGCGAGATCGCCCGCCCGCAGTTCCGCGATGGCGATACCGTCGTCGTCGAGGAGCGTGGCCCGGCCATCAGCGTGGTGGGAGATGTCGAGCGTGACTATCGCTATGAACTCACCGACTCGCGCCTGAGCGGGGAAGACGTGCTGAACCTGGCGCGCCTCAAGTCCGGTGTCTCGCACGTGCTGCTGCGCGGCTCGCGCTCCGATGGCCCCATCTCCCGCTATCTGCCGGTGGCGGAATTCCGTGGCGCTGACGTGCGTGCCGGGGATGAAGTGCTGTTCAGTGCCGACCAGCGGGACGAGACCATCGTCGTGCAGCTGGAAGGCAGCTTCTATGGCCCGTCACGCTATGCACTGCCGCGCGATGCCCACTTGGGCGAACTGCTCAATGCCGTCGGGGTGCCGAAAGGACTGACCGACTACCAGAGCGTTTCCATCCGCCGTGAAAGCGTCAAGGAACAGCAGGCGCAGGCACTGCAGGATAGCCTCAAGCGTCTTCAGGCCACCTATCTTGGCGCGTCTTCCTCGACCACCGAAGAATCCGAGCTTCGTGTCCAGGAAGCCGCGATGATCGAGAAATTCGTCGAGCAGGCCAAGAAGGAAGAGCCGACCGGGCGTCTGGTCGTCGCACGTGACGATGGCAACATCGCCGACGTGCGTCTGCAGGACGGCGATGTCATCACCATTCCGGAAGTCAGCGATTCCCTGCTGATCAGCGGCGAAGTCGTGGTGCCTCAGGCCGTGGTCTACACCCAGGGCATGACGGTGATGGACTACATCAACAGTGCTGGTGGCTTCACCCAGCACGCGGATGAAGACCAGATCCTGGTGGTGCGTCAGAACGGCGCCGTACGCCGTGCCGAGGAAGTCGAGCTGCGCTCGGGTGACCAGATTCTGGTACTACCGGAACCGCCGACCAAGAATCTGCAGCTGGCCACCAGCATCACGCAGATTCTCTATCAGGTCGCCGTCGCCACCAAAGTCGCGATAGACCTCTGATCATGGCCAGTGACATGAACGGTGACATGACCCCACCATCGAATCACTCGACAGGTGACAACAAGAGCGGGCCCAAGGCCCGCTCCGCCTGGGCCGTGACGCGCAGTGTCTGGTTCGCCATGTTCATCCGTGAAGCTATCGGGCGCACCATGGCAGATCGCATGGGCTGGTTCTGGATGATCGCGGAGCCGATCGCACTGATCGGCATCATGGTGTTCATTCGCTCATTCGCTCGGGGCGACATGTTAATTACCAATGCAGAATTCATTCCGTGGCTTATCGCGGGATTGATGGGCTTCCACCTCGTCAGGGAAGGGATGATGCGAGGGATGGGGGCCGTGAATGCCAACCAGGCGCTGTTTACCTATCGGCAGGTACAGACATCAGACCCGGTCATCGTGCGCAATTTTCTGGAAGGCATGCTCAGGACCTTCGTCTTCCTGCTCTTCATCGCCGGGGGCTTGCTACTGGGAATACCGCTTGCCCCAGATGATGCGCTGTTCGCGCTATTCAGCTGGTTCTCACTGTGGGGCCTGGGCTTGGGGTTGGGGCTGACACTTTCAGTACTCGCCACACTGGTGGAGGAAGTGGAGAGGGTCGTCAAGATCATCAGCCTGCCATTGTTGATCATTTCGGGTGTCATTTTCCCCATCAATCATCTGCCGCATTGGCTGCTGGAATACTTGATGTGGAACCCGATCCCTCATGGCTTGGAGTTGCTTCGCCTTGGATTCTTCGAGGGATATCACGTGGTAAAGGGAACGAGTCTTCTCTACCTATGGTTCTTCATCTTGTGCTTGAATGCGCTGGGTCTGATGTTACATATCCGTTTTTCTCATAAACTCAAGGCGAAGTAATCCATGAAAGCCTTTATGACTCGTCAGCCCCATTGGGCCTTGGCACTGATCGCCATCGTGTTGGTGACCTTGTACTGGAGCCTATGGGCATCGGACCGTTATGTGTCCACTGCGACGGTAGTGCTGGAAAGCCCACAGATCGCCACGACGGACTTCAGTGTCTCATCTCTGCTGACTGGGGGGAGTACTGACAAGGACCTGCTGCTGCTGCGTGAATACCTGCTATCCACGGACATGCTGAAGCTGGCTGATGAAAAGCTGGGCTTCAGGGAGCACTACAGCCAGCATGGTGACCTGTTCTCGTCACTGATGGATCAGGATGCTCCGATCGAAGAACTGCATGATTATTATCTTCGTCGCGTCAACATTGAAATGGATGAATACGCGGGCGTATTGGATATCGAAGTGCAGGCGTATACCCCCGAATTTGCTCACAAGATGACGGAGTTGCTGCTCTCGGCTGGCGAAGCTCACATGAACGAGATGGGGCGTCGACTGGCAGAAGAGCAGGTCACGTTCCTAGAAAAACAGTTGGGACGACTGGAAGGTCGCCTGGATGACGCTAGAGAAGCCCTGCTGACATTCCAGAACAAGGAAGGCCTGGTCTCGCCGACAAGCACAGTGGAAAGCATCAACCAGGTAGTGGCGACATTGGAGGGGCAGTTGGCAACGTTGCAGGCCCAGCGCAAGGCGTTGGGAAGCTATCAGAGCAATCGCGCCTCCGACATGCGCCGCGTTCAGGCGGAAATAGAAGCGATGCGAGAGCAGATCACCAAGCAGCGCGATCGCCTGGCACAGGCAACGGGTGGCTCACTCAACAGCATTTCGTCTCAGTATGAAACGCTGGAACTCAAGGCCAAGTTCGCTCAGGAGACATATTCCAGTGCGCTTGCAGCGCTCGAGAACACACGTCTCGAAGCGGCTCGCAAGTTGAAGCAGGTCAGTGTGCTGCAAAGCCCTCTGATGCCAGAATATTCGACACAGCCTGAACGCCTTTACAACATCACGGTCTTTGCACTGATTACCATCTTCCTGGCTTTCATCGCCAGCATGTTGATGTTGATCATCAAAGAACATCGGGATTGAGTCATGATAGAGATCAAAAATCTCTACAAGCGCTATCACAACCATCATGGTAGCGATTGGGTGCTGCGAGATATCAATCTCACGATTCCGTCCGGTGTGAGCGTTGGCCTCATCGGTGCCAATGGGGCTGGCAAATCAACCTTGCTAAGACTGATTGCCGGAATGGACACTCCGGAACGTGGCGAAGTCATTCGCCATAGTCGAGTCTCCTGGCCCATCGGCCTGTCCGGTGGGATGCAAGGCAGCATGACCGGTCGGCAGAATGTCAAATTCGTGGCGCGCGCCCAGGGGCGTGGCACGGATGTGGCTAAAATCGTCGATTTCGTGGAAGACTTCGCGGAAATCGGCAAGGCATTCGATGAGCCCGTCAAGACATACTCCTCCGGGATGCGCTCCCGTCTCTCCTTCGGGCTGTCCTTCGCGTTCGACTTTGATGTCTACATCTCGGATGAGGCTACCGCCGTAGGGGACAGGGCCTTCAAGGCCAAGGCACAGGAGTTGTTTCAGCGTCGGGTCGGTCAGGCCTCGTTGATCATGGTCTCTCATGGTGAGGGGATGCTGCGTGAACTCTGTCAAGCGGGAATCTATATCCACCAAGGTGAGGCCATCTGGTATGACGACATCAACGACGCCATCCTTGCCTACCATCTTGACTCAGACAAGCATAGCTTGGTTCCAGACTCAAGCGTGGATATTTCGCTGGATGGGGTGGACCCTGCCACATTGACGGCAGAGAAACTGGCTAGCTTGCAAAATGCTGTTCAACAGAAGCAGCCTAAATTGGGAGGATTATGGCAGGTGATTCGCCAAGCCAAGGACGCAGGTTGGTCACAATACGAAATCAAGGTTCTTAATCAACTTCACCGACACTGGAAAGGGGAATTGGAGGTACTGAAAACAGTCGTGGATGCTAGCCCACAAGTACAGAGAAAACAGGTAAAGCAGCAGGTTACCCAGATAACTAAACAGCTAGAAGCGATTCAGTTAGGCAAGCAGCAAGTTGAGTCTGGCAGGGTGCCATTGGCGAGAGAAGATTCAGAAGTTTTCGACAAGGCATTGCGGATGATGCGTGAGCAGAAGGCGCAACTTGAAGCTAGATTGAATACTTTGGATGGACTGGACTGATATCTATTTGAAAGTGGAGTATTTCGCTGCTGATTATATTGATTAGATGACAATATCCTGAGAGTATCTTGCGCTGTGTATCACCTTACAACGTGAATCTTCTGTTCTATCTGTCCTATCTGTTCTGCGAGTCTCACTATGTGTTCAGCAAGTCTCAATAACGTCAGTGCTACTATCATCATCCCCATTCGCGCCCTGGAAGTAGAGCAGCGCGAGATACATAGACTGAAAAGACTGCTGATTACTATACCCAGTGGTTTTGAAGTCGTGGTGGTGGATGATGGAAGTCCGTTTTCCGTCAAGCGCTACCTCAAGCAGCTGGTGTCTAGCGGTTCGCATTTTTCGGCGAAGATTACGTTGGTATCGCTGCAGACGCAATGGCGACGTTTTTCTCTGGCGCGGGCCCGAAACCGGGGTGTCAAAGCGGCCAAGGCTCCCGTTGTCATCTTTCATGATGTGGATTTCATCGGCTGCCCTTCAGTGTATGAGCGTATCCAACAGCATATCCTTCAGACACGGTTGGCTGAAAAGCCGCAGAACTTTTTTTGCATTCCGGTTGCCTTTCTGACAGAAGAGGGCAGCGATGAATTCATGCAGGCCTTCGAAAGAGGGCAAGAAGCATGGTGCTTCAAGGAGTGTCATAAGCGTCTGTCGGGGAAACTGCAATTTCTGGTGCAAGGAAGTTCCGCCATCGTCTCGCAGCGCGAGGACCTGCTTGCCATCGGAGGACATGATGAATCCTTCAAGGGACATGGAGCAGAGGACTTCGAACTGCTGCATCGGTTGGGGCAGCGTTATCCGATAGCGCCCTTGCCGCCGGAATATCTGCGAAATATGGGGAGCGGAGATATTACTGAGTATCGGGGTTTTCGTGCGTATTTTTCCCTGTATGGCGAGCAAAGCCGTTTGGCAGGTACCACCCTGGTACACCTCTGGCACCCCAAACGTGAATCCAAGGGCTACTACCGGCATAAAGAGAATTTTGCGCGATTGCAGAAAATCATGCAGAAGAACCAATGACTGATAGCTCATGCAATATTAGGGAAGCCATGTTATCGAGGAAGAGCCACCCTCAGCACCGTGGCAATACTCAGACGCTTGTCGCCACTCAGGAGGAGAATGATGAGTGAAGATGCAGAAGTGACGATCAGTTATCTGATTCTTTGTCATGACAGTCCAGATCGAATTGTTCGGCTGGTCACCAGGATATTATCGGATGATGAGACTGGACAGGTTATCATTCATTTTGATAAAAATTCGTCATGTGCCAAATTCAATGAATTGAAGGCAAGGCTTCATAGTAACTCGAGAGTCCATATATTAGAGAATCGAGTCAGATGTGGTTGGGGACAGTGGAGTTTGATTGATGCCTCAATGCGATTGCTTAAATTTTCTGATTTTCTAGGCGCATTTACTCATTGTTACTTGCTAAGTGAATTCTGTTTCCCTACTCAAAATTTAAATTTCTTAAAAGAATTTTTAAGCATTGATCCCAGCATTGACTATATTGAGTGCCAAGATAGTAGCTGGATAAAAAATGGTATTCGCGAGGATAGAATAATTTATAGACACTTTTTAAATAAAAAAGAATTCCCCAAATTGCATCGTTGGTCGTATCTTATTCAAAAAAACTTAGGTTTAAAAAAGCATATACCTAGTGATGTTGAGGTGAAGTTTGGAAGCCAGTGGTGGTGTATTACCAGACAAACAACAAAATATATATTGTCTAATTATACTAAGTATAAGCACATATTTAAATATTCTTGGATACCAGATGAGAGTTTTTTTCAGACATTAATATGTGATCTGCAAAACACAAATAGGAATGTGGTTAATCGTACTCTTACTAAGTATGAGTTTGATGTAAATGGCAAGCCAGTAAATATTCATTTCCCACATATTTACGTTTCCGATTATTTCTTCTGTAGAAAATATAGTAATGATTATTATAAAGATTGAGATGTATTTGCATAGTATTATAAAGTATTTTACAGGTTTCTATGTATTTGTAAAATGATGCAAATATGTTTTCCATTTCTCCTCAAGTAATCAAGTAATTTAAGCGTTAAAATATTTATCGACATATAGTTCCTATAAGTAAATGCTATATAACATTGGATTATCATTACTAATGTATCCGCTATCTTAACGCGTATAAATATAAAACATATTGTCAATGCTATTATTTTATGGTATTAAGTAATAGTAAATTGTTAATATTCTTGGTTTAAGCAATATGATTGGGTTTTAAATATAGATTATTTTTTAAATTTAGAAGCTTTGCCTACAGCATCAAAAAAATCATTGCTATTTTCTCGAGGTATAGGAAAGGTTTACAATTAAAGCCTTTTCAATAGGCATAAATAATATCATAATAACCAAAAACTATGTAAATGTAAATTAAAGGTTTATTATATATTGTTTGTCAAGGTAGTAAGCGCTGCTGCAGTATGTATTATAAACCCTATAAGTATTATTTATTGAATAGATAATATACTGATGTACTAATCTGTATTAAAGTCCATCTGCAATAACTCACTTAAGTGTGCAGTCACACGTTAAACGAGGTCAATAATGAAGGCTTACTCACGGTACATAAACGATTCTCATATAGAAGTTAAGGTCCAAGGTGTGCCTAAGTCTATTTGGTTTAAAGCAATCGATAATAAGTTTAAATTAAGTAGTACAAGCTTAGGTAACTTGCTATTGTTGACAGCGTTTCCTATAGCTATGAAAAAAGGACTAGATTTAGAAATTGAAGAGAAATGCTGTCCAGTATTAGTTAATAATTTAAACCTGGTAGGTAGTCTTTGGCATCAATGGAGACCTGATAAGTTCGTAAAAAAAAGCAAAGTGATATGTAAGCCTAATAATATACCCTCATATCCGACTCAACCGGCAGGTTGTAGTAAAGCTATTATGGCTTTCAGTGGAGGGATTGATTCTACATATGCTCTTGCTAGCAGGATAAATAATGGTAATTTTCCAAGTGTGAAATCCTGTATTATGATCAATGGCTTTGGTTACAATTTAGAAGATAATTCTTTTTATGATGAGCAGTTTGAAAAGAATAAAATATTGTTAGATAGCTTCAGCGTGGGATTAAAGCAAGTTTCTACAAACTATAAAAAGGTTGTAGCTTGGTACCCATTCTTTCATGCTATGGGTATTGCAGCAATAATGAATTTATATAGTGAAGAGTACAAAGTCGGTGTTATTGGCTTAGACTATACTATTAAAGAAGAGAAAGTATTGGGAGCATGGGGTAATCTTACGATTCTAAACTTGCTATACTCGTCAAAAGAATTAATTATCGAACCTGTAGGTAGTGATAGAAACAGAATTGAAAAGATAGGCTATCTAGCGGATATGAATCTTTTGAATAATATTACGGTTTGTAACTTTATCGAGGAGACAGGTAGCAATTGTGGTAATTGCGAAAAATGCATTAGAACAATGTTAATGTTCGAAGCGAATAATTTATCTCATGAATCTATATTTAAAGAAGAGTTAAATGTAGAAAAGGTTAAAGATATTAAAATAGTAAAAAATACTCAATACATATTTTATAAGTCGTTAGCAGTTAGCCCATCTTTAAAACAAGTATATCGTCAATTAATTAATGTAAAGATTTCTAATTTTAAGCAAAAAGAAAATGAGGGTACAATATGAAAAACTTTGTAATTCTAGGTTTTGCACGCACTGGCTCATATCGCTTAGCTGAGCTGCTTGATTTTCAGGATAACTTGGTATGTCATGGTGAAATATTTAAGAAAAATGCTATTGAGGCTAGAATAAATTCAGGGTTATATAATAAAAAACATTCATTGTCTTTTAGAGATGAGCAGCCTATAAATTTTTTAAAGGATATGTATAGGCTAGAAGGTAAAAGCTATGCCGGCTTTAAAATATTTCCCAATCACAATAGTAGGGTATATGATTATGTTTTGAAAGATTCTAATATTAACAAAATATTTTTATGTAGAAACCCCGTACAGTCGTATATATCTCAGTTATCTGCTTTACAAAGTAAGCAGTGGGTTTTAAAAGATGAGTCTAAACGTAAAAATACCAAAAATTTAGATTTTAATATTAGTGGATTTGCTAAACATTTCTCTGTAAGAGCAACAACTTATTTGCGTGTTTGTATTGAGGCTAGTAAATACCCTAGTAACTACTTCTTCATTGATTACAATGATACGCTTGATGGTAAAAAATTGGAGGAACTGGGTAAATTTCTAGGTCTAGAAAATTGGAAAGAGGAGAAATCAACACATAAAAAAATACTAGGTAGTAATTATAGTGAGATAGTAAGCAATTGGGATGAAGTTAAAATATTTATGAATAAATACAATGTTGATGAGGATATGAGTTTTTATGAATTTTATTCAAATTTTAATAAAGCGGTGGTTAAATGAGTTTGCCTAATTTTTTTTGTATAGGTGCTCAAAAAGCTGGTACTACTTGGCTTGATAAGCAATTACGTATGCATCCTGAGGTTTGGCTTCCTCCTATGAAGGAAGTACATTATTTTGATTATGTCCACAGACCTGAATTTCGTAAATGGATTAGTTGGCACCTTCGCGCAACAACAAGACGTGAACTGAACAAGCTTATCGAAAAGCCAGGTAAATTAAATTGGAAAGGCGTAAATTATTTATCCAATATAATGACAAGAGAAAAATTTACAGACTCGTGGTATGAATACATCTTTAGTGAGGCTGAATCAGGTAAAGTCACTGGAGAGATTACTCCAGAATATAGTACATTGAATAAAAGCGCAATTAGACATATTGAAAAGCTTTGTCAAGAACCTAAATATATATATATCATACGTGATCCTGTCAAAAGAACATGGTCTCAGTTAAAAATGAATATGGTTCGGAATGGTGATTATTCTAAAGCAGTCAAAAATAACAAAGTAGTTGATCTTGATCTTTTCTATAACAATGTCCGACATGAATCTATACTAGATAGAGGCAATTACTCTAAATATGTACCAAATTGGGATCAATTTTCCGGTAGGGTGAAATATATTCCCTTTGGTGATATTAAAGAGCGCCCCAAAGACCTTTTAAAAGAAGTATGTGATTTCATTGATGTATCTACAGAGGTAGACTTTTCTTCTGCTTCTACTCAGGTACATAAAGGGTCAGGTATGAAGATCCCTCAGTCGGTTCATGACATGCTAAGCGAAATGCTTGCAGAGCAGACGACTTTTATAACTGAAAGATTTGGTAAAAATTTTTATTCTAAAATATAGGGTTAATCATGAAGAATGTCGTCCTTATCGGTGGTGCTGGTGCTCCTAACTATGGTGATGAGTTAATAGTTAAGGGATGGATCGATTACTTTGATAATATTAAAATCGATGCTAATATCACTTTTTATGAAAATATTGCTAACAATGAAGTAAAGCTCCATAAGAATGATAATGAATATAGTTTTAAAGACGATTTAGTCAAAGTTGCAAAAAGTTTTACGAATATCGGCTTTTGGGAGCAAGTAATTCGTGGTTATAGATTTATAGATAATGGAGGGTTGGAAAAATACTCACAGTATGATCTATCTCCTATGCTGGAAGCTGATATTATCCAGCTGCATGGAGGTGGATACTTAAATAATTATGACCCCGAAAAAGGTTTTTTCATAGGCTTGCTTGCATCGATTAAAGAGAAATATGATGCGAAAATCTATGCTACCGGTATAGGTTTTGGGCCTGTAAGCCCTCCTTCTGATGATAAGTTGGAACTTGTTGATAAGATATTTTCTCTTTTTAATTTCTTTGAGCTAAGAGATGTTGATAATTTCAGAGCTTTGAAAAAGATAGCTCCAAGTGGTAGCTTTATTAATGGTATAGATGATTGTTATCTCTTCAAAATTAATGATTTAGTTGATTCGACCAGTCGTTCTAAAACTCTGTATCTATCCTTCTTGTCCTATAATATAAAAAAAATCGATTCTCATTACTGGCATTCTCTATCTAAGTTTTCCAAGAAGTTTGATAAAGTAGTATTTATAGAAAGCTATCCTTGGCAAGACGATGAAGTTTTTATATTCCTTAAGGAAAGATTGCCAACTATTTCTAAGCTAAAAATAGCAGATAGCCTGCATAAGAAAATCCCTATTAGTTTTGACGACTTTGTGATCTGTTCTCGCTTCCATGTGCACTACATCTTATCCCGCGCCGGCGTAAAAGGTTATTATTCTAAAGATAGTAAATATTATAATGTAAAGCACCAGTCGATTCTAGACAGGGGATCTGAGTTGTCTTTTACAGATTTTACTGATTTGGCTGATGCATCAAAGCTAGGTTCCAATTCTATGCTACGTGATTTGGATAGCGTGTATCACCAGTTTAAACTAAATCTATGTAATCGTATTTATTTATAGAGGATTCGCTATGAAATTTCCAAATTTTGAGTTGACAAAATTTTTAAAAAAGGAAAATTCATACATCCATAAAGCTTATGAGTGTGAACCTGATCTATCCTTGGTTAAGGCGGGCTCCAAAATCCAGCATTCTGAAATCATTCTTTTCAGTACAATGAAGAATGAAGGGCATCGGCTTGAATACTTCTTGAGGTATTATCGTGAGCTTGGTATAAACCATTTTGTAATTGTGGATAACGATTCTGATGACTTTACCGTAGAGTATTTATCTACACAGCCCGATGTCACTGTGTACCACACAAAAGCCAGTTATAAAGATTCAAATTTTGGTATGCACTGGCTAAATTTTCTTCTTGCCAAATACGGCGAGGGACATTGGTGTTTAACCTGTGATCCTGATGAGTTTATAGTATATCCTCATATTGAAACTCGCGATCTTGTAGATTTGACCCAGTATATGGACTCGATTAAGCAAGAGTCCTTCTTTACAACTATGCTCGACATGTATAGCGATAAACCCGTTAATCAAACAGTTTATACTCCCGGGACAGATCCATTAAAAGTTTGCAAGTATTTTGATGGTTATGGCTACTCAAAATCCTATAATCCTGACATCACCAATCTTTTCGTACAAGGTGGTGTTAGGAAGCGTGTTTTTACACGGGATAGTCCATCATCCTCTCCAGCGCTTAATAAAGTACCATTAGTCAAGTGGAAGAAAAATTACGCTTATATTTCGTCTATGCATATGTTGCTTCCCAGGAAGCTTAACCGCTGTGTCAATGAAAGAATGGTCACTGGTGCGTTATTGCATTTCAAGTTTATCAGTCAACTCGATGATAAAGTAAAGGAAGAAATGGTTGCTAAGCAGCATTACAATGACTCAGCAGAATATAAGCAATATGGTGATGTCATCAGTGCTCAAGGCATGTTGTATAATTCTGGTGTTTCAATACCCTTCACTGGTTGGCAGGACTTGGCCCGGCGTGGTTTAATGAATACTGGAGGGTGGTAAAATGAAAGTTTCTTTTATTCTTTTGGCACATGAGCACCCAGCACAGCTTAAGTCTTTAATAGAGCCTCTGCTTAAATCAGGTAGTAACATTTTCGTGCATCATGATGCTACCTCACTTGGAAATCTGGAGAGTGCAATTACTGAATGGGGCTTTGACTCCTATCCAGGTACTATCTATCACGCAGATAGAGTCAAGGTGGTTTGGGGGGAATGGTCAATAGTTCAAGCCACCTTGAATTGCCTTGAGCAGGCCAAGCTTCATGACACCGATAGCGATTACTTCATGCTGATTTCAGGCTCTTGCATGCCTATCAAGCCTGTTGAGTTATTGGAGAAATACTTACAGCGTAGTGGCAAAGATCACATTGAAGCGGTCAACGCACAAGAGCACAAATGGGTCACTGCTGGATTGCAAAAGCAGCGTTGGTCCAAGTACCACTTCTTCAATTGGCGGTACCAACAGCCGCTTTTCGATAATTCACTCAAGCTACAGCGCAAGCTCAAGATAAATCGTAAGATTCCGCTTGGACAGACGCCCCATATGGGGTCTCAGTGGTGGTGCCTACGTCGTTCTACCGTTATGCGTATTCTCTCATTGGTGCAGAAAAAACCGGTGCTCAAACGTTTTTACCGGTTTACCTGGGTACCTGATGAGCTATTCTTCCAGACCTTGGTCGCTAATCTGGTTCCCGATGAGCAGCGTGATAGTGAACTGCTGACGCGCTATACCTTTAATTCATGGGGAATACCTAGAGTCTATTATGATGATGACTACCCTGAATTGCTTGGTGAAAGTAAATTCTTCGTCCGAAAGGCTTCACACCGCGCTGATGATTTGAGAGCGAAATTGGCGGCCATCGCACCTATGCAGGTTGCTGACTACTCAGAGCTGTTATTGCGAGCTGATGAAGAACGCGAAGCCTATCGTGAACGACTTGAATTACAGTCCTGGATAGAGCGGAATCGTTGGCATAGCCTCGAATCGCATCAAGAAAACCCGTATGATTATGTCAAATCCATTCCGAACAAGATGTTTGTACTCATCGGCTCTGACTCGCTGGCCAAACAGGCTTCTCTGGCTGAGCTAGACAAGTTAGATAGTACGGTAGTCTATGGCGATCTCTTCGATGATAACGAGGTGGGTGCTGGCTATTGCAGCAAGTCATCGCTGCCAGTCGTCGCAGATGACACGATGTTGATGCAACACAAATGGCATCAGCAGTTAGGAGATATTGCTTACCAGCATCCAGACAAGATCATCGTTTTCTCCTTGGGGGCCAATGCGCTCGATTATATCGAAGTCCTGCGCTGGCATTCCGGCTGTAACCTGTTGATGGTTGATCGTGATAATATTGAGCATATTGATAAGTCAGTGCTCCAGGACCTTTATCTCAAAAGCAAAGTGCTGCACCTTTTGGAGGAAAGGGCATGTACACTGAATCGTGTCTCGTCATATATCATCAAGCACGTGGTAAATCAATCATTATACAAGCCCCGAAGTGCTCGGTCATTCATACTGACCCTTACTAAATATGAGGCGCGTGTTCGTTGGCCTGCACTGCTGACGGATAATTTCAATCATTGGGATTTCTTGAAGGCGATCTACTCAAAGATCATTATTCTGGTCTACGACAAGGCCGAACATGTCACTCCCATTGAGACCTACCTGAAGGATACCCACGGGATCGAGCTGTATCATGATGCCCTGGGCGTGATCCCTGAAGGGGATGACACACTTGATTGGCACTACTACCTGGCGGATCTGGCGCATCTGAACGCCAAGGTTGGCAATGGGGTCCTGGTCATGACCATGGACCATGCCACCATCAAGCGCCTCGATACGCTACGCTGGAAGCGCCATCTTCTGGTGCTGGCGCTGGAAAGTGAGGGGGATGACCAGGCAGACCACCTCAAGATTGAGTTCCAGCCTGAAGGGGCCAAGGTGGAAGGCCGTCGTTATTCTCATGGAGAAGTATTGCGTGAAGTGGACGCGATCATTGCCGATCGCCGCTGCAGTTACTCTGCCGTGCCCTATCACGATGACTTCTGGCTTGATGAAGTCATTACCGACTTTATCCAGATTACCCCTGTATCCAAGGCTTCATTGGCTTCTGCTCGTAGCTTGAGAGCTGACAAGGGCGAGAAACCCATGCCGACAATGAAGTCGCAAAAGGCGAAGGCGCCAGCAACAGCCCTTGCCACCAAGCGGTTGTAGAAGGATTCTCCAGGCTCTTGTGTCATTTGCAGATGCAGTGATGGAGAAGCACCTCACGAGATGTAAAGAGGCCATTTCATGTCGAGCCATCTCAAGACATTGTCTGCCAGTCTAGCGGTCCTGACAGGTGCCAAGTCCTTCGTGGCCAATCCAGTGCTGGGCAGTGCTGAGCTCAATCGGCGTGGTCTTCACCTGGCACGCCTGCGCGCTGCGCATTGGCTGATGCGTGTACGCCAGGCCTGGTTTGCCTATGGCGTTCCGCGAGAGCAGCGCAAGGCCTTTCAGCGTGATGGCTATCTGATGCTGGAAGATTTCCTGCCTGCGGAGCAGTATCAGCGGCTGCTCACTGAGGCCGAGGGGGCACGTGGCGAGATTCGTCAGTGTCGGCAGGCAGATACCTTGACCCGTCGCCGGGTGATGTCACCGGAAAATGTTGAAGCCTTGCCGGAAATGCAGGCCTTGATGCGTGACAGACGATTCCGCCGTCTCATGCGTTACTGCAGTGGTCATGCTCGCCAGCCCATCATGCATCTGGAGCGCATCCACAATGGTGTACTGGAAAGTCACGAGCGCGATCCTCAGAAATCACTGCACGTGGATACCTTCCAGCCCACCATGAAGTTCTGGCTGTATCTGCAGGATGTGACGCCTGCACAGGGCCCCTTCATGTTCGTGCCTGGTTCCACTCGCCTGACGTCAGCCCGGTTGACGTGGGAGAAGCACATGAGCCTGATCGCCCGTGATCATCCCAATCGCTATACCCAGCGAGGCTCGTTCCGGGTGGATGAGGGGGATCTGGAGCGCTTCGGGCTGGGCGAGGTCAAGCACTTTGCCGTCAAGGCCAACACCCTGTTGATCGCCAATACCTACGGCATGCATGGCCGAGGTGAGGCAGAGCAGGGCAGTACACGCTTTGCGCTGTGGGGAATGAGTCGTACGACTCCCTTCTCTCCGTTACCGGGACTGGGTTTCGAGTGGTTGAATCGCGTGCAGTACAAGGTACTGGAGGCTGAACGGCAGCGTGATGATCGCAAGGCCGCCGCCCGGGGAGAGCAGGCTTCCTGGTTCGTTCCCTCGGACAACGGCGAGCTGTGAGATAGGTCTACTGACGTGCCGGACGCCTGGGCAAGGCATCCGGCCATGGTTCCTGACAGACACGAGAAAGCCCCGTTCGCTTCGCGTTCGGGGCTTTCTTGTGTCTGTCATACCTCGGAAGGAGGTTTCTCCCTCGCCATATGAGAATTGCCTCATCATATTGAGGTGACATTCGGCGCAGGAATTTCAGCTGGGCGACGGCAGGTGAATCGGGCGAGGGCCAGCGATGGCGTGACGTATCATCTAGGGACAAGGAGGGTGGCGGCCCGGTGCATTGTCACCGCCAGCTGGTCGGCGTTGCCATGACTGACAGCACTCTCACATTTTCTTTCTGCGCCGAGTGCGTGGCCGAGGTGAAGCATGAAGTTCCTGATTACCGGTGGTGCCGGTTTCATTGGCTCAGCCGTGGTGCGTGAGTTGATCCATTCGACAACCCATGAAGTGGTCAATCTCGACAAGTTGACCTACGCGGGCAACCTGGACTCGCTGGAGTCCGTCAGTGATCACCCACGGTATGTCTTCGAGCAGGCGGATATCTGTGATGCCAAGGCATTGGCGCGCATCTTCCGTGAGCATCAGCCGGATATCGTCATGCACCTCGCCGCCGAGAGTCATGTGGACCGCTCCATCGATGGGCCGGAAGCCTTCATCGAGACCAATGTCATGGGCACCTGCCGCCTGCTGGAAGCCGCACGTCGTCATTGGAAGCAGCTGACGATGGTCAATCCGGAGAAGGCCGAGAGATTTCGTTTTCACCATATCTCGACCGATGAAGTGTTCGGGGATCTCGATGATGATGCCCCTGGTTTCCACGAGCAGACACCTTACGCACCGAGTTCTCCCTATTCGGCGAGCAAGGCGGGCTCGGATCATCTGGTCAGAGCCTGGCAGCGCACTTATGGCCTGCCCACGCTGATGACCAACTGCTCCAACAACTATGGCCCCTATCACTTCCCCGAGAAACTGATTCCCCTGACGATCCTGAATGCGCTGGAGGGCAAGGCATTGCCTGTCTATGGCAGCGGCCATCAGGTGAGGGACTGGTTGTATGTGGAGGATCACGCCCGCGCCTTGATCAAGGTGGCGTGTGAGGCAGAGGTGGGGCAGAGCTACAACATCGGGGGCCACAACGAGCAACGCAACATCGATGTCGTCCGCATGATCTGCGCTCTGCTGGAAGAGATGGTGCCGACACGGCCAGAAGGCGTCGCACATTACGCGGACTTGATCACTTTCGTCTCTGACCGGCCGGGGCACGATCTGCGTTACGCCATCGATGCCGCCAAGATTGACCGGGAGCTTGGGTGGCGCCCTCGGGAAACTTTCGAAAGTGGCCTGCGCAAGACAGTGCACTGGTACCTGGAGAACCCTGAATGGTGGCAGCGTATCCGTGATGGCCATTATCAAGGAGAGCGCCTGGGCGTCAGCGCCTGATCCGTCGTTCTCATGTGTCTGTAAGGCCTGGAGTATGGCGTCACGTCATGGTGGCATGGGGCGTCTGGATGAGCGGCATCATGCAAGGCATGACTGACACTCGATCCAAGTATGTTAATTAAATGATGTTGGTAACGTCAGCCAAACATGGGGTAAATGGGGATGAATATCGGTGAAAACCATGCTGCGTGACAGGTAAGGGGCACGTACTCTGTTCTGCGACACGGACTGATGAAGCAAGGCATTTTCAAAGCCATGATGCTCGATGCCCATTTGTCGGTCGGTGTTCGCTATCCGCGGTGACAGCGGAATGACGTCAAGGGACAGGGAGATCAGCATGGCACGGAAAGGCATTATTCTCGCGGGTGGTTCGGGTACACGGCTGCACCCGATCACGCTCGGAGTCTCCAAGCAGTTGTTGCCCATCTATGACAAGCCGATGATCTTCTATCCGGCCTCGGTACTGATGCTGGCGGGAATTCGCGACATTCTCATCATCTCGACGCCTGAAGATCTGCCGCAATATCAGCAACTGCTGGGGAGTGGAGAGCAGTATGGCGTGCACTTCGAATACGCCGTACAGCCCAGTCCGGATGGCCTTGCTCAGGCGTTCCTGATCGCCGAGGACTTCATCGGGGAAGACGATGTCTGCCTGGTGCTGGGCGACAATATCTTCCATGGCCCCAATTTCACCGGCCAGCTCAAGCACGCGGCGTCACGTGCTTCCGGGGCTACCGTATTCGGGTATCTGGTTCAGGACCCGGAACGCTTTGGTGTCGTGGAGTTCGACGAAGAGGGCCGGGCGCTGTCCATCGAGGAGAAGCCAGCTCATCCTCGTTCTCCCTTCGCGGTGACGGGACTGTATTTCTACGACAACGATGTCGTGGAAATCGCCAAGCAGGTCAAGCCTTCTGCGCGCGGCGAACTGGAGATTACCTGCATCAACAATGCCTATCTGGAACGTGGGGATCTGCATGTCGAGCGCCTCGGCCGTGGCTTCGCGTGGCTGGATACCGGTACCCACGATAGCCTGTTGGACGCAGGGCAGTACGTGCAGACCATCGAGCATCGTCAGGGACTCAAGATTGCCTGTCTGGAAGAGATTGCCTGGGGCAATGGCTGGATCAGCGATGAGGAGTTGCAGGTGCTGGGCCAGCGTCTCAGCAAGACGGGCTATGGGCAGTACTTGCTCAAGCGTCTTGAGGATGTGAGAAGGGCGACCTCACAAGGAGAGGATCGACACGAGCTGATCAGGGTCGCATGAGGCAAGCCCCATGAGGGCCCGTCGATGAGTGATCTGCCGGACATTTGAGGTATCGATGAGTCAAGGCCCACAGCTTACCCTGTGGGCCTTGTCGTTGCTGGAAGGGCTGTCAGCGGCCCTAACGCATGTAACACGTTGATTACCTCCGCTACATGTTGGCAGCATTCGGGTGGTGTCTGGCTCAGAATTCATTAAGCTCAGAGGAAGCGTCCCAGAGACAATGTGTGCTCTTTCGCGCGCTTGCCTCCCTTTTTGGCCTTCGGGCCAGACGCGCCGGGACCATGAATGCCTCGTGTAAAGGAGACTGTCATGACCGCCTTCCCGACAACCCCACGCTGGATCGTACTCAGCGATGATGCTCTGGCACTGGAAGACATCTATTTCTTCCTGCCTGCCATGGGCGCCTTGCGCAAGGAAGGCACTCGCGTCGAGCGTTTCGAGACGCGTCGCTGGAAGTTCTCGCCCAGGCTGGCTCAGGCGCGTCTCGGCGGTGCCTGTCTGCTGATCGCCCGCACCCTGGGAGAGGAGTGGATCGAGATGCTGGAGGCTCACCGCGAGCAGCATGGCCGCATCTGCTATCTGCTCGATCATGACCTCGTCACCGCGCAGCCTCAGGAGGAAAGCGATAGGCAGGCACGTGAGTTGCAGCAACGCCTGCTGGCGCTGGCGGATGAGGTGGTGGTGGTCAGCGAGCAGTTGCAGACTACTCTGGCAGGCCTGCATCCCAAGGTCAGCCTGCTGACGCCGCCGCTGACAGGGGCGCTGCCGGACCTTCGCCATCTCGATAGTCAGGACTGGTGCATCGGCTTTCATGGCACTCTGGCGCATCGCGACGATATCGTGGCGCTGGCACCGGTACTGCGCGATATCCAGACGCGTCACGACGATACCGAGGTGGAGTTGATGATGGGGCGTCATCTGCCGCTGGCGCTGAGTGACATTCCGCGTCTCAAGTCCATGGAGGCGTTAGGCTGGGAGGCTTTTCAGGACTATTGCTCGCGGCGGCGGATCGCCATCGGTCTCGCGCCCTTGATGGCGGATTCGGTCAATCACGACATGTCGTGGCGGCGTTTTCTCGATATCACGCGCATGGGCGGGGTGGGGATCTACAGTCGACGCGCTCCCTATCATGAGCTGATCGAGGATGGCGTCGACGGCCTGCTGGTCGGAGATGACCCGGCAGAGTGGCTGGCGGCGCTGGAGCGTCTGTTGAGTGATCGGGATGCCACCCGCGCCATGGCGCACAACGCCCAGCACAAGGCCCATGAGGTGGGGGACCCCCTGCGAGTGCTGGATTTCTGGCGGGCCCGCAGCACGATGGCCCCGACACGCTGAGACGTACCACTGAAATCTCCCCGCATGTCTTCAAGCGCCGCGCCCCATGGGGTGCGGCGCTTTGGTATGATCACCAGCCTCAGTCTGTCAATGGAGCAGGGCATGACCTCGTCAGCATTACCGGAACACCCCAAGGACCCAGCACGCCACGCAGCCCAGAAGGATGTCGCACTGGAGAACTCCCGACGGCTGGCAAGTCCCGCGGTCGAGCGCAATCGTGACGTGATTCTCGATGTCTTGCGTGATGTCCTCGCCGAGCGTCGTCAAGTGCTGGAACTGGCCAGTGGCAGCGGCGAGCATGCCGTGCACTTCGCGCGTGGCCTGCCTCATCTTGTGTGGCAGCCCAGTGACGCCAGCCCACGTGCGCTGGAGTCGATCGCGGACTGGCGCGAAGAGACCGGATTGACCAATCTCAAGGCCCCCATCACGCTGGATGTGCTGGCCGAGTGGCCTGAAGTGGCCTGTGATGCGCTGGTGGCGATCAACCTGATCCACATCTCTCCGTGGCGCGTCACGTCCGAGTTAATGGCACGGGCAGGGCGACTCCTCCCGGTGGGCGGCGTGCTGTATCTCTACGGCCCTTACAAGCGAGAAGGTCAGCACACGGCACCCAGCAACGAAGGCTTCGATATCCAGCTCAAGAGCCGCAACCCACTATGGGGCGTGCGCGATCTGGAAGCCGTGATCGAGGAAGCGAAGCGTAACGGCCTGACGCTCGACAGGGTGGTCGAGATGCCGGCCAACAATCTGAGTGTCGTCTTTCGGCGTTAGAACTTGAGGTTGCGCTGTCGGAACGCGGATTATCCGGTAATCAAGCTCTTGAGAAGCAAGATTTATGGCATTCGCCCGCCATGCGGGGGAATGTCTTGTGCGTGACAATGGGGGGGGTGAGGCTATCGGCAGAGCTTTACCGGTGGCGTAGCGTCGCCCTCCCTTGGCATGGGCGATGTTGTGAGACATTTGATATTCTTATATAAGAATATTATTAGTTTTGCATAACGACGAAATCCGCCAGGTACGCGCGAGGGTTCACCATGACACGCACTCTCAATCGGCGTCAGTTGCTGACGGGACTGGCGGTGCTATCCGCCAGTACCCTGATGCCATGGGCCACGCGCCTATGGGCTGATACGCCCGATGACATCCCGCCACAGGACATCACGGACTTCCTCACCCTGTCCGAACGTCTCACCATGCGCCCCCAGCTCAATAGCCGGCTGGCGGGGCGTGCCTATCAAGGTCTTCTTGATATCGATGCCGATTTCCCTCGGCGCATGCGTCAGCTCATTCAGGCAATGGATGAGGCGGAACTGACGGACATGCGTCAGTTCACGTCCTTTGCCGAGCAGCAACCTGAAGCGGTGACCCGGACCGCCATTGATATCATCGCTGCCTGGTATCTGGGGTATACCGGCACCGTACAGGGGCATTCCGCTACGGATGATACTCACTTCGTCACCTATGTCGGTGCACTGATGTATCAACCGACACTGGACGCCACGGTCATCCCGACGTACTCGCGGGGCCATACCAACTATTGGGTCTCACCTCCGGCGACGATCGCGACCGATTGAGCGTGATCAGATTCGCCCGAACAACGCTCTACCATTCTTCACAGGACGAGACCCCTCATGGCTACGCAATATGATGCAGACGTGATCGTCATCGGCTCTGGCGCCCTAGGCAGCAATGCTGCCTATGAGCTGGCGCGTCAGGGCAAGGATGTCATCATTCTCGAGGCAGGCGAACGAATTCCTCGCTGGAAGATCGTCGAGAACTTCCGTACATCAGGCCGCAAGTCGAACTTCAATGCGCCGTATCCCAATCAGCCCTGGGCGCCCACCTCGTATGAGGAGAAGTACATCGACAGTGTCGGTGAATTTGAATTTCGGCCAGGCATGCTCAAGTTGGTAGGCGGCACGACCTGGCACTGGGCCGCCGCGACCTGGCGCTATACCCCCAATGACATGAAGCTTTACTCCACCTATGGCGTCGGGCGTGACTGGCCGATCGACTACGAGGAACTGGAGCCTTATTACGTACGTGCCGAAAAGGCGCTGGGTGTCTCCGGCAGTGATACCGAAGACCAGAGTGGCAATGATCAGCGCCCCTGGCCGCCGCGCTCCGAACCCTATCCGGTGCCGCCGGAGGGCGAGACCTATTACTTCCAGCGTCTCAAGGCACGTATCGGCGCGGAGGGGTACCAGTTTCTGCATGAGCCCAACGCGCGCACCGTACAGCCCTGGGATGGCAGGCCTGCCTGCAGTGGCAACAACAACTGCATGCCCGTGTGTCCCATCGGGGCCATGTACAGCGGCGACGTGCATGCGGATCACGCCGTGCGTGCCGGAGCCAGGTTACTGACCGATGCCACGGCCTATCAGCTGGAAAAAGGTGCAGGCGACAGAATCGTGGCGGTGCACTATCGCAGCTCCAATGGTGATGACGTCCGCCTGACGGCCAAGGCGTTCATCGTGGCCGCGCATGGGCTCGAGACGCCGAAGTTGCTGCTGATGTCGGAGGTTGCCAACTCCTCCGATCAGGTCGGCCGCAACCTGATGGATCACACTGGCATCAGTCTGTCGTTTCTCGCAGATGAGCCCTTGTGGCCCGGTCGGGGACAGGTTCAGCAAGGCGGGATATTCAACTGGCGAGATGGCGAGTTCCGTCGCGAGCACGCGGCGATCAAGCATGCTCTGGGCAATGCGGTCCCCAACGAGACCGTGACTCGGCGATTGCTGGATGATCTCATCGTGGGGCCGGAACTCGACGAGCGCATTCGTCATGATGCCGCCCGCTACGTCTCGATCACCACGACGTTCGAGACCCTGCCGCGTTCACATAACACGGTGCGCCCGAGCCGCAGATACAAGGATGCATTGGGAATTCCCACGCTGGAGGTGGATTACCGTGTCGATGAGTATCTGACCAAGGCCGCCCGAGTTGCCAAGCAGGATTTCGCGAATTTCGTGCGCATCATGAACGGCACCGTCATTGAAGACGATAGCGGGTGGCAGAATCGTGATCACTTGATGGGGACCGTAATCATGGGGGAGAAGCCAGAGAATTCGGTCGTCAATGGTGAATGCCGCTCCTGGGATCATGACAACCTGTTTCTCGCCACTACCGGTGTGATTCCGGCTTCCGGGGTCATCAACCCCACGCTGACCGGTGTCGCCCTGAGTATTCGTATCGCCGATATTCTGGCGAGGGAGGTATGAGCATGTCATCTGCCGCCCCCTTGACCCGAGTGGCCTTGATGCTGGCTGGCCTGACGCTGCCTGTGATGTCCTCGTACGCGTCCGCGGCAGGCGATGTTTCGGCACTGCTGAAACGAGGAGAATATCTGGCACGTGCCGGAGATTGCGCTGCCTGCCATCGCGCTCCGGAAGACGATGGCCCTGCCTATGCCGGTGGCTACGTCATCGAATCGCCCTTGGGCGACATCGTGGCCAGCAATATCACGCCGTCAAACCAGTACGGTATCGGGGATTACAGTGAGGAAGACTTTGCACGGGTATTGACCGAGGGCGAGCGCCCCGATGGATCACAGCTGTATCCGGCCATGCCGTACACCGCCTATCGGGGATTGAAGGATGAGGATATCCACGCGCTCTATGCCTACTTCCAGCAGGGGGTAGCGCCGGTGGATGAGCCTATTGCAGAAACCAATCTGTCGTTCCCCTTCAACCTGCGCGCGGGCATGATCTTCTGGAATCTGCTTTTCCTGGATGACCCTTACACGCCTCAGGCTTCACACGACGCCAAGTTGGATCGTGGCCACTATCTGGTGGATACGCTGGGGCACTGCGGTTCTTGCCATACACCTCGCAATGCTCTGATGGCTCAGGACAGTTCGCGCTATCTCGCAGGGGCCGATGTGGAGGGCTGGCACGCACCCAATATCACGTCTGCGGCCAGCGGTATCGGTCGCTGGAGTGAGGAGAACCTGGCGAGCTATCTCAAAACCGGGCATGTTCCCGGTCTGGCGCAGGCCGGTGGCGGAATGGCGGACGCTGTAGATCACAGTCTGCGTTATCTCACTGATGAGGACCTGGCCAGCATGGCGGCTTACCTGAAGCAGGTGCCGGCTATCGAGACTGGTCCCGCACTGGCCGTCAATGAACCGCGTGAGAAGACGTCAATGCCAGACCCTGCCGAGATCGAGCCTGTATTGGGTAACGACCCACAGGTGCAGACACGCGCTGACACTCTCGATGGACGTCGTCTTTATCAGGCGGCCTGCGCCAGTTGTCATCAGCGAGATGGACATGGCACGCAGGATCACTTCTATCCGTCCCTCGTTCACAACACCGCGACTCGCGGAGGACAGGCCAACAATCTGGTCATGGCCATACTCAAGGGAGTGGATCGCCAGACTGAGGCGTATCATGTCGCGATGCCCGCCTATGAAGACCAGCTCACGGATGCGCAGGTTGCGGCGATCAGCAATCATGTGCTGCAGAAGTTCGGCAATGCCGAACTTTCAGTGGATGCCCAGCAGGTAGCAGCATGGCGACAAGGTGGCTCCACGCCGTGGTGGGTATCGGCCATGCCCTGGCTGCTGGCTGCTGGCGCTATGATCTTGCTGGGAGGTCTGGGTGGGGCGTTCTATCGTTGGCGTCGTCACGCAGCGCGTCACTGATGGCCTGATGCCAAGTGCTGGCATCGATTTCTCACTTGCCGTTCATTCCTCTACGACAATGCCCCGTTCTGGCGACAGGACGGGGCATTGTCGTAGGTAGGCCAGACAAAAGACATTGTGGCAGCCGCCGCTGACTGGCGTTGCTTAGCAGGGAAGGACAGTACTCTCAATACCCGGCTGCACGAGCGAGAAGGGGTGTCCTGATCCAGGCGCAAGACCTGATGTCGAGGAGAATCCTGCGGTGTTCTCGGACATTCACCGCTTCGAATTACATTAGATATCAGATCATTCGTATCCACGGCTTTGTGGGGCAAGAAGATATCTCATGCGTGAGCCTGCACATGAGAGTTTGAAATTACTCTGCAACTTATCGGGATCAGTTTCACTGGAGACAAGGTGTTGCTTATGATGGCACGGCAAATGGATCGAAAAAGTACGGACGCTTTGGAGAATTACCTTGAAGATTGCTGGATATCGGAGACAGTTTGAAATTGTCACAAGCTTTATCGTGCCCTTTCTCAGAGGGAGCGACTCTCTTGGCGCTCCCATCATGATATGGGACCTGAAAGAGCTGCATTGCGTGATGGATTTTCATGCCATTCAAGAGTCGAGCGCCAGGGACGCTGCGCTGGATATCTCTGGTGAAGACATGCTCAAGCGAATCCCTCCGGAATGCTTGGGCCGCCGTGTCGGCCTGCTGTTTCGCAATGGATCCTTCCTCTGTACGGAAGTCGACAGCAACGAGCTTGCTGCCTTGCTCGCCTTCGCAAGGCGAGTCAATCACGATCCGGTGGCATCTCCCGTGCGGAGTCGGTATTGCATGCGTGGGGAAAGCGAGAAGATTCTCGAACGCAGATCCCGCAGTCACCTCCGGCATGGCGCGATATTTCCTCTGATGGCCATCGTGTTGTGCTGGGGGTTAGCCACAGGCTTCACCAGGGAACTGCTAGACCGCCCCTTGTTTGAGGCTGGCGCTGCAGTGCTGGCTGGCTCGCTCGTGTTGGGCTGCGCCGCTCTGATCAGTCTGGGGCTCGTGTATCGATTGGCGATCCGTCTTGGTCGACGAATAGCGCTGGCATCTGCTGAGCAGGCTTTGCTGAGAGAGAGAGGAATATGCGGTCTTTCGCCCAAGGCAAGGCGATATTGATAGTGCCGATGCCGGACCGCTGGTAGGGGCTCGGGTAATGCACGATGTCTGCCCATCGAGGGAAGGGCGTGCAGCCGCCTGAGTGACAGGCACAGCAAAGGAAAGCAGAAGAGGTGGAGCCCAGGCATAGCTGCCTGGCGCTCGGCTATCATGCACGGATGTGTGTGGATCAGGGGATCAGCGAGCGTCGGGTTCCCGCTCGGTATCATTCCAGTCGATCACGTGACTGATGATCTTCCAGCCAGCCTTGCGGGCGGCCTTTTCGGCCTGAATGCGCGCTTCCACCCGGGAGATGCTGTCGGTCTGCACCGTGAAGGGTTCTTCCAGTGCCAGACGTTTCTGCTTGACGCCCAGCGTCACTCTGAGCCCCTTGAGCGGAGTGGTCGTCTTTCTGGCGCGTGGTGCCTCAGGGCGAACGCGCGGCGAGGTGCCGGGAGAGGTTGAGCTGGCGGGGGCAGCAGAGGAGCGGACATATCGCTCCAGCTCACGCTTCATGTTTTCTTCGAATTGTTGGATGGTGGTATCACTCATATCAGCAGTCTCATTCACGTCCGTAGAGAAGTACGATGATGGCGAAATGGCTCAACACGCATGACGGGCAATGAGTCGTGAGATGTCGGTCAATGGCGTAGACCCGGTAAATTCAAATCTGACGGTGCCCAGGGCGGAGGAGAATATCGTGAGCTCCGAGTCGAGGTCGAAGGTACCGGAGGTTTCAATCGAGAAGGCGTCAATCTTCCTGTAAGGGAGCGAGGTGAAGTCCTTCTTGCTCCCGGTAAGGCCCTGCACATTCACCGCTATGACGCGCTTGGTGGTAAAGATGACCCCATCACGCATCGATTTGTAGGCCGCGACAATCTCTTCCCCTTCACACAACAACGCTTCCACCTTTTCTGCGTATTCGGCGTGTGGCTTGAGCTTGAACACGCCCTTGTTCTGGAAGTCGATCATGGAATACTCCAGCCTGCTGCTCAAGTCTCTGACATGAGTCTCGCGAACAGGATATCGAGGGGGATGAGACGCCGTCAGTGAGTCAGTCGCTCATGAATCATGCATCGTGACACGTGGTATAGGCTCAAGGATAAGGGATTCCAGCGCCTGAGGATAGCGTCGTGCTCACGCCTGACAAGGGGCGTCAGCGCACCCTGTTGCGGTGGTTGCCAACGAGCGTGCCATTGGCGAAACAGGATGCGCTTCTCACTTCTAAGGAGGGTAAGACTTTCATGAACCGGCTTTCACGAACCGGCTTTCATGGACACAAAGGCCGAGTGCGCCTTCAGCGCTCAGCCATTGACGACGGTGCCGCCATTGGGGTGCAGGGTCTGGCCGCTGATGAAGGAGGAATCCAGTGATGCCAGGAAGACATAGCAGGGCCCCAGTTCACAGGGTTGCGCGGCACGTCCCATCGGAGTGTCGGCACCGAAGTCTTCCAGCATCTGCGGGTCATGCGCGCCGAGTGTCGCCGGCTGCAGCGGTGTCCAGACCGGCCCGGGTGCGATGGCGTTGACGCGAATCCCGCGGCCGACCACCTGATTGGACAGTGAGCGGGTGAAGCTGACGATGGCGCCCTTGGTCGCGGTGTAATCGACCAGAAAGTCCGGGCCGATATAGGCATTGACCGAGGTGGTATTGATGATGGTGTCATCTTCGCCGAGATGTGGGAGCGCTGCCTTGGTCAGGTAGAACATGCTGTGCATGTTGGTGGCGAAGGTCTGCTCCCACTGGACATCCTCCAGGGTGGTCAGGTCCTCGCTGACCCACTGGGTGCCGGCGTTGTTGACCAGCACATTGAGCCCGCCGAAGGTCTCGACCACCTGCGCCACGGCGTCGCGGCAGAACTCGGCGTCGCGCAGGTCACCGGCGATCAACAGGCAATGGCGCCCCTCCGCTTCCACGAGTCGCTTCGTTTCCTGAGCGTCCTCTTCCTCGCTTAAATACATCACCGCCACATCGGCACCTTCGCGCGCGAAATGTATGGCGGCGGAGCGACCGATACCGCTGTCGGCACCGGTGATCAGCGCCACCTTGTTCTCGAGCTTGCCGCTGCCGCGATAGTCGTCGCGGATGAAGATCGCCTGTGGCTCCATCAGGCGCTCCGTGCCCGGCAGTGTCTGCTGTTGGGCATGAATCTCGGTCTTGGCCACCATCTCATCCTCCTTGACGACGCCGTACGCCGTAGCTGTGTAAGTCGTGTGAGCTGTGTGAGTCATGTGAGCTGCGTCAGTCGCGTGGGCGGTCGTGACCGGCATGACACACCGCACAGTCTCGGGCATATCAGATATCACGCATGCCCTTGGATAACCTTGTGACAGTGGGCGCAGGGGAAAACGGGCGAGACAGGCAACGCTGCGTCCCGCTCAGAGCAATCCTGCCAGTGATGGGAGGTGGAGAGGTCGTGAGGATGCAAGGTGAGGAGAGAAGGGCAAAGAGCGTGGCGCTAAGCGCAGAGAAAAGAGGGAAGAAAGAAGAGAAGAGAGAAGAGACCGGCGTGACCCGCGAAGGGCGCAACCTGGCACGACACCGGTCACTCTGCCGGCCAGACATTGGCCAGGCTCTGTAATGCCGCCTGAACGCTGGGATCAGCGGCCTTGTCACGGCGCCATACCACGCTGAGTGCGCAGGGCAGGCGGGTGTCCGGCACGATATTGAGCCCACGCTCCTGCCGCTCGGCCAGCGCCAGCACATCACGCGCCAGTGACAGCCCGACCCCCGCGCGTACCAGGTCCAGCATGCAGACTTCCTGATCCACCTGGGCGACGCGATGCAGCGTAGCCTCCACGCCGCGCATGGCATGTGCCAGCAGGCGGGAATGTACCGAGTTGGGGGGCGTGACGATCCACGGCAGAGCCGCCAACGAGGCCCAGTCGGTCGCGGTCAGCCGCGATGACCAGCCCGCCGGTGCCAGCACGTAGTACTCGAACAGCGCCAATTCCCGGTAGTCGAGGGCGCTGTCGCCCGGCCCTTCTCCCGGTGGGGCGAGATAGAAGCCGATTTCCAGCTCATCCTGCTTGAGTGCCTTGAGCACGCACCCACTCATGCCATGTTGCAGAGACGTCTCTACCCCGGGTGCCTGTGCCAGCAGATGACGCAGGAAACTGCCGAGACGAATGAATTCCGGGTCGATGATGGTGCCGATGCGCAGGGTGCCACGCAGGGTGCTGTGCAGGGCAGAGGCAGCCTGCTCGAACTGGCGGGCACTGGCCAGCGTGCTTTCGGCACTGGAGAGCAGGGCCTGTCCATCGGCGGTCAGCTGCAATCCGTGGGGGTGACGATCAAACAGAGAGAGGCCCAGGCTTTCCTGAAGCTGTTTGAGCTTGAGGCTGACGGCAGGCTGGGTGAGGTGCAAGGCCTCAGCGGCTCGTGACACGCTACCGGTGCGCGCCACGGTGACGAAGGCGTGAAGACGGGACAGATCCTGCATCGAAGGCTCTCTGGGCAAGGGGGCGAAGGATCAACAGCGACATGGTTCATGTAGCAGGTCGCCTGCATTCTTGTCTCAGCGTCCCGCCGATGACCTATTCCCCTTTGGTCTAGCGATGCCACCGAAAGCGCTGCCATGACGTTCGAACATTCCCTCCGCCGTATTCCATTCCACGCTCTCACTCGCCCGCAACCCCGCCATGACTGGGCTGGTGAGCGATGGCGGCTGTCTGCGTTCGGGGGCGTTCGTGATATCAGCAATCGTTATATCGCACCTAAGAATAACTCAATTGAACGTTCCGGCCGGCGGGGTAGATTCAAGGTACAGCCTTCATGCATTCAGCTCTCATAAGCAGCTCTCATGTCCAGCCTTATGACCAGCCCCTATGGCTGAGCCGCCGGGATGCTCCCCACGCACGCTTCAGTCACAACGCCAGCGGAGACGATTCACGCCATGACCACGCCCCAGCAGACCATCGCCCATTTCATCAACGGCCAGGTGACCCACGGTGACTCCAGTGCCACACAGGATGTCTTCAATCCCGCCACCGGCCAGGTGACCGGCCAGGTCACGCTGGCACGCGACAGCGACATCGATGCTGCCGTGGCGGCCGCCGACGCCGCCTTCCCGGCCTGGGCCGACACCCCGCCGATTCGTCGTGCCCGGGTGATGTTCAAGTTCCTTGCGCTACTCAACGAGCACAAGGACGCGCTGGCGGAGGCGATCACCCGCGAGCACGGCAAGGTGTTCACCGATGCCCAGGGCGAGGTGGCACGTGGCATCGATATCGTCGAGTTCGCCTGCGGTATCCCGCAGTTGCTCAAGGGTGACTTCACCGACCAGGTCAGCACCGGCATCGACAACTGGACGATGCGCCAGCCGCTGGGCGTCGTCGCCGGCATCACGCCGTTCAACTTCCCGGTGATGGTGCCGATGTGGATGTTCCCGGTGGCCATCGCGGCAGGCAACTGCTTCGTGCTCAAGCCGAGCCCGCTGGACCCCAGCGCCTCGCTGATGATGGCGGACCTGCTCAAGCAGGCGGGCCTGCCGGATGGCGTCTTCAACGTGGTGCAGGGCGACAAGGATGCCGTCGAGGCGCTGATCGATCACCCCAAGGTGCGCGCACTGTCCTTCGTGGGCTCCACCCCGATCGCCAACCTGATCTACGAGCGCGGCGCACGTCATGGCAAGCGCATCCAGGCACTGGGTGGCGCCAAGAACCATATGGTGGTGATGCCGGATGCCAACCTCGACAAGGCGGTGGATGCCCTGATCGGCGCGGCCTACGGCTCCGCCGGTGAGCGCTGCATGGCCATCAGCGTGGCGGTGATGGTGGGCGATGTGGCGGACACCCTGGTGCCGCGTCTGGCCGAGCGTGCCCGCGAGCTCAAGATCAAGGACGGCATGAATCTGGACGCCGAGATGGGGCCGATCGTCACCCGCCAGGCGCATGAGCGTATCTGCGGGTATATCGAAAAGGGCGTCGCGGAAGGCGCCGAGATGATCGTCGACGGGCGTGAGTTCACCGGCAATGACATTGGCGGCGACAGCACTGAAGGCTTCTGGATGGGCGGCACGCTGTTCGATCACGTCACCCCGGACATGACCATCTACAAGGAAGAGATCTTCGGCCCGGTACTGGCCTGTGTCCGCGTGCCGGACGTCGCGACCGCCATCCAGCTGATCAATGACCACGAATTCGGCAACGGCGTGAGCTGCTTCACCGAGAGCGGCAGTGTCGCGCGTGAATTCGGGCGTCGCATCCAGGTGGGCATGGTCGGCATCAATGTGCCGATTCCGGTCCCGATGGCCTGGCACGGCTTCGGTGGCTGGAAGAGCTCCCTGTTCGGGGATACCCACGCCTACGGTGAAGAGGGGGTGCGCTTCTATACCAAGCAGAAGTCCATCATGCAGCGCTGGTCGGATTCCATCGATGCCGGTGCCGAATTCGCCATGCCGACGGCCAAGTAAGTCGCTCGCGACTGCGGTCATCTGCATTGTCGCCATCTGCATCGTAGTCATCTGCATTCTGGTTACCTACCAGCATACGCCAGCTGTCTGGAGAGGGACGCGCCATGTCAGACAACAAGAACAATCAGCATCGACCCCCGGGGGGCGAGCAGGACGCTCGCCCCGTCAAACCGGGAGACGATCTGTCGGAATTCGATTTCATCATCGTGGGGGCCGGTTCCGCCGGCTGTCTGATGGCCAATCGCCTCAGCGCCAACCCTGACCACCGCGTGCTGCTCATCGAGGCGGGTGGGCGCGACAACTATCACTGGATCCACATTCCGGTGGGCTACCTGTACTGCATCAACAATCCGCGCACCGACTGGCTGTACCGCACCGAGCCGGACAAGGGGCTCAACGGACGTTCGCTGATCTATCCGCGCGGCAAGACGCTGGGGGGATGTTCCAGCATCAACGGCATGATCTACATGCGCGGTCAGGCGCGGGATTATGACCACTGGGCCGAGGTGACCGGCGACAGCGAGTGGCGCTGGGAGCAATGTCTGCCGGCCTTCATGCGCCATGAGGATCACGCGCGCCTCGACGAGGGCGGGGATGCCGGCCCCGAGCATCGCCAGTTCCATGGTCACGGTGGCGAATGGCGAGTCGAGCGGCAGCGCCTCAACTGGGAGGTGCTGGACGATTTCGCCAGTGCCGCCGAACAGGCCGGCATCCCGCGCACCGAGGACTTCAATCGTGGTAGCAACGAGGGGGTGGCCTATTTCGAGGTCAACCAGCGTTCCGGCTGGCGCTGGAATACGGCCAAGGCCTTTCTGCGTCCGGCACTCAAGCGCGGCAACCTGACCCTGTGGCACTCCACCCAGGTCAATCGTCTGCGGTTCGCGGGCGGCGAGCAGGGCGCAGGGGATGGCACAGGAGCTGGCACGGGGGCGGACGCAGCGAAGGACGCCTCCAGTCTGCGCTGCACCGGGCTGCAGGTGGTGCGTGATGGCAAGCTCATCAAGCTCACGGCGAAGCGTGAGGTCGTGCTGTGTGCCGGCGCCATCGGCTCGCCGCATCTGCTGCAGGTCTCGGGGGTCGGGCCCAAGGCATTGCTGGAGCAACATGGCGTCGAGGTGGTGAAGGACCTGCCCGGCGTCGGCGAGAATCTGCAGGACCACCTGCAGATCCGCTCGGTCTACAAGGTCACCAATGCCAAGACCCTGAACGCCATGGCCAGCACGCTGCTGGGCAAGATGGGCATCGGCATGCAGTACCTGTTCAAGCGTTCCGGGCCGATGAGCATGGCGCCATCGCAGCTGGGGGCTTTCACGCGCAGCAGCGAGGACTACGCCCATCCCAATATCCAGTATCACGTCCAGCCGCTGAGTCTCGAGGCCTTCGGGCAGCCCTTGCATCCCTTCCCGGCGATCACCGCGAGTGTCTGCAATCTCAACCCCACCAGCCGTGGCTCGGTGCGTCTGCAGAGCGCCGACCCGCGCCAGGCCCCGGCCATCGCGCCCAACTACCTGAGCACCGAGGAAGATCGCAAGGTCGCGGCCGACTCGCTGCGGGTCACGCGGCGCATCGCCTCCCAGCCGGCCTTTGCGCGCTACCAGCCCGAAGAGATCAAGCCGGGGGTCGAGTACCAGACTGATGACGAGCTCGCCAGGCTCGCCGGCGATATCGGCACCACCATCTTCCATCCGGTGGGCACCACGCGCATGGGGCGCGCGGATGACCCGATGGCCGTGGTCGACAGCCGCCTGCGAGTGCGTGGCATCCAGGGATTGCGAGTGGCGGATGCCGGCATCATGCCGACCATCGTCAGCGGCAATACCAACTCGCCGACCCTGATGATCGCGGAGAAGGCCGCTGGCTGGATTCTGGAGTCTGCTGTCAGTACCGATTTGGCCGAGCCACTGCCGAGATCGGCCTGACAACGGCCATCTTCCTCCACCCATATCACGGCCTTGCCGATACGCCATGCATGGAGACCTTGCGATACGCCAATCGCAGGGAACTCCCCGTGTCTCAACACCGAACCGCATAACCACAATAACGGTGATCAACATGAGCAGTTCTGCGCCCAAGGCGGCTTCCGGTAGCGAAAGCCAGCCACGCGATTCCCGCGCCTCCCACACGGCCCGCGACGAGATTGACTGGCGGGTATTCCTGCCCTCGGTGCTCGTCATCGCCGGCCTGATCATTCCCATCATCCTGTTTCCTGAGTCCGGTGAGGCTGCCGTCAATACGGCCTTCGCCTTCGCGACCGGCAATTTCGGCTGGCTTTACCTGCTGGCGGGCTTCTCCGTGGTCGTGTTCCTGATCGGTCTGGCGTTCAGCCGCTACGGCAATGTCCGTCTGGGTGGCCCGCAGGACACGCCGGAGTTCTCGTATTTCAGTTGGGTGGCGATGATCTTCGCCGGCGGGATCGGCATCGCCATCGTCAACTGGGCGTGGGTCGAGCCGATCTACTATTTCACCGGCCCTCCCTTCGACGTCAAGGCCGGCAGCGATGCGGCGGCCGAGTGGGCGCTGGCCTATGGGCAGTTCCACTGGGGGCTGACGCCCTGGGCGTTCTACTGCCTGCCGGCGATTCCCATCGCCTATTCCATGTATGTGCGCAACCGCCCGGGCGTGCGTCTTTCCGTGGCCTCAAGCGGCGTGCTCGGCAAGCGTGCCGAGGGGTGGTGGGGCGTGCTGCTGGATGCGGTGGTGGTATTCGGCATCGTCGGCGGTGTCGGCACCTCACTGGGACTGGCGGTGCCACTGGTTTCGCGGCTGGTCAGTGATCTGCTCGGCATCGAGCCGTCCTTCGCGCTCAATCTGGGGGTGCTGCTGATCTGGACGGCGATCTTCTCGGCCAGCGTGTGGTTCGGCTTGGCCAGGGGCATCAGGATTCTCTCCGACATCAACGTGATTCTGGCCATCGTGCTGCTGGCCTTCACCTTCATCGCCGGGCCATCGCTGTTCATGGTGGAAGGCTGGGTCAACAGTCTCGGCACCATGCTGTCGAGCTTCGTGACCATGAGCCTGTGGACCGACCCGGTGGGCGATTCGACCTTCTGGAAGGACTGGACCGTCTTCTACTGGGCCTGGTGGATCGCCTACGCGCCGATGATGGGGCTGTTCGTCGCACGCATCTCGCGGGGGCGCACCATTCGTGAACTGATCATCGCCGAGCTGGTGTTCGGCTCGCTGGGCTGCTGGGTATTCTTCGCGGTCTGGGGCGGTTATGCGCTGGACCTGCAGGTGAGTGGCACCCTGGATGTCGCGGCTGCGCTCAGCGACGGCGGTATCCCCGGCGCCGTGTCCGCGATTCTCGCCACGCTGCCGTTCTCCGAGCTGATCACCGCAAGCTTCATCCTGCTGTGCTTCATCTTCCTCGCCACCACCCTGGACAGCTCGGCCTATGTGCTGGCGTCGGTGACCACCCGTGAACTCTCCGGGTATCAGGAGCCCAGGCGCAGCGTGCGTCTGATCTGGGCCTTCCTGATCGCCGGTGTCGGGGTGGCATTGATCCAGCTGGGCGGCCTCAAGGCGGTGCAGACTTCCACCATCGTGGTCGCGTTGCCGATGATCCCAGTGCTGTTCATCCTGACCTGGTCGCTGGTGCGCTGGTTGCGCCAGGACTTCGCGCGCAAGGTGCTGGAACCGCATCTGGTGCTGGAGACTCCCAGTCCGCGCGATGACGCCAAGTCTCGCTGAGTGCACTTTTTCCTGTCTCTCTCAACACATGACGCTCACCGGGGCTGACGCGACCCGCAGCCCCTCTGGCCAGAAGGACCGCACCGATGACATTTCACTCCGAAACCCGCCTGCCGCTGACTGACGTCAAGGTCATCGATTTCGGTCAATACATGGCGGGCCCGGCCGTCGCCATGATCCTCGCCGACCTGGGCGCCACCGTGGTTCACGTCGACCCGCCCGGCGGGCCGATGTGGCAGTCGCCGGCCAACGCCACGCTCAATCGCAACAAGCTGATCGTCTCGCTGGACCTCAAGTCCGCGGAGGGTGTCGAGCAGGCACTGGCGCTGATCGAGGAGGCCGACATCGTGATCGAAAGCTTCCGTCCCGGGGTCATGAAGCGGCTGGGTATTGACTTCGAGGCATTGCGGGAGGAGCGCAATGAGCTGATCACGCTGTCGATTCCCGGCTTTGCCTCCAATGACACCCTGCGCCGCGACTGGCGTGCCTTCGAGAGCGTGATCGCCGCCAATTCCGGTGTCTTTACCGACATGGGCCTCAACCGCGTGTTGATGGGCATCAACCCATCCTTCTCGCCGCTGCCGCTGGGCTCGGCCTATGGCACCATGCTGGCGGCTTCCTCGGTGGTGCTGGCGCTGCAGGCCCGTGAGCGCACCGGCATGGGCGACGAGATCGAGGTGCCGCTGGTCTGCGCGCTGATGGAAGGGCTCTGCTACAACTCGATCAAGATCGAGGGCCTGCCGGAGCGCTACAAGACCCAGCGCGAGAAGGAGATCGAACGTCGGCGTATCGAGGGCCAGCCGATGAATCTCGACTACGACGAGCTGCAGGAGCTGCTCGATCCCTTCTATCGTAGCTACAAGTGCAAGGATGGCCGCATGTTCTATGTGGTCTGTCCGAGTCATCGCGAGCACGCCAAGCGCTGCCTGAAGGTACTGGGCCTCTACGATGCGCTGGTCGCCGAAGGCATGAGCGAGGAGCCGGATACCTATCGCCCGAGCAGCGAATGGCAATCCGACATGTCGCTGGGCGTCTATCCGTTGCCCAAGTCCTGGGCGGACCATATCGCGGCGCGCATGAAGGAAGTCTTCCTCACGCGTACCTCCAAGGAATGGGAGAAGATCTTCGGCAAGGGCAAGTTCCCCGGTGCGCCGCAGCGCTGGCTGCAGGAGTGGATCCACGATGACCACGCCGAGACGGCGGGCCTGATGGTCGAGGTCGAGGACCCGGAGTTCGGGCTGATGATCCAGCCCGGCCCGATGGTGTGGATGGCCGACAGCGGCCAGGAGATGCTGACGCCCAGACCGCGCCGCTGGGTGAGTGTCACTCATGCGCTGTCGGTGCTGACCCGCATCGAGACCAAGCTGCCGCGGGTGCGGGCACGCAATGCCCGCGATGGCTGGCTGGAAGGCGTCAAGATCCTGGACCTGTGCAATGTGATCGCCGGGCCGCACTCGGTGGCGTATCTGGCGCGCTTCGGTGCCGAGGTCATCAAGGTCGACCCGGCCAAGCCGTTCTATGACTGCTGGAATACCGTCATCTTCGGCCTGTCGCACATGCGCTCCAAGCGTTCGCTGCTGACCGACGTCAGACAGCCCCGCGGGCGCGCCATCCTGGATGAGCTGATTCGTCAGAGTGATGTGGTGGTCTGGAATGCCACCGACCGGCAGGTGGCCTCCATGGGCCTGAGCGAGGAGGCCATGCGCGAGCTCAACCCGGACGCCGTCTTCTGCCAGTTGGACTGCTTCAGCGGCGTGCTGCCCGGGCCGCGCACCAACTACCTCGGCTATGACGACCTGGTGCAGGCCACTACCGGCATCATGCTGCGCTTCGGCGGCAGCATGGATACCCCCGAAGAGCACGCTCACGTCGGCACCATCGATGTCATGTGCGGCTTTGGCGCGTCGCTGGGGATTGCCACCGCGCTGTATCGCAAGCTCAAGACCGGCCGCACCTCGCGCATCAAGACCTCGCTGTCGGCGTTGAGCGGTCTGGCACAGCTGCCGTTCTGCTACGACTATGAGCGCCGCAGTCTGTTTGACGAGCCCTCCGGTCGTGAGGCGACCGGCTACGATGACCTGGCGCGTTTCTATTCGGCCTCCGATGGCATCCTGCTAGTCAGTGCCTACGAGTCGGAGCTGGAGAAATTCCGCAAGGTCGAGGGTTTGGAAGAGCTGCCGGAAATCCCACGTGAGGAGCGTGCCGCCTACCTGGCACCGCGTTTCATCAGTGCAAGAGCCAATGACTGGGTCGAGCGACTGCAGGCGGCGGATATCGCCGCGGCCGTCTGTGAGAACCTGGAGACATTGCGTTCCTACAACGTCCATCCGGCTGGCGAGCGGACCGGGATCGATGCCGGCAGCTATTCGTTCTCGGTCTACTCGGACCACCCCAGCGGGCACGAGATCACCCAGCTTGACCCCTACGCCATCCGCCCGCGGCGTGGGCGCATCTACCCGCTGTCGCCGGCCGAGAAATACGGCGCCTCGACACGCTCGGTGCTCAGGGAGCTTGATCACAGTGATGAAGAGATCGATCGGTTGATCGAGGAGGGCGTAGTATCTGAAAGCTGGAGTGAGGAGTACCTGCCGAGCTGATCCCGCCATGCGGTGCTTGTTCACCCAAGGGCCGCCGACGGCAAGCAATCGATGGCGCCTGCGACGTTTAAACGCCCCATCTCGTGATTCACGAGGTGGGGCGTTCTTGTGACTCAGTACGTCAGCCAGTGCTGATCGCTCAAGGCCGACTCGTCTGACTCTGAGCTTGCATGGGTCAGCTCGAGCCAGGTGCATGAGAAGTGCTCAAGCGCGGGGCGTCTTGTGACACGAGGTTAACGTCGAAGTTCCGCTCATGAGAGTGGCGCATCGGCTGGCGTGATCCTCGCGATGCAAGGGACGGAAAGTCTGCCGCGTCAGGTGCTGGCTTATGCGTGACAGTCGCCGCTCATGAGCGTTTGAGGCCCACAGGCCGCCGACATTGACGTGTCGGCGGCCTGTTCGCGTCTGGCGGAAATATTGTCGAAGAGGGTGCAAGGAAGGCGCGAGAAGAGAGCAGGAGGGGGGAGTGTGCAGCGCAAGATTGATGAATGAAATTCATGTGTGAATGAGAAAATACCGTGTCGCGATTCATGCTCCCCGCGGTTGCCGGGAAAGTATAATGCGCGTGGAATAAAAAAATGTATAATACCGCGCTCTTTTCATTACGAAAAATTATTGAACACAGCGAACTGCCCGAGCAAGAGCGACGTCTCGCCCCTCTTGCTCGGGCTTTCTCACTAAGGTGGTAGTCGTGCAAGAAGCCGTTCCCCCCGCCAGTGATGGCGATCATCTGGACCCCCGTGTCTTCATTCCCGCCGTATTGGTCATCCTGGCCTTCATCGGCCCCGTCATCCTGTTCCCGGAGGCCAGCACCGCGCTGATCAATGCCGCCTTCGCCTTCGCGACCGGCAAGTTCGGCTGGCTGTATCTGGTGGCCGGTCTGAGCGTCGTCGGATTTCTCATCTGGCTGGCATTCAGCCGCTACGGCAACGTCCGTCTGGGTGGGGCAGAAGACACGCCCGATTTCTCCTACTTCAGCTGGGTGGCGATGATCTTCACCTGCGGGATGGGCATCGCGATCGTCAACTGGGCGTGGGTCGAGCCGATCTACTATTACACCTCGCCGGCCTATCACGTGGCGGCCAAGAGTCGTGAGGCCGCGGAGTGGGCGCTGGCCTTCGGTCAGTTCCACTGGGGGCTGACGCCGTGGGCCTTCTATTGCCTGCCGGGCCTGCCGATCGCCTACTCCATGTACGTCAAGAAGCGTGATGGCGTGCGTCTGTCCGTCGCCTCGCGCGGCGTGCTGGGCCGCCATGCGGATGGCGCCTGGGGCGTGCTGCTGGATTCCATCGTCGTGTTCGGGATCGTCGGCGGCGTCGGCACCTCGCTGGGGCTGGCGGTACCGCTGGTGTCACAGCTGGTCAGCGGCATCCTGGGCATGGATGCCAACTTCGGGCTGGAAGTCGCGGTACTGTGCATCTGGACGGCGATGTTCTCCGCCAGTGTCTGGTTCGGCCTGGCCAAGGGCATCAAGATTCTCTCCGACGTCAACGTGATTCTGGCGATCTTCCTGCTGGCCTTCACCTTCATCGTCGGTGACTCGCAGTTCATGGTCGAAGGCTTCGTCAACAGCCTCGGCAAGACCCTGGGCAACTTCATCCCGATGAGCCTGTGGACCGACCCGGCGGGGGATTCCACCTTCTGGAAGGACTGGACCGTCTTCTATTGGGCCTGGTGGATCGCCTACGCGCCGATGGTGGGGCTGTTCGTGGCGCGTATCTCGCGCGGCCGTACCATCCGTGAACTGATCATCGCCGAGCTGGTGTTCGGCTCGCTGGGCACCTGGGTGTTCTTCGCGGTGTGGGGCGGTTACGCGCTGGACCTGCAGATCAGTGGTGCGCTGGATATCAAGGCGCTGCTGGATAGCGGCGGTATCCCGCTGGCGGTGGAAGGCATCCTGCAGACCCTGCCGTATGCCAAGCTGGTCACGGTGGCCTTCATCCTGCTGTGCTTCATCTTCCTGGCGACCACGCTGGACAGCTCGGCCTACGTGCTGGCCTCGGTGACCTCACGCAAGCTGTCCGGGTATCAGGAGCCCAAGCGCTCGTTCCGCTTGATCTGGGCCTTCCTGATCGCGGCCGTCGGCGTTGCGCTGATCCAGTTGGGTGGCCTGCAGACCGTGCAGACCTCGACCATCGTGGTGGCGCTGCCGATGATTCCGGTGATGCTGATTCTGGCGCTCTCCATGCTGCGCTGGCTCAAGAATGACTTCCCCAAGGAAGAGCTGAATCCGGTGCTGGTCATCGATGACATGCCGGCGTTCCAGCGCAAGTCGAAGAAGGCGAAGCGCCAGGCGTAGTGGCTGGATGCGCTGAAAGATCTGTCGCAAGACTTGATGACAACGGCTCCTCACTTACGGCTCCTCAACATGAGGGGCCGTTGTCGTTTCTGGCAGTGGAGCGAATCAGGGTGCCTCCGGGGTGTCGATGGGCCATGACCTGAGACTTCGCGATGCCTGGATTGCATGACGGGTTTGTATGACAGGAATGTATGCCTGGATTATATGACTGGATTGTATGACTGGGTGCAACAATCGTGGCCTGCTCTGCTGGCGTTCAGGCCATGGGAAAGCTCTCGCTCAAGGCAGGCGATTCTTACCTCTGGCGTGAAAGCCTCGTCATCGGGGCATCTGGCTCAAGGCACACGCGGCAAGCTTGGCCCGCGAACAGGAAACCACGCCACAGTCCTTGCTTGAGAGTGGAAGTAATTGGTGCTGATTCTGCATCATGTTAGTTTTTCGCTATTTCAGGGTTAGCTATTATTTATTTTTGCTATGGGAACTTCTCGCGAATACTCCTCGCCTCGTTACTCCCTGATTTGACGAGGAATTTCCGAGATGCTGAGCGTACGTTTTCCCATGAAGACCCTGACAGCCGTGATGGCGCTGGGGCTTTCTGCAAGCAGTCTGGCGCAGCAGGAAGTGATGACACGTTCCAATGGTGCGCCGATCGGCAACAACCAGGACTCCCTGACCGCTGGTCCGAATGGCCCGACATTGCTGCAGGATCACCACCTGCTGGAAAAGCTGGGGCACTTCGAGCGTGAGCGCATTCCGGAGCGCGTGGTTCACGCGCGCGGTATCGGGGCCTACGGTGAGTTCCGTGCCACCGCGGATCTGACCGACCTGACCGTCGCGGCACCTTTCCAGGACAAGGGCCAGGTGACGCCGGTCTTCGTGCGTTTCTCCAGCGTGATCAACAGCAAGGGCTCGCCCGAGACTCTGCGCGACCCGCGTGGCTTCGCCGTCAAGTTCTATACCGACCAGGGCAACTGGGACATGGTCGGCATCAACTTCCCGGTGTTCTTCATCCGCGATGCGATGAAGTTCCCGGACATGATCCATGCCCTGAAACCGGACCCGCGCACCAACCTGCAGGACCCGAATCGCTACTTCGATTTCTTCAGCCATATCCCGGAAAGCACCAACATGCTGACCTATCTGTACTCACCGCTGGGCGTGCCTGCCAGCCTGCGTGAGATGGATGGCTCCGGGGTCCACGCCTTCAAGTTCGTCAATGGCGAAGGCGACTGGAAATACGTGAAGTTCACCTGGAAGTCGCGCCAGGGCAACCATGGCATGTCGCCGGAAGAGATCGCCAAGGTGCAGTCCACCGACTTCAATCACCTGACGGATGATCTCTACACCCATCTGGACGAAGGCGATGACCCGGTCTGGGATCTCTATATCCAGACGCTGGACCCCAGACAGCTGAATAGCTTCGACTTCAACCCGCTGGATACCACCAAGCTGTGGCCGCAAGACCTGATCCCGGCACGCAAGGTCGGTGAGCTGACGCTGAATCGCGTCCCGGACAACTTCTTCCAGGAAACCGAGCAGGCGGCCATGTCGCCGGCCAACCTGGTACCGGGCATCGAGCCGTCGGAAGACCGCATGCTGCAGGGGCGCCTGTTCGCCTACGCCGATGCCCAGCGTTATCGCCTGGGGGCCAACTACTCTCAGCTGCCGGTCAACGCCCCCAAGGTGGCGGTCCACAACAACCATCAGGATGGCGCGGGCTACTCCGCTCCGCGTTCCGGCTCCATCAACTACCAGCCGAGCCGCAACGCCGACTCGCTGGTGGACGACAGCCAGTACGAATACAAGCGTTACACCCTCAATGGCACTACCCAGCAGCAGCCCATCGGCAAGGAGCAGAATTTCGCTCAGGCCGGGGAGCTGTACCGCTCCTTCTCCGAGGAAGATCAGGATGACCTGATCGAGGTGCTGGGTGGGGATCTGGGCAAGGTCAAGAACGACGAGATCCGCAACATCATGGTCAGCTACTTCTATCAGGCCGACCACGAATACGGCGAGCGTCTGGCCAAGGTCGCTCACGTGGACATGGACGATGTCGAGGAGCTGATCGACGCGCAGCAGAAGTGATCTGACGCGTCGCGTGACAGGGCAGGGGGGGCAATGCCTCCCTGCCATCTTCCCGACCGATTTCTGGACCAACCTCGAGGAGAGAGTCCCATGACCTTGACCGTGAAAGCCCCCATCAGGCAATCCATCACGAACCTTGTCACCTTGATGCTTGCGCTCAGCGTCGCCGTCATGAGTCTGCTCGCCCTTCCGGCGCAGGCGGACGAGGGCATGGACATCATGGATGCCGCGCGTGAGGGCGACAACGCCGCCATCGAACGCTACCACGACCAGGGCGGAGACCTGTCGATCACGGAATCCCACGGCTATACGCCGTTCATCATGGCTGCCTATTACGGGCATACCAGCACTCTGGCCCTGCTCAAGGGGTATGGGGTGGACGCCTGTGCCGTGGATGAAAGAGGCAGCAATGCCTTCATGGGCGTGGCCTTCCGTGGGCATGTCGAGACGGCAGACTGGCTGTTGGCCAATACCGACTGTGATGTGAATCATCGCAATGCCAGTGGCCAGACGGCGCTGATGATGGCCTCGCTGTTCGGGCGGGAAACCATCATCAGGCATCTGCTCGATGCCGGGGCCGACCCCGGAATTGCGGATCAGCAAGGCAATACCGCCGAGTCTCTGGCCGCCGCTCAGGGCCTGTCACGCATCGTCACCCTGGTGAAGTTCAACCTGTAAGGCGTGCAGAGGTTGCCTCTGCCATGCCCGAAGCACCATTGGACGGCTCGGCCGTCCTCTACCCGAGTGCCGCTCCCGCTGGGGCGCTCACTCGACACCACCTGGAGTCTCTCTGAATGAAACGTCTGGTTCCCCTTGTCTGCCTGTCCATGCTCACTGCGGTCAGCACTCTCAGCCACGCAGAAGATAGCGTCTCCGATGCCCGGGTACGTGCTGCCTTGAGCGAGCCTCTGATCGCGGGTCACGCCCACGCGGCGTCCACGCGGCAGGCCGTCTTTGCCGCTACCGGCATGAGCACCTCGGCAGGGCGTGTGCAGCAGGCGCTGGAGCAGCCGCTGCAAGGCGTGCGCGGTGTCGCCGGTGGGATGATGAAAGCCCGCTATCAGGCCAATGATGCTGGCAAGAGTGTTTCTGCAACTCGAGTGGAGCACGCGCTCAACGACAGCGTGTAAGGCTTCGCCTTTCGAGTGATTGAGTGTCTGGCGACCAGCAACAACACCATCAATGGCTGACTCATGACGAAGCCCGTCCTTGCCTTGCGCTCGATGACTCGAAAGATCTCTGGAAAGCCCTGAAGAAAGCTCTGAAGAAAGCCCTGGAGAGAGACTCGCAGAAGGACCCGGGAAAGCCCCCAGGACCACACGCGGAACTCTGCCTCCGCGCTCAGCGCCGGCCGAAAGGCCGCGATGGCATCCTTGCGCAAATGCATGTGACTGACTCGGGCCATCGCCCCTGATGCAGCAGCATGCAGGACGTGTCTTTGCCCAAAGATGACCTTGTCTGAAGCTGACCTTGTCGAAAGATGACCCTGCCCTGAATGTCCTGTCCCGACATTCCTTGCCCGCCTCCGTGCGGGCTTTCTTGCATTCCTTGCCCGCCTCCGTGCGGGCTTTCTTGTCTTGCGCGCCGGTTCGCGGTGCATCAGCTCTTCAGGAATCCGGCCCTGGCCGATCAGGGGTCGAGGCGTGCCACGCGCTGCGAGATCTCTCTGATCAGCGCCGGAAGCTCGCGTGCACTGCGCATCTTCAGCGCCCCGGAGGGCGTGCCGAGGCCGTCCTCATGGTGGGCGAAGTGGATGACATGCATCCCGGCATCCAGCCCGGCTTTCACGCCGACGGCGGCGTCATCGATCACCACACAGCGCTGCGGCGCGAACCCCATCTGCTCGGCGGCGAGGCGATAGAGGCGTGGGTCCGGTTTCCAGACGCCCAGGGTGTAGGCACTGAAGATATGGCCGTCAAAGAAGCGCGCCAGCCCGGTGGTATCCAGCGCCAGGCGTACCTTGCGTTCCGGCCCGTTGGTGACCACGCCGCAGGGGTAGCCGGAGAGCTCCGCCAGTGCCTGAGGCATGCCGGGCATGGCCGTGAGGCGAGCCGCCATCAGGTCCTCGAGGATGGCACGCATGCGGGCCTCCATCTCATCCAGCCGCTCGGGGGCCAGCGCGCCATGATGTGCCTCGAGTTCCGCGACGATGCTGCGAAAACGTACGCCCCGGAAATGATCCAGATACCGGGCGGCCGTGAAGGGCAGGCCGTAGCCGGGTAACGTGCTGGCAAGCGCTTCTGCCAGCAGGACTTCGCTGTCTACCAGAGTCCCGTCAGAGTCAAACAGCAGGCAGAGTTCGGCCATTGATGCCTCGTGGAGTGTCGGAAGTGATAGTCACGACATTAGCAGTTTCCTGAGGGTGGCGGCCATGGGACAAGCCGTTGAATTCACGCCTCTCATGGCGCACGAAATGCGTCCGGGTGGCGGAGTTGCCAGGCGCGACTGACATGGGCGACTGAGTTGGGCGACTGAGTTGGGCGACTGAGTTGGGCGAGCCAATGAGAATACGTCTTCTTTGGATATTTATTGACAGTGTCAACCAACTGCCCATATAGTTGCCCTTTAGCAACCAACTGATGGAAGACCATGGCAACGACCGCTTTGCACGAAGTGCTGCATCGTCTGATGCACGTCTATCGCAAGCAGCTGCGCGATGGCATCCAGCAGCACGGCATCGACTTGCCTGTCCTGCACATCCGGATGTTGAAGAGCATCGTCCGGGTTCCCGAATGCACCGCCCACAAGGTCGGGCAGCTGCTCGGGCAGGACAAGGGGCGTGTCACTCGCGTCCTGAACGAGCTGGAGGCCCGCGGGCTGGTGTCACGACACCAGAACCCGCAGGACCGGCGCAGTCAGCTGCTGCAGGTATCCGCAGCGGGGAGTGACATGCTGGAGCGAGTCAAGGTGCTGGAACAGGAGACGGCCCAGCGCATGGCCGGTGATCTCGGTGATGAGGAGATCGCGGCCTTTCTGAGCACGGCGACTCGCATGATGGACAACGTCTCCGCATGCGGGGATTTCAGTGCTGATGTGCCCAATGGCAATGACGACAGGAGTGCGTGAGATGGCCAAGCCCGCGATGCGAGACCTCGAGGTGATTCGTACCCAGCGTGTCACCGAACACATGTTGCGCGTGACGCTGGGGGGCGAGAATATCGGCTCCCTTCCCGAAGGCCAGGAGAGTGCCTACATCAAGCTGGTCTTCGCGCGTGGGGAAGGTGAGCGACCGATGATGCGCACCTACACCATTCGTCATCAGCGCGCGACCGAGATCGATGTCGATTTCGTGCTGCATGAAGAGGCAGGCCCGGCGTCTGTCTGGGCGGCCAGTGCCAGGCCGGGTGACAGCATCACCATCGGCGGCCCGGGGCCCAGGAAGTTGATCAACATGGCGGCCGACAGCTTCTTGCTGGCGGGTGACATGACGGCGTTGCCGGCGATCAGTGTCAATCTGGCCGAACTGCCGGCGGATGCCCGAGGACACGCCATCATTGAAGTGCCGGATGCGGCTGACATCCAGACGCTTGAGCACCCGCTGGGAATCGAGCTGCACTGGCTGATCAACCCGCAGCCAGACCCGGAAGGCCAGCCGCTGCTGGAGAAGGTTGCCTCGTTGCCGAGACTGGAAGGTCAGATCTCTGTCTGGGCGGCCTGTGAATTCGGCAGCATGCGTGCGCTACGTGCTCACCTCAAGCAGGCCTACGAGATTCCCAAGTCCCACTTCTATGTCTCGAGCTACTGGAAGATCGGTCAGTCAGAAGATGGTCACAAGCTGGCCAAGCAACAGGACGCCGAGACCGAGCAGGCGGACTGACACCGGCGCGTCAGGTGCAAGGCAGGTGGTCCGGACACGAAAAAGCCCCACAGGCAGGCCTGTGGGGCAATCTGACAGTCAACGCATCGCGAGCATCGGCTGACTGACCCGCAAACAGCGGACGGACTCAGAAGCGGTAGCTGGCACCCAGTCGGATGTCACGACCTGGCTCCAGCATGCTGTCGCCACTGCTGAGCAGGTAGCTGCTGTGATCGCTGTAGCGCTTGTCGAACAGATTGTTGACCGCCAACGTCAGAGTCAGATCCTGCCAGGTGGCCGGTGTCCACTGGGCGCGGATGTCGTGCGTCACGTAGCCCGGCTTTTCCTCATCGCCTTGCGCCACGCGCTCCAGGCGCTCCACCGCATTGAGGGTGTAGCCCAGCGTGATGTCGTGGTGCGCAAGACGGTACTGGTGATCCCAGGTCCACTTGTCGCCGGTGGAGGCACCGATGTTCATCTCGTCACCCAGCGGGTCGCCGTCGTTGTTCTTCATGACGACCTTGGCGTAGCCCAGGCGGGTGTCATAGCCACCGACTCCCCAGTTCAGGCTGGCTTCATAGCCACGACTCTCGACGTCGCCATCCAGGTTGTAGAGCACCGCCGGATCACTGCCGCGATCATAGGCCTGGTAGTTCTCGATATCGGTATGGAAGCCGGTCAGCGCGAAGCCGAGGCGATCGCCCTGGGTCAACGCATCCTGCTGGTGCCAATCGAGACCGATCTCGCGCTGGCGAGCGCGTTCCGGCTCCAGTCCTTCCGCGATGGTGACGTCATCCCCGATCAGGATCACTTCCCGCGCCTTGGCACCCCGGATGGCCTCGCCGTAACCGGCATGCAGGGTCAGGTTGTCAGTGGCATCGACACTCAGAATCGCGTTGGGGGAGACCTCGCTGCCACTGACGCTACCCGCCTCGCCGTAATCACTGTCGTAATCATCCAGGCGCGCGCCAACGGACAGAGCCCACGGGCCCAGTGTCATGCGGTTCTGGGCGTAGACTCCCAGGTTGCGTGAGGTGTCTTCGTTGTTGGGGCCAGAGCTGCCTGCGTCATCGGAGCGACGGGTGTCCTGATCATAGAAATCCACGCCAGCCGTCAGGGCATGCGCCAGATCACCCGTCTTCAGGCGGAAGGTGTTGCGAACATCCGCGCCGAATTCGCGGGAGCGGCTGGTGCTGCCACTTTCGACACGATCCAGTTCCTGGGTGGTGTGATAGAGGGTGGTCTTCGTATCGATAAGGTCATTGCCCGGGTGCCAGGCGTGATTGACGGTAAAGGTCTCACGCTCCATTTCCTGATAGGTCGGCTGCTGGCTGCTGAAGCTCGGCATGTGAGGGCGTGTGAAGTAGGTGCCGTGATCGGTGGTGCGCTCGGCACTGATGCGCAGGTCCTGATCATTGACGTCAAGCAGAGACATCTTGAGCAGGTAGCCGCGCTGCTGGCCTGCGGTCTGCTCCTGCTCACCGCCACCGCCGACCTCATAATCATCGCTGTTGCGGCCACTGACATATCCCATCAGACCGAGATTTTCCCCCAGCCGTCCATAGAACGCCGTGGTGCCGGAGGTTGCGTCCGCCGCGCTCTCGGTACCGACGGAGACGCGCGCCCCCATATCCTGACCGGGCTTGAGCAGATCCTGCGCATCCTTGGTCTCGAAGCGGAGGCTGCCGCCAAGCGCCCCCGGGCCATCATCCGCCGTCGCAGGGCCGGTATCGACTTCCGCCTGCTTGAGCAGGGCAGGGTCAATGGTCAGTCGGCCGGTATGGTGGAAGAGATAGCCACCCTGACGCGCGCCATCGATGGTGACGTTCAGGTTGGTGTCTTCCAGTCCACGAACATAGACCTTCTGGCCGATGGCGATGCCGCCACCGACACTGACCCCCGGTTCGGCACGGAAGAGGTCTTCCAGGTCACGAGCCTGGCGTTCTTCGATCTCTTCGGCGCTGATCACGACATTCTGTTCAAGACGGTCTTCGCTGACGACAAGCGTGGACATGTCGCCGGCGAGCGCATGGCTCGTGGCGCCGAGAGTCAATGCGCTGGCGGAAAGGACGGCGGCGGTAAGCGGATGGAGACGGAGATGCACGTGGATTCCCTTGCTTTGAATAGTTATATCTAACGATTGGCAATGCTAATCGTTCTCACTAACTGTTTGCAAGATCCTTGCACAATTTATCGTCAGACGCCTCTCCTGAGTCGTCACGAGCCTGTAAGGCGCGAGCGGATTGCGCTGTGGTAGGTGAGCCGGGGCGGTAGAGGGTGAGAATCAACCGATGCCTCTGGCGATAAGCAGTGCCAGAGGCATGTACTGAGTCGCGTTATTTCAGACCGAACAGACGGAAGGCTTTCTGGCGAAGTTGCTCGCGATGATAATCATTGATCAACGGCAGATCGTAGCAGGTCACGCCTTCCACATAGGTGCCGACGATTCGTTTGCGTTCATTATTGCTACCGAGAGTAATGGATATTGCACAATCAGGCGCTAAATGTGGAAGCATGCTGGTATCTGGCACTAGATCCTGAAAACGACCATCAGAGAATTTGTATTGAATCTTGTGTCTACCCTGGAACGTGTAGCCATCGGTATCGGTTTCTTCAAGGTAGCGCGATCCAATGGTCAGCTTGAAAGCTGCAACTGTCATTACCGCGGTGTTATCTTCCGTGGTATTCCAAGCGACAGCCTGCATATTCTCGTTTGCTTGCCCATCCGCAGCGGTAGCTGTGTAGTCCTTGACTTCGCTGCTTGAATCAATGGCGACAACATTGAACCCTTCAGGCTTCTTGACGCGTTCCATCGGGAAGCCAGGAGCCAGGAAAGCGTTCTGTTTATTGTCATAGTGAGCGGGTTCTGACTGCAGAGCGGCACACCCTGAAAACAATCCAAACGATATGGCAATGCCAGCGAAATATTTCATATGATGTTCCCTATCATTCAATTCAATATTGTTATGAGAGGACTGATTTCATCGAGTCTTCGCCGGCCAGTATGCGATGTGATACTTGTCACGTAAATATATCGTAGTCACGGAAAGAGAATCACTCGGGTCCGGTTTATTTGCGATAACACATAAAAAGCCCGCTATCATGGATGGCGGGCTGTCTTGTCTTTCACCGACGTCTAGCGTTTCAGGCGACTCTTGCCTGGATCACTCAGCGCCTCGCAGGTGCGAGGCGCGAAGGAGCGTTCAGCCCGTCGAGCCTGCCTTCTCGGGGGGCGTCTGCTTGAGCTGCACCGGCTTGCGTATACCGAGGAAGTAGACGAAGACCACTGTCAGCACGACGAAGAACAGGCTGTCCGGTGTGGTGAGGAAGGTCATCGGGTTGCCGTTGGAGAGCGTCAGCGCGCGGCGCAGGAACTCTTCCAGGTTCGGGCCGAGAATGAAGCCGAGCAGCAGCGTGATCACCGGATAATCATGCTTGCGCATCAGGTAGGCGACGATGCCCAGCACCAGCGTCATCATCATCTGGAACACGGAGTAGGTGGCCACGAAGCTGCCGACGACGGCCAGCAATGCGATGGCGCCGTAGAGCACGTCCTTGCGGATGGTGACGATGCGCAGGAAGTAGGGACCCATCAGATAGAGCGTCAGGGGAATCAGGATCAGGGCGCTGAACAGCAGCGAGGCCAGCATCGGCGCGATCAGTCCGGATTGTGACGCCATCAGTTGCGGCCCCGGCTGGATGCCGTTGATCACCAGTACGCCCAGCACGATGGCTGTGACCGGATCGCCCGGAATCCCGAAGGTCAGCATCGGCACCAGAGCGCCACCACAGACGGCATTGTTGGCACTTTCGGCGGCGGCGATGCCCTGGGGATTGCCCTTGCCGAAGCTCTCGGGCTTCTTCGAGGTGCGCACGGTTTCCACGTAGGCGAGGAAGCCGCCCATCGAACCGCCTGCGCCGGGCAGGGTGCCGACCATGTAGCCGATCAACGTCGACTTCAGATAGCAGCCGATGCCGATCTCGCGAATGGCGCTCAGCGGCGGAATGAAATCACGACGCTTGAGCTGTTGGCTGGCCTTGAGCTGCTGGCGGATGGCGGCGTCCTTCTTGCGATTGCCGACCTGGATCAGCAGCTCGCTGATGGCGAAGGTGCCGATGATGACCGGCATCAGGTCGATCCCGGCAGTCAGCTCACTGATGCCGAAGGTGAAGCGCGCCAGTGGCTGCATGGCGTCCAGTCCGATCGTCGCCAGCATCAGCCCCAGGCAGGCTGTGATGCCGGCCTTGCGGATGTTGCCGCGCTGGGCGACCACGATCACGATCAGCGCGAAGGCGATCAGCGCGCACTTGCCGGTGGTCTTGACCAGCAGTGAGGCCTCGGCGATGAACGGTGCCAGCACGATCAACAGCAGCGCACCGAGGCTACCGCCGACCATCGAACCGAAGGAGGCATGACCCAGTGCCAGGGTACCTTCGCCACGCTGTTGCATGGGGTAGCCTTCCAGTGCAGTCATCATCGAGGAGGGCGCGCCGGGGATGTTGATGGTGGTGGCGGTGATGCTGCCGCCGCACATGCCGGCCATGTAGATGCTGGCACACGCCATCAGGGCGGTAGTCACGTCCAGGCTATAGGTAAGCGGCAACAGCAGGGCGAGCGCCAGGGTGGCGGTCAGGCCCGGGATGGCCGAGAAGATGGTGCCGATGACGAAGCCGGCGACCACGTAGAACAGGATGACCGGGTCCAGCAGCAGGGCGAAGCTTGAAAATACCTGAGCGATGAATTCCATGCGTCATCCTCCACTCGTGGCGACGAGAGCGGACAGCTCGAAGGTCGGCAGGTGGACATTGAAGAGTTGTTCGAAGAGCAGATAGCCCAGTGCGGAGATGGCGCAGGCGATCAATGCCTTGCTGATCCATTTCTCACGCCCCGAGAACAGCAGCATCACGCTGAAGACATAGAGCGCGGACGCTAGCAGGTACCCCAGGTGCGAAAACGCCAGGATATAGAGGGCGGTCACCAGCATCAGGCGCAGCGCCGGTGAGAACAGCGGTGCGCTGGCGTCGCCGTCCGTCGTGGAAGACTCCTTGCCGTCATCCGCTGCAGCGCCGCGGCTGGCGCGGTGCTGGCTGACCAGCTGGGCCACGCAGAGCACGAGCGCGATGCACCCGATGAGGGCAGGGAAGAACGAGGCCGTCAGGCGGCCATTGTCCAATGGCGGCGCCATCTGGAAGGCGCTGATCAGATAGAGCGCACTGACGGCCGTCATGACCAGCGTCAGCGGTGTCGCCCCGCTGATCAACCAGTGGCGTCGGGGAGGGGAAGCGGATGAGGACATGACAGAATTCCTTGACGGCGCCCGTTGCCGGACGCCGCTTGACGATGGAAGTGAAGGAGGACGGGTAGACGTCGAGTGGCATCGACACTCAGTGGTGCCGCTTGCCGGCGCGTCTACAGGCCGAGTTCATCCATGGCGGTGAAGGTCTTCTGTTGGTAATCCTCGATCCAGGCATTGACCTCATCGCCGCCCAGCCAGCTGGGCGTGACGCCGACGCCCGTGATCCACTTCTGGAATTCCGGTGTCTCGTAGGCCGTGTGATAGGCATTTTCCAGCGTGCTGACTACCTCATCCGGCGTGCCCTTGGGCACGGCCAGCACGATGAAGCTGCCGGTTTCCAGATTGCCACCCAGTTCACTCATCGGCGGCACTTCCGGGTAGGCCGGATTCTGCTCTGACGAGAATTCGACGATGCCCTGGGCATCCCCGGATTCCAGAATGCCGGAGAAGTCACCCAGGCTCGAGATGGCACCATCGATCTCGCCGGACAGCAGGGCCTCGGCTTCGGCGGTGGAAGAGCCCGGATAGGTGATGACATTGAATTCGACACCGGCTGCGGCTTCCAGGCGGCGAACTGCCAGGTAGGGGCCGGAACCTCGCGGGGCGACACCGATACGCACGGTACCGGGGTTGGCGCGTGCCGCCTCGATCAGCTGCTCATAATTCTCGTAACCGGATTGCTTGGACACCACGATGGCGTCCGCTTCCTTGGTGATGCGAGCGAAGGGAATCATGCGGTCCAGCGAGTAGCCGGGCACCAGGTTGCCGCGAGGCAGGGTGATGATGCTGTCATAGGTCATCACGCCGACGGTATGGCCATCCGGACGGGCCTTGCTGAGTTGCATCAGGCCGGTGGCGGTGATGGCACCCCCGATGTTCTCGACGTAGATCGATTTCGGCAGGTCCTGCTCGGCCAGGTTGCTGATCTTGCGGCTGATGGCATCGGCGCCGCCGCCGGCGGGCCACGGCACGATCAGTCGGATGTCACGCACCGGATAGTCGGCCTGCGCACCGGTGCTGACGAAGGGCGAGGCCGCGACCATGCCGGACAGGGCAATCGGGGCGAGCAACGCCAGCAGTGAACGGGAGCGGGTCCTTGAGCGAGCGCTCGGTGTGAGACGACGTGAGTTGGCTTGACGGGTGTCTTGGCGATTGTCTTGACAGAGCATGGCACGACTCCAGTGTTGTTATGGTTGTGGTCACTCGATACGCATTGATGCAGGAGGGGCGGTGGACGACAGGCCGGCGTGACCTGTCGTCCGGGGCTACCGTGGACAAGACGGTATGGGCGACATGCAGATTACTGCTTGGCTGCCATGTAGCGTTCGAATTCTGCGCGGGCCTCGTCCGTCGGCGGATACAGGCCGATCACGGGCGTGCCGTTACGGACTTTCTCCAGCACGTAATCTTCGAAATCTTCCATCTGACTGGCTTCCTCGGCGATCTCGTCGGCCAACTCAAGCGGGATGACCATCACGCCATCGGCGTCGCCTACCAGCACGTCGCCCGGGAAGACCGGCACGCCGCCGCAACCGATCGGCACCTGCAACTCTACTGCATGGTGCTTGGTCAGGTTGGTCGGGGCGCTGGGCTTGGCGCAGAAGATCGGCAGGTTCATCTCGGCAGCGGCGCCGGAATCCCGGATGCCGGCATCGGAGACGAAACCGGCGCACTGACGATACTCCAGGCGGGTCAGCAGGATGCTGCCGGCGCTGGCGGCCGAGGCATCCTGACGGCAGTCAGACACCATGACATGCCCGGACGGGACGGTTTCCACCGCCAGGCGCTGCGGGTGCTTGGGGTCGCGGAAGGCGGCGACGGTGTCGATGTCTTCGCGTGCCGGGATATACCGCAGTGTGAAGGCCTGGCCCACCATGTGGGTCGTCTTGCGGTTCATCTGCACCACGTTCTGGATGAAGGTGTTTCGCAGGCCACGCTTGAAGAGCAGGGTGTGCAGAGAGGCGGTGGAAGCGCGCATCAAACGCTCGCGGGTCACGGAGGAGAGCTCGGCGTAGCTGGCGTGCTCGGTAGAAGTAATGGCAGTCATATGGCGTCCGTCGTCAGTCTATGGGTAAGGAGGCTCGGCTCTCGGCAACGTGCCTGGCCAGAGTGATCAGTCGACACGTGCGTCTGATGGGGTTTCCGAGATCACTATAGGGGGCTTGAGATGACTGATCAAACAAATATTGACAACTTTGGATGATCAATAAGTCTAGTGTCGGAAGCGAAAATGGCACTCATCACCATGGCTGACCGGCATGGCACGCGAAGGACGTCGTGGGACACGCGAGCGTCACGTTCTGCTCTCGTTACTCGTAATATCGCTCAATATTTTGATATTAGTGGATTTATTTTGTGGGTGTCAGTGCGAGAGGTGGTCTCGCCCAGTCCCACGATACGGCTTTCCGGTGAGGAAGCATGTCGGTGGCAGGAAGCAACATGAGCCGGCTCGTCATCGCCAGCGACATAGGTCGCATGGCAGCACCTGACACAAGTTGTCATATTTTGTCGGTGGGTGTTGTCCGCCCCTTTTTTGACCGTCAAGGAGATGACATGGAAGCGACATGGCGCTGGTTCGGTCCCGAGGATCCCATCACGCTCGAGGAAATTCGTCAGACTGGCGCGACAGGTATCGTCACGGCGCTGCATGAGATACCCAATGGCGAGGTCTGGCCGTTGGCCGCCATTCGCGAGCGCAAGGCGCAGATCGAGGCGGCCGGTCTCAGGTGGTCGGTGGTCGAGAGCATTCCGGTGCATGAGAGCATCAAGCAGGCAGCGCCCGGCAGTGATCGCCATATCGCCAATTACCAGCAGTCGCTGCGCCATCTGGCGGAGTGTGGCATCACCACGGTGTGCTACAACTTCATGCCGGTACTGGACTGGACGCGCACCGATCTCGCCTGGCAGCTGCCGGAAGGTGGCACGGCCCTGCGCTTCGATCAGGATGCCTTCGCAGCCTTTGATCTCTATCTGCTGGAGCGCCCCGGCGCCGAGCGTGAATACACCAGCGAGGAGCAGCAGGCCGCGCGGCAGCATCTCGAGACGCTGGATGAGGCCGGTCGCGAGAGGCTGATTCGCACCATCATTGCAGGACTGCCCGGTGCAGAAGAGGGCTACAGTCTGGCGGAATTCCGCGCCGCGCTGGCAGCCTATGACGGAATTGACGCCGCGCGCCTGCGCCAGCATCTGGCCACCTTCCTCAAGGCCATCGTACCGGTGGCGGAAGAGGTCGGCATTCGACTGGCCATCCACCCCGATGATCCGCCGCGGCCGATGTTCGGCTTGCCGCGCGTGGTCTCGAGCATGGTGGATGCTGATTGGCTGCTGGGTGTCGTGCCCAGCCCGGCCAATGGCCTGACATTCTGTACCGGCTCCTACGGTGCCAATCCGGATATCGATCTCAGCATCATGGCGCGCCGCTTTGCCTCTCACATCCACTTCGCTCATCTCAGAGCCACCGGGCGTGACAGCGAGGACAAGCGCTCCTTCCATGAAGCACAGCATCTCGAGGGCGATCTGGACATGGTGGAGATCATCCGTGTGCTGGTGGCAGAAGAGCGCCGCCGCCTGGCGTCTGGTGGAGCCCCCCTGCCGATGCGCCCGGATCATGGCCACCACATCCTGGACGATGCACGCCGCGAGACCCGCCCGGGGTACCCGCTGTATGGGCGCATGAAAGGGCTGGCGGAAATCCGTGGCCTCGAGATGGCGATCCAAAGACTGGCCTGACGGCGGGTACGCCACTCAAACAAGAACGGCCACCCCGGTGTCTAGACCGGGGTGGCCGTTCTTGTTCATGAGGCCAGACAGACAGGTCTGTCTGGCCAGGGGGCTGCTAGACGAAATCGGGAGCGATCAGGCGCGGGATCGCCAGCACGAATTCCGGGAACAGGATCATCAACACGATCACGGCCAGCATCACGCCCAGGTACAGCATGGTGGTCGCCATGGCCTTGAGCAGGGGGATGCCGCCGATCTTGGCGGAAATCATCAGACATAGGCCGTAGGGCGGCGTGATCAGCCCCAGGCCCAGCGCCATGACGCCGATGACACCGAACTGCACGGGGTGCACGCCTGCCGCCATCGCCAGCGGGTAGAAGATGGGTGCCATGATCGCCATGGCGGGCAGGGCGTCCATGAAGGTGCCGATCACCAGCAGCACGATGGTCATCACGATGAGCAGCACGGTCGGGTCCGTGATGCTGACGCCCGCCATCAGCTTCGGCGGAATCTGATAGAAGCTGATCAGATACCCGAAGATGGCCGCGCCCACCAGACTGAACAGCGACAGCGAGCACAGCCTGACGGTGTCGGTGGAGGCATTGAGCAGCTTGGTGAGATCCAGCTCGCGATAGATCACGAAGCCCAGCACCAGTGCGTAGACCACCGCGATCACCGCGGCCTCGGTCGGCGTCACGATGCCCAGAGTGATGCCGCCGATGATCACGATCGGAATCCCCGAGGCCAGCAGACCATCCTTGCCGGAGCTTGCCAGCTCCTTGAGGGTGGCACGCTTGCGTACCGGCACGTTGTAGCGGCGCACGTAGCGGGTATTGAGCAGCAGCTGAGCCACGCCGATCATCACGCCGGGCAGAATGCCGCCGAGAAACAGGCCGGCGATCGACGTGTTGGTCAGCGCACCCCAGACGATCATGTTGATCGACGGCGGGATGATGGTGCCCATCACGGAGGAGGCGGCGGTGACCGCGACGGCGAAGCTGACCGGATAGCCTTCGCGCTTCATGGCCGGAATCAGTACCGTGCCCACGCCGGCACTGTCAGCGGTGGAGGAGCCGGAGACCCCGGCGAACAGCATGCTGACCAGCACATTGACGTGGGCCAGCGCACCACGGAAGTGGCCGACCAGTCGCATGCACAGCGTGATCAGGCGGTCGGTAATCCTCGCGGCATTCATCAGGTTGCCGGCGAGCAGGAACAGCGGCACGGCCAGCAGCACGAAGGAATCCATGCCGTTGTACATGCGCTGGAACATGATCCAGTAGGTCAGGCGCGGGTCCAGCAGGATCAGCGTGGTCGCCGTCAGCACCAGTGCCATGGCGATGGGAATGCCGATCACGATCAGGATGCCCAGCACGCCGAACAGCAGCCAGGGCATCAGGTAGAGCCAGTCCATTGGCATCATGGCAGTGTTCTCCGATCAGTGGCGTCATGAGCATGGCCGGCGATGACGGGGGACAGGACGGCCTGCGTCTCCTCCGGCGTCACCAGTTCTTCCGCTTCGTTGGGCGTATTGAGTGCCGCTTCCATGGCGGTCATGCCGTACAGCCAGGCATGCAAGAGTCGCTGCAGGCTGAACAGCACGATGAAGACGCCACTGACGGTGAACACCGAATAGACGTAGATCATCGACAGCCCCGAGGCCATGGCACTGCGGCGCAGGCCCGACAGCGCGAAGTCCTTGCCGTGGACGATGAACAGCACCCCCAGCAGCAGGCAGGCGAGATCACGGATCCAGCGCGTGACGAGGTCGGCGCGACTGCCGCGAGGGAAGGCTTCGAGCACGAAGTGATCGGCATGCAGCACCCCGACGGCGGTGCCCAGCATCACCATCCACTGGAAGGCGAAGCGGCTGAATTCCTCGGTCCAGAACAGGCGAGGCAGGAAGGCCAGGTTGCGACTGGCGATCTGATAGATGATGAAGACGATGAAGCTTGCCAGCAGTACCAGCAAGACGAGATAGAGCAGACGTTCGAGCGTCCGATTCAGGCGTGAGAGCCCTGCGAGCACAGAAGGCATGGCACTGTCCTTTCAAGAAGAGTGCGAGGGACGGAGAGCGACGACACGAAAGCGATGACACGCGAGGTGACGTGCGCCAGGGGCAGAGGAAGGTGGCGGGGCACCTGTCCTGAGGCCAGAGATGGCTGCAGGTGAGGCGCCCCGCCTGACATGCCTTATTTGACGGCGCGTACCTTGTCGTAGATGTCCTGCAGGCCCATCTCGGCGATCACTTCCTTGAGCGGCTCGGCGACGATCTCCTGCATGCGCTCACGGTCGATCTCATGCAGCTTGGCACCCTGCTTCTCCAGCTCCGCGAGGGCTGCCGCGTCCTGTTCCAGCTGCACCTTGCGGGCGTAGGCCGCCGCTTCGTGCGCGGATTCCATCAATGTCTTCTGCTGCTGCTCATCCAGGTTGTCCCAGGACATCTTGGACATGGTCAGCAGGCGCACGGTGATGTCGTGCTCGGACAGCGCGATGTTGGGGGCGACTTCGTGGAAGCGCATGCGCAGTGTCCATTCCGGCTCATTGAGCAGGCCGTGGATCGCGCCCAGCTGGATGGCGGTGTAGATCTCCTTCCAGGCCACCACGCTCGGTTCGACCCCGAGTGCCTGCCAGGCGACGATCAACGGCTTGGTCGGATTGGTGCGCAGCTTGAGGCCCTGCAGGTCATCGAGTGAGGTGACTTCGCGCGAGCTGACGATGTGACGCTTGCCGCCACCGAAATAGGCCAGCACCTTTACATCGGTCTCGTCACTGATCTTCTGGGCGATTTCTTCCCCGACCTCGCCATCCAGCACCTTCTGCCAGTGGTCGACATCGCGATACAGGAAGGGGATCGTGAACACGTTGGCGGTGGGCGAGAAGTCGGTGATCAGCCCGGGGCTGACGATGGACATGTCCAGCGCGCCGGCCATCTGCTGCTCGAACATCTCGGTTTCATGGCCCAGCACCGAGTTGCCCATGATGGTCATGGTGATGTCGCCATCGGTCTTCTCGGCGAGCAGGTCGCGCAGGCGCTCGGCGCCGAGCTGGTAGGCGGTATCTTCGGTGCCGGCGTGGCCGAAGCGCAGCTCCATTGCCTGGGCACTGGCCGAGAAGCCGAGCGTGGCGCCCAGCAGGGTGCCGGTGGTGGCCGCGACGGCCAGGCCCTTGCTCAGCCCTCTGGACAGTCGGGCGCCCACAGGTGAGCGCTGGGAAATGGCAGGGGTGGACGTAGTTGGATTGATCCAATTCAGCATGATGGCGTTTTCCTTGGCGTTGTTTGTTGTTGTGCCTTGCGTCTTTCTGTCTTTCCGTCTTGCAGTCTTGCGGCTTGCCAGACCGGCAGTCTCCAGACGGCCGGTCCATGCTCGGGGGTGCGCGGCTAGTCGATGCTCTCCAGGCATGACTCGCCGTTCAGAGAAAGCGTTGGCGTCAGTCCGGGCGAGGCGTCTCGACGATGGCGTCGTCAGGGCTCCCGCAGGAGCGGCGTATCTTGAGTTCCGGCGGCATGATGACGCTTTCTCGCTCGCCGCCGGGATTGGCGATCCGTCGCAATGCCAGTCGCGCCGCCTGCTCTCCGATGGCGTAGGGGTGCGTGGCGATACTGGTCAGGGGCGGGTCGCCCAGTTCGGCTTCCTCGACATCATCGGTGCCGATCACGGCACAGTCGCGACCGGGTTCCAGCCCCATCTGGCGCAGGCCCAGCATGGCACCGAAGGCCACGAGGTCGTTGTGGCAGACCACGGCCGTCGGGCGAGGGCTTTCCTGCATCAGGGTCTTGATCAGCTCATGGCCGACGCGCCGCGTCACGCCATTGCCGCGCACCAGGCGGCGATAGCTCAGGCCGTGATGATCCAGTGCGGCCTGATAACCCAGCCAGCGGTCATGACTGACCGAGTGGTCCGCGCCGCCGATGAAGGCGATGCGCTGATGGCCCAGGCTGACGAGGTGATTGACGGCCATCTCGGCCACGCGCCGGAAATCGGTGCCGGCGTAATCGAAGGGCGGGGCGTCCAGATAGCGCATCACCTGGATGCAGGGCATGCCCCAGTCGGCCAGTTGATGGATCAGGTTCGGGTCTGAGTGTTCGGCGGGGCACAGCAACAGGCCATCGACACGATGTTCACGCATGCGCTCGATGAAGCGCTGCTGACGCTCAGGGGAATCCTCGCTGTTGGCGAGAAATGACACATAGCCTTCCTGATGCAGGGCGGCATCGATCCCCGCGACCATGGAGCCGAAGAAGGGGTTGGCGATGTCATAGACCACCACGCCCAGGGTCGCGGTGCGGCTGCCGCGCATGGCGGCGGCGCCACGGTTGTAGACGTAGCCCAGTGTCTTGATGGAGTCCTGGACCTTCTCGCGGGTGCGTTTCGCCACCAGCGGGCTTTCGCGCAGCACCAGCGAGACCGTGCTGCGCGAGACCTTGGCATGTGCCGCGATATCCTGAAGCGTGATGCTGCTCGAGGCGCTCTGTGATGACGGGACCTGTGATGACGGGGCCTGCGATGACACCGTGGCATCTGCCTTGGCCGGCGGTGTCGTGATGGGATCTTTCATGGCGTCTTCCCTGGGCGTTTTCTTGTTGTCATCCCGAACTCATTGCCGGGGTGGAGACGTTTTTGGATGGTTCCAAATCCATGTCCAGAGCATAGAGCAATTCGCCCGCGCTCCCCTCAGCACTTTGGTCTGGCAGCCATGTGTCGAAGGGGCGGCGTCACCGGCATGCCGGCCACCGGTTTGCCGGCCACCGGTTTACCGGCGCGTCCAGTTGGCTTCATTGACCGCACTCAGCGGCGATTTCCCCGCCAGTGCCAACAGCAGGTTGTCCAGCGCACGTTGCGCCATGGCGCGGCGTGTCTCGTGGGTGGCAGAGCCGATGTGCGGCAGCGCCACGACCTGTGGCATGCGCGTCAGCGGTGAACTTGCCGGAAGCGGCTCCTGCTCGAAGACATCCAGCCCGGCGCCGCGGATACCGCCACGCTCGAGACACTCGATCAAGGCCGCTTCATCGATGACACGCCCGCGGGCGATGTTGATCAGGATGGCGCTGGCGGGCATCAGTTCCAGCTCACGCCTGCCGATCAGGCGTTCGGTCTGCTCGCTGAGCGGGACGGTGACGCAGACGAAATCGCTGGTCTTGAGCAAGGTGTCCAGCTCGACGCGGCTCGCGCCCAGTTCGCTCTCCAGCGCAGGCTTGGGGGAAGCATTCGAGTACTGGACCCGCATGCCGAAGCCGAGTGCACCGCGCCGCGCGATCGCCGCGCCGATACGGCCCATGCCCACCATGCCGAGTGTCTTGCCGTGCACGTCCGTACCGAAGTGAGGCGGTGTGAGGCCATGTGTCCATTGGCCGTCGCGCACCATGTTGGCCAGCTCCACCGCGCGTCGTGCCGTGGCCATGATCAACAGGAAGCCGACATCGGCGGTGGTCTCGGTCAGCACGTCCGGGGTGTTGCACAGCAGGATGCCGCGCGCGTCCATCGCTTCAAGCGGGTAGTTGTCATAGCCCACGGAGACCGTGCAGATCACCCGCAGTGCGGGGGCGGCATCCAGCAGCGCTTCCGTGATCCTGTGTCCAGAGCAGATGAGTCCATGGGCATCGTGCAGGGCGTCGTGCAGTGCCGCATCCAGCGCCTCGGCGCTGTCATGCCCCTCCAGCAGCACGACGTCATGCCGCTCGCGCAGGGTGGCCATCTGCTCATCATCCAGTGCCTTGAGCACCACGACCTTGCGGCGGGTCACGCACTCGTCAGCGTCACTTGTCATTTGGCTGCTACCTCGGGCCGAGTAGTGCTGTGCATGCATCCTTGCCTCCTTGAGAGCGTGGGCGATGAACTGACCGGCAGGCTGCCGTCAGGGGCGTATCGCCACTGGTTGTCATTGGAAACTGGCCGCGAACTCAGGACACGCTGACGGCATCACCCGCTTCGAGCGCCTTGAGCGTCGCGCGATCCGGCAGGCCTTCCATGTCACCCCGCACCTGAACGGCACGGCTGCCGAGCAGATTGGCGCGATGCATGGCGTCTTTCGGGGAGAGCCCTTCAAGCAGTGCGCTGACGACACCTACCGCAAAGGCGTCGCCTGCCCCCACGGTATCGACGACCTTGTCGACCCGCAGGCCCGGAACGCTGAAGGCGGCTTCCTGGCCGCCGATCATCCCGCGGTAATAGCTGCCCTCAGGGCCCAGCTTGATGATGACGGCCTTGGCACCTTGCTCGAGATAGTGGCCGGCGATGGCCTCAGGTGTCTTCTGGCCGGTCAGTCGCTCGCCTTCCGCAAGCCCCGGCAAGACCCAGTCGGCGCGACTTGCCAGCTGATTGAGGGTGTCGCGCATCTCCTGCTCGCTTGACCACAGGGTAGGGCGCAGATTGGGATCAAAGGAGATACTGGCACCGGATTGACGGGCCTGTTCGAAGAGATGGAACGATAGTTCACGACAGCTGGGGGAGATGGCCGGCGGAATGCCGGTGGCATGCAGGTGGCGCAGCGCGCTGAAGTCGATGCCATCGGCGTCACTGGCATTCATGCGGCTGGCGGCGCTGCCCTGACGGAAATACTCGACATGCGGATCTTCTCCCTGGCTGGCGCGTGCCTTGAACATCAGGCCGGTAGGGGCATCGCCGTCGCGGGTCAGGTGGCGACAGTCCAGCCCGTTGTCTTCCAGGGTCTGGCGCAGATAGCGCCCGAGGCTGTCGTCGCCCACGCGGCTCAGCCAGCCGACATGAAATCCCAGCCGGGCGAGGCCGATGGCCACGTTGGTATCGGCGCCGGCGATGCGTCGCTCGTAGTGCGAGACCTGTGCAAGATCGCCCTCGCTTTCGGCGACCAGCAGCGCCATGGCTTCGCCAAAGGCGAGGATTTCCAGTGGCGAGGAAGAAGAGAAAGAGGCGGGCGTCGATGACGCGTTGGCTTGCTCAGACATCATGGCGTGTCCTGTGTAGTTGGAGCCGTTCCTTGTGCTTGTCCTGCATGACGACACGGCTGGCGAAGCCGCGCCGTCATGGAAATTGCCGTACTGCGCATTGTCGATCAGACGTCACTCACTGCACGTCACTCGTGCAATGACTCAGAGCTGGCGCTTGCCGTCCACCAGACGCGGCAGGCCCTGGGTGCCGTCACGCAGGGTCGGGCTCAGCAGTGCCTCGGGCAGATCCTGATAGCAGACCGGGCGCAGGAAGCGTTCGATGGCCGCGCTGCCCACCGAGGTGGTGCGGCTGTCAGAGGTTGCCGGCCAGGGGCCACCGTGGACCATCGCCTTACAGACTTCGACCCCCGTCGGCCAGCCATTGGCGAGAATGCGACCGGCGCGACGCTCGAGCACCGGCATCAGGGTGCGGGCGGCGTCGATATCGGCATCGTCCAGGTGCAGAGTGGCGGTCAGCTGGCCTTCCAGGTGCTCGCAGACCGCACGCATCTCGTCCAGATCGCGACAGGCGATGACCAGCGAGCTGGCACCGAAGACTTCTTCCTGCAATGCGGATTCACTCAGGAAGTCGCTGCCGGTGGTGCGGAACAGCGCGGTCTGACACGGACTTGCGTTGTCGCCATCCAGTGCGCCGCGCGCGACTTCCTGTACCTGGGGCAGGGCGGAGAGCTTCTCCACGCCACCCCGGTAGGCGTCGTGGATGCCCGGCGTCAGCATCGTCTGGCAGGCACTGGCCGCGACATTGTCGGCGGCGGTCTTGAGAAAACGCTCCAGCGCTTCGCCTTCGAGGGCCAGCACCAGTCCCGGGTTGGTGCAGAACTGGCCGGCGCCCATGTTGAGCGAGGCGATGAAGGCCTGTCCCAGCCCTTCGGCACGGGCTTCCAGCGCGGCCGGCATCAGCAGTACCGGGTTGATGCTGCTCATCTCGGCGTAGACCGGGATCGGCTGAGGACGTGCCTGGGCGGTCTTGAGCAGTGCAGTACCGCCACTGCGTGATCCGGTGAAGCCTACGGCCTGAATGCGAGGGTCATTGACCAGTGCCTGACCCAGGGTGTTGCCGCTGCCGTAGAGCAGTGAGAAGACGCCTTCCGGCAGGTTGCAGCGCTTCACGGCACGCTGGATGGCGCCGCCGACCAGCTCGGACGTCCCCGGGTGAGCGGAGTGTGCCTTGACGATGACCGGGCAGCCAGCCGCCAGTGCCGAGGCGGTATCGCCACCGGCCACCGAGAAGGCCAGCGGGAAGTTGCTGGCCCCGAAGACGGCGACAGGGCCGAGGCCGATGCGACGCTGGCGCAGGTCGGCGCGCGGCATCGGGCTGCGTTCCGGCATGGCCGGATCGATGCGCACATCCAGCCACTCACCGGCGCGCACGACGCCGGCGAACAGGCGCAGCTGACCGCAGGTACGGCCACGTTCCCCTTCCAGACGAGCCCGCGGCAGGCCGGTTTCCTGAAGGGCGCGCTCGGTGATCTGCTCGCCGATGGCCTCGATTTCCTCGGCGATGGTCTCGAGGAAGCCGGCGCGGGTTTCAGCATCCGTTTCCCGGAAGCTGTCAAAGGCGTCGTGTGCCAGCTGGCAGGCCAGCTCCACCTCACGGGCACCACCGGCCGGATAGCCCGGCGCCAGGCGCTCACCGTTGGCAGGATTGATGGCGTGTACCGGCTTGCCGTCGGCCAGCAGACTCTGCTGTCCGATGATCTGGTGGCCGCGCAGTGTCGTCTGATCGGAAGGTGACATAAGGCGTCTCTCTTTTCGTGGGGCGTTCTTTTCGTGGGCACAGTCCGCAATGTCCCGCCTCCATCGCCCTCATGGGGCGCGACGCGGGACAAGGGAATGCTCGTCTCGACTGACGGTGCATGGCGGGACTGTTGCGTGCCGACATGTCATGAGGCCGAGGGCGAGACATTCAGGCTGCTGGGGCGCGTCTCATGGGCGCGATGCCGTCGTGGGCGGTATGCCTCACGGGCACATCTGGCCGCCATTGATGTCGATCACCTGGCCCGTGATGTAGCCACTGGTGGCGTGGGAGGCGAGGAACAGGAAGGTCGGTGCACATTCCTCGGAGGTACCGAAGCGGCCCATGGCGATGCTGCCGGCGATCTTGGCACGCAGCTCTTCGCTCTTGTCGGCGTGGAAGACGGTATCGATGGTGCCCGGCGACACGATGTTGAAGCGCACGTTGTCCTTGGTGAATTCCTTCACCCAGTTGCGGTGCAGGTTGTGCAGCATGGCCTTGGTGCCGCCGTACAGGGAGGCGCCGAGACCACCGCCCTCGCGGCCCGCGATGGAGCCGGTGCTGATGACGCTGGCGGTGGTGCCGGAATCCTTGGCGGAGGCCTTCAGATGCGGCATGGCATATTTGGTCGTCATGATCGCGGAGCGCAGGTTCAGATCCATCACCAGATCGAAGGCGGCATCGTCCAGGCTCTCGAGTCCGGCACGCACGCCCAGGCCACCGGCGTTGTTGACGAGCACGTCCATGCCGCCGAAGGCCTTGGTGAAGTCTTCTATCAGTGCAGCGCAGCCTTCGCTGGTGGACAGGTCGCGCGCGAAATATTCAAAGCGGGCGCCTGTGGCTTCCATCTGGGCGATGGCGTCGCGAGCGGCGTCATCCTGCTGGCGGCTGTTGATGCCGACCACTGCCCCTTCACGGGCGAAGGCCACGGCGGCTGCCAGACCAATACCCTTGGTGGAGCCGGTGATGAGGACTTTCTTCTGCTTGAGATCGGTGAACATGTGGGATTCCTGACGGTGGAAAGCCGTACGCTCTTGGAGGCGGCATGGCGAATGAAAGGTGGAGGAAGTTGCGGCGAGCATTGGCTCCCTCTCGGCACGAGTCACCTTAGCCCAGGCAGACACGATCGACAAACAAATAATGACAACTGGCGAGTAGTGCTTTAGTGCAGTTCGCCATTGGGTATCTCAGGATCACCCGCCAATGGCACCTGGCAGGACGCGGGCTGGTTTCGGGACAGGGCAGGCGAGCTTTCCTGGAATGAAGGAAAGGGTGATTTGTCGTGAATTGACAGATAAACAAGTAAAATCAATAAGTTATTCAGGTTTATCGTGGTCAGCCATACGCAGGATACGCCGTGGATTGCGGCCATTGGATAAGGGTCTCGCTAGCCCGGTTCGGCTATCCTAGAGGTAGATCCCGTCAGACCCCTACGACAGCCAACCCTTACCTCCCTCCTGATGCTCATTTTTGGATTGGTCTAAAGTTCAAGTTGTCATAACTTGTAAAATTCGTGCATCCCGCTGACACTGATCTCAGTGCCTGGGGCAGCCAACGCCAACCTTCATGACGCTGTCCCACGCTGCAATGCTGCAACAGACATAGCCACGCAACGCCTCCATAACAAGACAACGAGAGAGTCTTCGCCATGCGTAAATTGTCACAAGTCCTCTGTGCCTCCGTGCTGACCCTGTCCGCCTCCGCGGTGATGGCAGCTGACTACCCCTACAAGCCCATCACGCTGATCGTGCCATGGTCTGCCGGTGGTGGCAGCGATGCGGTCGGCCGTCAGCTGGCGGCGGGTCTTCAGGAAGAGCTCGGTCAGCCTGTCAATGTGGTCAACAAGACCGGCGGTTCCGGGGTGGTGGGTCACATGTCCATGAAGATGGCGCGCCCCGACGGTTACACCCTGGGGCTTGGCACCGCAGAGATTGCCACCTACCAGCATATCGGTACCGCGCAGCTGTCCTATGAGGACTTCACGCCCATCGCGCTGCTGAATCTGGATTACGCCTCCTTCACGGTGAACGCCGATTCCGAGTGGAAGACCCTGGATGATGCGCTGTCGGCGCTGAAGGCCAATCCGAGCGATTACACCGTCTCCGGCTCCGCGCCCGGGGCTGCCTATCATCTGTCCTTCGCCGGCTTCCTGGATCAGCAGGGCATCAATCCGAATGACGTGACACTGGTGCCCAGTGAAGGTGCCGCGCCGGGTCTGCAGGAGCTGGCAGCCGGTGGTGTGGATATCGTGTTCTCCTCGCTTCCGGAAATCGAGTCCATGCGCAAGTCCGGACGCGTCAAGGCGCTGGCGGTGCTGGCCAATGATCGCGTCGATTCCTTTGAGGATGTGCCTTCTGCCAAGGAGCTGACCGGCTCCGAGTGGAGCCAGGGCTCCTGGCGTGGCCTGGTCGGGCCCAAGGGGCTGCCGGAAGAGGTGACCGCACGCCTGTCGGAAGCCACCGAGAAGGTCTGGAAGTCCAAGCAGTTCCAGGACTTCATGTCCGGTCGCGGTTACGGCACCGTCTGGGAAGATGCCGAAGGTTTCCGTGCCTTCATGAAAGATCAGGATGAGAAGAACGCAGCCACCATCGAAAAGCTGGGCCTGGCCAACTGAACGCGCGGGTCGCCGTGAGCGTCTGCCATTCAGCGTGTTCGACCGTTTCTTCCTGAGTCTTCATGAGTAACCGCACATGCGTACCAACGACAAGGTCACGGGTGTGGTGACGGCAGCCTTCGGGGCTGCCGTCATATATGCCTCCCTCGACTTGAAGAACCTGCCGCGCCAGGAATATGGGGCCGGTACCTTTCCCACGGTCATCGGCGCACTGCTGATGCTGTTCGGAGCCATCCTGCTCGTCCGTGGGCTGCGCAATCGTGAAGTCTGGTTTGCCTGGCAGCACCCTGTGCCGCTGATCACCTTCATCATGACATTGGCGGCCATCTGTGCCTCCATCGTGGCCTATATCTACCTGACGCCAGTCATCGGTTTCCCGGTGGTGTCCTTCGTGCTGCTCACGTTGCTGCTCTATGCCTTCCATCATCGTCGCTGGTTGCCTGCCGGGGGTATCGCGCTGGTGGCCACGGGAGTGATCTGGGAAGTCTTCGGCCAATTGCTGCACGTTCCGCTTGAGCTGGGCCTGCTGGAAAAGGTGATCTACTGATGAGTGACTTACTGCAAGCCGCCACGATGGTATTCACTTGGGAAGTGATGCTGATCATTCTCGCCGCGTCGCTCTTCGGGCTCTTCATGGGGGCAATTCCGGGACTCACCGCCACCATGGCCACGGCACTGCTGGTGCCGGTCACCTTCTTCATGGAGCCGCTGCCGGCCATCGCCGCCATCGTGTCCGCGACTGCCATGGCCATCGTGGCCGGCGACATTCCCGGGGCGTTATTGAGGATTCCCGGCACACCAGCCTCGGCGGTCTATACCGAGGAAGCCTATGCGATGGGCAAGCAGGGCAAGGTCGGGCTGGCACTGGGGCTGAACGTGACCTGCTCGATGATCGGTGGGGTGATCGGGGTGATGATCCTGGCCTTCTTCGCGCCGCGCATTGCCGAGTTCGCCATCCAGTTCACCAGTGACGAATATTTCTGGCTGGCTCTGCTGGGGCTTTCCTGCGCGATCCTCGTCTCCGGCAGTGACCCGCTCAAGGGCGGAATCTCGATGCTGGCGGGGCTGGTCATCGCGATGGTGGGCATGGACAGCGTCTCGGGTCAGATGCGTTTCACCTTCGGCAACTATGACTTATTGGCCGGTATCTCCATTCTGCCGGTGCTGATCGGACTGTTCGCGATTTCCGAGCTGATCCGTCGCATGCCGGAAACCCGCAATGCCGCGCCGCTGGTGCCGCCCGTCATCAAGCGTCCCTTCGAAGGCGTTGGCGCAGCGCTCTGGAAATACAAGGGTGGTGTCCTTCGCGGCGGTGCCCTGGGGACCGTGATCGGGGCCTTGCCGGGCGCCGGTGCCGATATCGCGTCCTGGATCAGCTACGCCGTGAGCCGCAAGCTCTCCAGGACTCCGGAGAAGTTCGGCAAGGGACATCCGGAAGGCCTGGTCTCGGCCAGTTCCGCCAACAATGCCTCGTTGTCCGGTGCCTATATTCCGGCACTGGTCTTCGGGATCCCGGGGGATACGGTCACGGCGATCATCATCGGCGTCCTGATGACCAAGGGCATCACGCCGGGTCCTGACGTCTTCGTCGACCAGGCACCGTTGGTCAATGCCATCTTCATGGTCTTCGTGCTGGCCAATCTGCTGCTGTTGCCACTGGGCTTCATGGCGATTCGCGGCGCGCGCCACATCCTGTCGATTCCCACCGGTATCCTGTTCCCGCTGATCCTGATGTTCTGCATCGTCGGGGCGTTCGCGGCCAACAATGCGATGTTCGATATCTGGATCATGCTCGGTATCGGCCTGGTGGGCTTCTTCATGGCCGAGAACGACTTCCCGGTCGGGCCGATGATTCTGGCGGTGATTCTGGGGCCGATCGTCGAGAGCAACTTCATGCGCTCGATTCTCAAGTCCAATGGGGATCTGACGGCCTTCGTGGATCGCCCCATCGCCATGGTACTGGCGATTGCCGCAGTGGCGGTCTGGACCATGATCATCGTCAACGGGGTGAAAGCAGGGCGTCGAGTACCGCAGACACCGGCATCGGAACTCCCTCAGGATGCCTGAGTGAGATGACGCGTCGGACCGAGAGGGACTTGCGGGGGAGCACCCATTGAGGGGGCTGCCCCGTAGCCTTTCCTCATGCGGCAGGGTTTCCGGTAGAATCGCACACCATCTGACATGCCTGAAGGTGGACCAAGAGTGATGAGAAAGGGCGACATGACACGATGAGTGACGCAGCCAAGCATTCACTGTCGTTGGTGGTCTACGAGAAGATACTCGCCGCCATCATCAGCGGTGACTATCCCGTCAACAAGAAGCTGCCGACCGAGGCGCGCCTCTGCGAGCTGTATGAGGTATCCCGCCCGGTACTGCGGGATGCCCTGGCGCGTCTGCGCGAGGACAATCTCGTCGTGTCGCGGCGAGGGTCTGGCAGTTTCGTCATCAATCGGCCTGACAGTGCCGTGCTCGAGTTCGCACGGATCTCCAGCATCGCCGACATACAACGCTGCTTCGAGTTTCGCACCAATGTCGAGGCCAGTGCGGCGGGCCTCGCCGCGCAGCGGCGCACGCCAGAGCAGCTGGAGCACATACGTCAGCGTTTCGAGGCCATCAATCAGGCCAACCTCAATCATGATCGCGCCTCCGAGGAAGACTTCGAGTTCCACCTCGCGATTACCGAAGCCGCCAGCAATCACTACTACGCCACCGTGCTGCGTTCGCTGAATCAGAGCATCAAGGAAGGCATGAATCTGACGCGCGGTCTGTCGCTGCGTGCCTCCGAGGAGCGTCTGCGGATCGTCCAGGATGAGCATCAGGCGATCATCGATGCGATCGCCGGCAAGGATTCACCCGCCGCGGAAAGCGCCATGCGTGCCCATCTCGAGGGGGCGCGTCGGCGTATGTTCGAGGGGGTGCACACGCCCTAGTCTCACAGGGGGCGGGCGCTCCACCTGCCATTTCAGCTCCACGACAATGCCTCTGATCATTCCCGGTCAGAGGCATTGTCGTCTCTGGAGCGCAATGCTGTCCCCGTGATGGCTGCGCTCGTCACTCGTCTGCCAGCCAGCGCCGTGCGACCGCGAAGGCGCGTGGCAGGTTGCGGCACCAGGTCAGCTCTCCCGTGCGCTTGCGAATGCCGGCCCGGCGCAGCTTGACGATCAGATGGCTGGGGAGCCCCGACAGGACCAGCGCCACGTGCTGGTGGCGCATGTCATCGATCAGTGACTGCAGAGCGACGATGGCCGTGCCGTCCATGCTGGGTACATCGGCCATGTCGAGAATCACGATCTGGACCTTGTCATCGACCAGGCGCAGCGAGGTCAGTGCCTTTTCCGCCACGCCGAAGAACAGGGGGCCGTCGATGTCATAGAGCGCAATCGCTCGGGTGTCTTCTCCCCGGGCATGCGTCTGGCGTGGAGGATCGCTCTCTGGCGCATCGTTCTCTGGCGTGTCTGTCTCTGGCATGTCAATGATCTGACGGGTCTGGGTGAGCTGCATCATGCGGCGGATGAACAGCGCCGCCGCCAGGCCGATGCCAACCGCCACCGCCAGTACCATGTTGAACAGCACGGTAAGGCCGAAGCAGATCAACAGGATCGCCACGTCACCGCCGGGGGCAGAGCGCAAGGTATGCACGAAGTGCCGAGCCTCGCTCATGTTCCAGGCGACGATGAACAGCAAGGCGGCCAGTGTGGCCATCGGCACTTTTCCCAGCAGTTCCGCCAGCGCGATCACCGCCAGTAGCACCACCGCGGAATGCACCACGGCGGCCAGCGGTGAGCGGGCACCACACCGGATGTTGGTGGCCGTGCGAGCGATGGCGGCGGTGGCGGTGATGCCTCCGAACAGCGGCGCCACCAGGTTGCCCAGCCCCTGGCCGATCAGTTCGGCATCCGGATCATGGCGTGTCCTGGTCAGTCCATCAGACACGACCGAGCACAGCAGGGATTCGATGGCGCCCAGCATGGCGATGGCGATGGCAGGCCCCAGCAATGCGCGGATCAGGGTGAAATCCAGTGGCAGTGGATATCCGTCCGCTCCGGGCAGGTGCCAGGGGGCCAGAAATGCCGGGGCAATCGGAGGGATGCCATTGCCACTGTCGTTCAGCGTTTCCCAGCTGAAGCGTGAGGCAATGGTCTGCACCAGCATTTCATGTGAGTCATCGCCCAGGCCGTGATTGACGGCGTAGGCGGCAAGTGCCCCGACGAACAGGCCCACCAGCGGCGCGGGAATCGGGAGGTGAAGTCGCGGCCATAGCAGCATGACCACCAGCGAAAAGACCCCGATGGACAGTTCGAAAGGATTCAGTGTCGGCAGGGCGGCCAGAATCTGACCGACGTTCTCCACGAAGTGCTCGCCGCGCTGACCGACACTCAGCCCCAGGAAGTCAGGCACCTGCAAGACAGCGATCACGACGGCGATACCCGCGGTAAAACCCAGCACGACGGGATAGGGCACGAACTGGATGAGTCGCCCCATGCGCGCCAGCCCCAGCATGACCAGTATGGCGCCCGCCATCATGGTGGCGATCAGCAGGCCACCGAGCCCGTACTGCTGAACGATGGGGAACAGGATCACCACGAAGGCCGCTGTCGGGCCGGAGACGTTGACGCGTGAGCCGCCCGTGATGGCAATGATCGCCCCCGCGACGATGGCCGTGTACAAGCCATGCTGTGGTGCGACGCCGGCGGCGATGGCCAGTGCCATGGACAGCGGCACCGCCACGGTGCCGATGGTCAGCCCGGCCAGGATATCCTGGCGGAGATCGGTGAGGCCGTAGCCTGAGTGCCAGGCGGAGCGCAGGCCGGTGGCGATGCGGGGGAGGCGCATGGGAGAGCGCTTGGGGGTCATGGTGGTGGGTCCTCGCGGAGGGAGACGCTACGCTGACTCTGGTGCTGGCGTGTCAGGGCATGGCGTGACATGTCCGAACACGACGAATGCATCAGGCAGCAGCAGGGCGGTCGTCCTGGACTGTCTGCCCTGTCATGACGATCTCATGATAAAGAGATGGTAAAAACATTAACATGACATTGGCATGTTCGTCATCCGCCCCCCAGTGTCAGGGGGCTGGCCTGTCGGGATTGGCTTGTCTGTACCGGACCCTCGGTATTACCATCAGATGTTAATGGTTTCGGGAGAGCCGAGGATGGAAAAGAAAACCGCACGTCTGACTCTGATGATTGACCCCCACAAGAAGCAGGCCTTCGAGCAACTGTGTGCCACGCAGGACCAGACGCCCTCTCAGGTCGTTCGTCAGTTGATCCGCGAGTATCTGCAGGCACATGGTGTCGAGTACGCCTCCCAGCCCGGGCGTCCGCAACCGCCATCTTCCTGAAAGAACGGGTGTGAAGGGCGTTCTGGCAAGCCGTGACTTGGTCTTCGCTGAAGTGGCCTGTGCTGACAAGCTCTGCGCTGACGCAAGAGACAAGAAGCCCCTGACAGGCGAACCTGTCAGGGGCTTTCACGTTCATGGGCCAGGCCATTCACCCAGCTCTCTCAGATAGGCGAGATCATTGGCAGAACCTGACCGGTGACAGGCTGCGCGCGTAGCCCGGCAGGGGCTCGCCTGCCACCATCCGGGCCACGATATCCCCTGTCTCGGCCGAGAGTGTCAGGCCCAGATGGCCGTGCCCGTAAGCGAGAAGCAGGCCGGGGCAGCCAGGCATTTCGCCCACTACCGGCAGGCCATCGGGGGTGGAGTGGCGCACCCCCATCCAGTGGCGGGCGACGTCGAGGGGCTGACCGAAGAGTGTCTCGCCCCATTGTGTGAGGGCTTGCCAGCGCTGTGGCGAGGCGGGGCGCGACGGCGCACAGAACTCGGTGGTGCCCGCCAGGCGAATGCCTTCCGCCATTGGCGAGGCGTAGAAGTGATGCGCCAGCCAGCCTACCGGGCGTGAGAGTGGCAGCTGGGTGGCGAGTTCGATGTGATAGCCGCGCTCACTGACCACCGGCAGACGCTTGCCGAGTCCCGCCAGTAGTGTGTTGCTCGCGATACCGGCACAGACCACGACATGCGGGACCTCGTGGGAGGTGGTGGCGGTGTCGATGCGCCAACCACCACTGGTCATCGGCGTGAGGGCGTCGACCTGCTGCGCCGTCCACTCAAGGCCACCTTCTTCCAGCTGTACGAAGAGTTGGTGGCTGAGTGACAGCGGGCTGGTGAGGTGGCGGGTGTCAGGGAAGAACAGGCCGCCTGCCAGCCCCTTCGGGTTGAGCGACGGTTCCATGTCCCGCAGCTGGCTCGCGCCCAGCGCCTGACATTCGACCCCGTCACGGCGCTTGGCCTGGGCCATCTTCTCCAGCGCCGGCGGGGTGATGGCGGTGTCGCGCTGGATCTGCAGGCAGCCTGTCTGGCTGGCCAGCGCAGTGGTGGCTTTGGTCTGCAGGTCATCGATCAGGGCATGCTGACGTTCGACGGCATTGGCCAGCAAGGCAATCAGATCTGCCTTGTGGCGCTGGAAATTGGTGGGCGTTGCCGCCTTGAGGAAACGCCAGCCGAAGTCCGCGAGGGCGGGGGTGTGGCGCAGGGCGATGGCAAGGGAGGGCTGCCTGCTCAGCAGGTGGCCCGGCAGCTGGCGCAGTGTGTCGCCGCTGGCCATCGGCGAGGTGGCGTAGTTGGCGATCAGACCGGCGTTGCCGAAGGAGGTACCTTCGCCGACGGGATTCGGGTCATACAAATGAACGTGATAGCCACGTGCCTGCAAGGCGCGGCAGGTCGCCAGACCGATGATGCCGGCGCCGATGACGGCAATGCTGTCGTGGCTCGCCGCTCGTGCGGCGGGGGATTGCGGGGTCATCGCGCGTACTCTCTTTGCCGGTCATGCCGGGCGGGCAGCCCGACATGATCGGCGTGATGAAGTCGGTGGCAGGGCCGTGACAGGACCATGACAGAGCTTGGAAAGCCTTGGTCGAGCGGCGCAGACCCTGCCGATGGCTCAGTTGTCGCGGTAGAACTTCCAGGAGGCGATGGCGATGCCCACGGCGGTGAGGATGCTCAGCAGACAGATGGTGTAGAGAGTGAATCCGAACATGGTCAGGTCCTCAGGAGTGAGTGGGCTGGGTCGCGGTATCGTGATCTGGAGCAGCATTCAGCAGTTGATAGACCAGAGTGAAGACCGTGATGTTGACGATGACGCCAGCAATCAGCGGGGTGAGCCCGGTGAGGGCTTCCAGTTCCAGGCCACTCCATTTCCACATGCTGGTGGCCAGGGCGCCGGCGATCATCGCGGCCACACCAGCACGCTTGCAGCGAATCCTGAACAGCACGGCGAAGATGAACGGCAGCAGGATGGTCGGCGCCCACAGGGCGTAGCTCAGCAGCAGCGCATCGATGATCGAGGTGGCGTAAAGCGCGAACACGATGGCGCCCAGCCCGATGGCCAGATTGACGCCGCGCTCGATCCACAGCTGTTGCTTGCCGGACATGGCGGGGTTGATGAAGGGCTTGTAGATGTCGGTGACGAAGATGACCGCTGCCGAGTTCAGATAGGAATCCGCCGTTGACATCACCACCGCCAGTAGTGAGGCCAGCACCAGCCCGGTCAGCCCCAGCGGCAGAGCGTCGCGGATCAGTTCCGGCATGGCCTGATCCGGCGAGATCTGCGGATAGAGCACCAGCGCGATCAAGCCGATGGTGGAGCTGACGGCATAGAACAGCAGACCGAAGCCACCGGCCAGCGAGTAGCCGATCCTGGCATGGCGGGAATCCGGTGCGGACAGGGCGCGCTGGGTGTAGGGCGGGACGAGGGTCTCGCCGAGCAAGAAGGCGATGAAGATGCTGATGAACATCAGCGGCGTGTAATCGCCCATGAGGCTGAAGTGTTCGCTGGGGAGCGCGGCGATCAGGGCCTCGGGGCCACCGATCTTGTCGAGCCCGACGATCATGGTGATGGGCAGGAAGACCGCTAGCATCACGAACTGCACCACGTCAGTCTGGATCACGGCCCACATGCCGCCGGCCGTGGAGTACACCAGTACCACTGCCATGCCAATCAGGATGCCGGTGCTGATCTCGATGCCCAGGATGGCATTGAAGACGGTGCCGATGGCCAGCGCCTGGGCGCCGAGGATGCCGATGCAGAAGATCAGCGAGAAGATGCCGGTCAATAGGCGAGCGCTGCGACCATAGTGATGCGCCATGATGTCGCCGACCGTCTGTGCCCCTGCATAACGCTTGAGGCGTGGCGCGATGTAGAGGCCCGCGATGATGGTGGCGATGGGGAAGGCGGAGGCCGCGAACATGAAGGCGTAGCCTTCGTCGAAGGCCTTGCCGGCGCGACCCATCGAGGCACCCCCGCCGAGGAAGGAAGCGGCGAGCGTGGCGAACAGCACCGGCCAGATGATCTTGTTGCCGGCGACAGCGAAGTCGGCACTGCTGGATGTCTTCCTGGCACTGCGATAGCCGATATACAGCAAGATGGCGAAATACAGCAGTAGCCCCATGAGGTCGATCGTGTGCATTGTCTGTGGCCCTTTGTTGTTGGTTATGAGGGTCTGGTCAGCTTCCTCCCGCTGGGGGTATAAGCACAACTAAAGGCTGTCTATTAAGTCATAAGAACAATTTAGAGCCTATTCACGAGAGGCTAGTCTTGAGCATCCAGTCCCAAGCGTCCATTCTCGAACGCCAGGCACGAGGGCCTTGCCACGAGAGTCCCGTCACGAGAGCCCCGCCACAAGAGCCCAGTTGTCATGAAACTCAGACATAACCTGCGTCAGTTGCAGATCTTCCAGGAAGTGGTGCGCACGGGCAGTCTCTCCCAGGCAGCGCGTCGGCTTGGCTTGACGCAACCGGCGGTGAGCACGGCGATCGCCAATCTGGAGAGTGACGTCGGGTTTCTGCTTTTTCGGCGTAACCACTATGGCACCCAGTTGACACCGGAAGCCGTCCATCTGGCGGAGGGTGTCGACAAGGTGCTGGCATCGGTGGGGCATCTGGATGAACTGACGGATGGTCTGCGTGATGGTCACGCCGGCAAGCTCACCGTGGCCTCGATGCCGGGGCTTTCGCCGACGGTGATGCCTCGAGTGATGTCACGCTATCTTGCCGACTTCCCCAGGAGCCGTCTGTCACTGCAGACGTTCAGTTCACGCAAGATCGCCGAGTGGGTCGCCGAGGGCCAGTTTGACCTCGGGGTCATCGAGGCAGACGCCGCGGTCGAGGAGCTGGTGCTGGAGGAGTATCAGCTCTGCATGGCACTGGCCGTGCCTGTCATGCATCCGCTGGCGCAACGCGAGGTCTTGTTCCCACAGGATCTGGCCGGGGAAACCATCATCACGCTGGATCAGCACCATCAGAGTACCTTGAAGCTAGCGCGTGCCTTTCAGCAGGCAGGCATGACGCTGCAGGCAAGCATCGAGACGCATCTGTTTCCCTCGGTCGCGATGCTTGTCAATGAAGGGATAGGCATTGCCTTGATCGATCCGGTGACGGCGGAGGCGATGCTGGCGCGGCGCGATTGCCAGCTGCGCGTGGTGCCATTCGCGCCGACCATCAACCTGGATGTCGCGCTGGTCACCTCGCGTTTTCATCCCGTCTCGCGTCAGGGGCAGCGCTTCATGCCCTATCTGACGGCGGAGCTTGCTGCCTGGCAGCAGCGCTCGAAGGAGCGTTATGCCGTGACGATGCCGGAGGATGGCGAGGATGCCGCCCCCATGGTGTGAAGCCACTCATGATGGGTCACCGTCACGGACCTGGTCATCTCCCTCGGCGATACTGCCGACAACAATACCCTCGCCAAATAAGCACCAAGGCCCCACCGCTGATGGGCGGTGGGGCCTTGGTTGCCGTTTCAGGCGTGACCGAAGGGTCAGGGTCGCAGAGCCCTCATTCCAGACTCGCCCCATAGCCGAAGCTGGCGGCCGGTTCGGCGGCGGTCTCGACCCACACGCTCTTCACTTCGCTGTATTCGCGCAGCGCATCCAGCCCGGAGGAGCGGCCATAGCCACTCTCGCCGTAGCCCCCGAAGGGGGAGCTGACGTGAATGGTCTTGTAGCCATTGACCCAGAAGGTACCCGCGCGCACCTGACGCGCCACGCGGTGGGCGCGCCCGACATCACGCGTCCAGACGGCACCGGCCAGCCCGAAGCGACTGTCATTGGCGATGCGGATGGCGTCGGCTTCCTCCTCGAACGGTATGGCGACCACGACCGGGCCGAAGATCTCCTCCTGCGCGCAGGTCATGGCGTTGTCGCCCAGCAGCACCGTCGGCGCGACATGATAGCCGCCGGTGTCCGGGATGGGGTCTGCTGAGCCATCCGCCAGGCGCGCGCCGTCTTCGATGGCCCCGGCAAGCATCGACGTCACATGCTGGTATTGCTTCGCGTTGTTGATCGGGCCGATCTGGGTCGCCGGGTCCTGCGGATCACCAAGGGTGAATTGCGTGGCGGCCTCGGCCAGCGCGCTGGTGAACTTCTCGTAGATAGAGGCCTGTACCAGCAGGCGCGAACCCGACACGCAGCTCTGACCCGCACCGGAGAAGATGGCCGCCTGAGTGCCGCGCAGTGCCACCTCGAGATCGGCATCCTCGAAGACGATATTGGCCGACTTGCCGCCCAGCTCCAGCACGCAGGGAATGCAGCGCTGTGCCGCGGCGGTGGCGATATGGCGGCCGGTGGCGGGCGAGCCGACGAACACCACCTTGCGGATATCGCCCTCGGCGATGAAGGCTTGGCCAATGGTATGACCGTAGCCCGCGATGATATTGACCAGCCCGCGCGGCACGCCGGCGCGCTCGATCAACACACCGAGTGCCAGCGAGGACAGCGCCGTCAGCTCCGAAGGCTTGAGAATCACTGCATTGCCGGCGGTGATGGCCGGGGCGATCTGCCAGCCCGCAGTGAAGATGGGCGCATTCCACGGCGTGATCTGTAGCACGGTGCCCAACGGCTCGTAGGTCACGTAGTTGAGGTGTGAGGTTGGGACCGGAATCACCTCGCCGTGCAGCTTGTCTGCCCAGCCCGCGTAGTACTCGAACATCTCGGCGACCTTGGCCACCTCGACGCGGGCATCGCGAATCGGCTTGTTGGCGCTCAGCGCTTCGAGTTCAGCCAGTGTCTCGGCCTGCTCACGAATCAGGCTGCCTATCTGATAGATGACGCGCCCACGCGCCTGGGCGGTCATGGCAGCCCACTGCGGTTGCGCCTGGCGTGTGGCGGCATTGGCCAGCGCGACCTGAGCGCGATCGGCATCCGGGAAGGACAGCATCAGGCTGTCATCATGGGCGTTGCGTACCTCGATGGCGTCACCCGTGCCAGTGACGAACTCACCACCGATCAGGCTGCTGACGACAAAACTGTCGTCAGGAGATTGGCTGCTGCTCTGAAACGCCTGCATCAACTCGGCGATGCGCTGAGCAATCGGGGAGGTCGGGGTCATGTCCTGGGTTAGCATGGCTTATTCTCCGTGGCCAAAGAGGGTCGGGTCGGTGCGTTGCACGATGGCGCAGAAGTCTTCGCTGTCATCCAGGCTCGCGCGGCTCTCGTCCCAGAGCTGCGCCACGGCGTTGGCAAGGGGGAGCTCCAGTCCAAGCGCTGCTGCCAGATCACTGGCCAGCCCGACATCCTTGCGCATCAGGCCCATGGTGAAGCCGGAATCGTAGGCCTTGTTGATCACCCAGCTGGGGAACATCACCTGGCTTGCACCACTGCGTCCCGAGCCCGCATTCACGCCTTCCAGCAATTTCTCTGGGGAGACACCCGCCCTGGCGGCCATGGAGACGGCTTCCGCCGTGCTGATCAGATGGCAGGCCGCCAGCATGTTGTTGGCAATCTTGGCGACGTTGCCCGCCCCGCAACCGCCGACGTGCACGCGGCTGCCGCTCATGGCTTCCAGCACCGGCATGGCGCGTGCCAGCACTTCCTCCTCGGCACCGATCACCATCGACATGCTGCCACTCGCCGCGCCCTTGGGGCCGCCGGATACCGGGGCGTCGATGAAGTCGATACCACGAGTCGCCAGCGCAGCCGCCACCTTGTGGCTGGTCTCGGGAGTCGAGGTGGTGGTGTCGATCACGATCAGGCCGGGCTTTCCCAGCGTCAGGAGACGGATGGTGTCTTGATTCTCTTCCTGTGTGCCTTCCTTGCCCAGGCATAGCTGCTCTACATGCTCTGCCTTGGGCAGCGAGAGGATCACGATATCGATCCTGTCCAGCAGCTCTGCCAGTGAACTGACCGGTGTGACACCTGCCGCGGCAGCCTTGTCACGCGCAGCCTGTGAGAGATCGAATCCGAAGACGGGGAAGTCATGGCGAGCAAGCGTTGCGGCCATGCCGCCACCCATGTTGCCCAGTCCGATGACACCGACGGTTGTTGTCATTGTGTGATTCCTGTCGTGGTGAAAGGGGGATGGTCATCCGGTGACTCGAGTATGGACAGCGCTTCTGTGTTCCAGCAATAATCCGAAATTCACTTTAATGTTGCCTTCAAGGCAATACTGGGGGCGTGATGAGTCTGGTGCAGGAACGACGTATCAGTCATTTCCACGAGGCCGCCAGACTGGGCAGCGTGCGGGCAGCGGCGGATTTCCTGAATGTGGCACCGTCTGCGGTCAGCCGACAGATCACCCAGCTGGAGCATGAGCTGGGCATGCCGCTGCTTGAGCGTCATCGACGTGGGGTCAAGCCGACGGAAGCCGGCGAGCGGGTGCTGGAGTACTACCGTCAGCGTCTGGCGCAGCAGGAGGTGCTGCTGGAGTCGTTGCAGTCATTGAAGGGGCTGCAGAGTGGTTCTCTGGTGCTGGCCATCGGCGAGGGATTCATCGAGGGTCTGGCAGGGCCATTGAGTTGCTTTTCCGCGCGTTATCCGGGCATCGAGCTCAAGGTGAATCTATGTGGCAGCAATGAGGTGATCCGTCAGGTCGTCGAGGACGAGGCGCATCTGGGGCTGGTGTTCCATCCGGCAAGTGATCCAAGGATTCGCGCGCACGTCTCGCGCCCTCAGTCGGTGTGCGCGGTGGTCAATCCGGCGCATCCTCTGGCGCGTCAGGCGACGGCGGCTGTGCCCGAGCCATTGTCGCTGGCGGCGCTCGACGGATATGCCCTGGCGCTGCCGGAGGTGTCGTTCGGCATTCGCCAGATCGTCGCGCAGGCGGAGCATCAGGCCGGGGTGATGCTGAGCCCGACGCTCACCTGCAACGCGCTGGCGATGCTCAAGCAGTTCGCGCTGCAGGGCGGCGTGACCCTGCTGCCGGAATTCGTGGTCAGTGAAGAAGTGGCAGCGGGCAGGCTATGTCGACTGTCGCTTCAGGAAGCGCCTTTCATCACGCCGCATGTGCAACTGATCAGTCGACTGGGCCGGCAACTGAGCGTCGGTGCCGATCGACTGCTTGGCCTGCTGCGCGAGGACATCACGGCCTTCAATGCGCCGGAGGTTGGCTCAGTCGGTCAATCGCGCTGACGGTGTAGGATTCAGCACCGGGTCGGCGCGCAGACGATCGGCGGCAAGATCCAGGAAGGTGCGTACCTTGGCCACTGCGCCACGACCCTCGCTGTGCAACAGGTGGATCGGTAGCGGCAGTGGTTCGAGCTCCTCCAGTACGGCCTGCAGGCGGCCCTCGGCAAGATCCTCGCCGACCTGATACGAGAGCACGCGGGTGATGCCCCAGCCACTGTGCGCCGCCTCGATGCAGGCAGCAATGCTGCTCATCGTTAGCCGTGGGCTTACGCGTACAGAGTGTTCTCCCTCACGGCCGAAACGCCACTCCTTGCCGTTGTTCAGTGTGCTTGAAGCAATGACGCGTTGTGTGGTCAGCGCCTCCAATGAGGTGGGAATGCCTTCGCGGGCGAAATAGGCCGGTGAGCCGCATACGACTCGTCGCACACTGCCTACACGGAGTGCCGAGAGCCCCGAAGAGGGCAGTGAGCCGATGCGCACGGCGATATCGAAGCCTTCCTCGATCATGTTGACTACGCGGTCCACCATCACTACTTCGGCGCGCATCTCGGGATAGTGCTCCAGATACTCCATCAGCAGCGGCATCACGTGAATGCGACCGAACTCGGTGGGGCAGGTGACGCGCAATACGCCGGTAGGGCGAGTCGCGGCGCCGCTGACGCCATCCTCCGCTGCCTGAAGCTCCGCCAGGATGCGCCGTGCATCCGCCAGATATCGCTCGCCGATCTCGGTCAGGCGCACGCGCCGTGTGGTGCGCGTGAAAAGGCGCGCACCCAGGCGGGCTTCCAGAGCATTGATGCCGCGTGTCACCGAGGGAGCGCTCATGCCCAGCGCGCGGCTGCCTGCCGCGAAGCTTTCGGTATCCGCCACGGCCACGAAGACCTCCAGTGTCTGCAATCGGTCCATTGCTGGCTCCTGTTCACGGCGATTATTGTCATTGTTTGGAATAATGAATTGTGTTTGGTGAGGATTCTAGTGGCATGGCGGGCAGAGTACCTTGGAGAGGCGCCTATCCAATCTGTGTCTGATCCCCTCAATCGCTGGAGTCGTTGCCATGTCTGCCAATCTTCCACGTCATCCCTTGCCACCGTTCACCCCGAAAAGTGCTGCTCAGAAGGTGCGTCTCGCTGAAGACGGCTGGAACAGTCGCAATCCCCAGCAGGTTGCGCTGGCGTATTCCCCGGATACCCGTTGGCGCAATCGGGCCGAATTCGTGACCGGGCGTGATGAGGTCGTGGCCTTCCTGACCCGCAAGTGGGCAAGCGAGCTCGAGTACCGCCTGATCAAGGAACTGTGGGCGACGGCAGACGACCGCATTGCCGTGCGTTATGCCTACGAGTACCGCAACGACAGCGGCCAGTGGTTCCGCGCCTACGGCAATGAAAACTGGCAGTTCGATGCACAAGGCCTGATGACCCACCGCCACGCAAGCATCAATGAACATCCTATTGCTGAAAGCGAGCGACAGTTCCATTGGCCGCTCGGGCGTCGTCCCGATGACCACCCGGAGCTGAGCGATTTCGGTTTTTGAGTCTTCATGACCCGGCGTCTTTCACACCATCCTTACTCTCTTTGCACTCTCCTCACATTGCAGGTGAATCATGAACTCACGCTTCTCTTCCACTGCCGCACCTATTCGTCTGTTTCGTAATCCCAAATCCGGTCACTGTCACCGTGTCGAGCTGATGTTGGCATTGCTGGGCATTCCCTACGAGACGATAGATCTCGACATGGCCAATGGCGCGCACAAGGCGTCCGAATTTCTCAAGATCAGCCCATTCGGACAGGTACCTGCCATCGAAGACAATGGCGTCTTCCTGAGTGACTCCAACGCCATCCTCGTCTACTTGACCCACCGCTATGACGGCGAGCAGCGCTTCATGCCCAGCGATTCACTGGCGGCGGCCGAGGTGCAGCGCTGGCTGTCAGTGGCGGCTGGCGAAATCGCCTCGGGCCCCTGTGCCGCACGTCTGGTCACCGTATTTGGTGCTCCCTTCGATCATGAGCAGACCATCGCTCGTGCCCATGCCCTGTTCGCCGTCATGGAGTCACATCTGGATCAGCGTCACTACCTGGTGGGTGAGCGCCTTACCTTGGCCGATATCGCGGGTTACAGCTATATCGCCCATGCCCCTGAGGGAGGTGTCGGCCTCGGCGGTTATCCCAATATCCGTGGCTGGCTTGCGCGTGTCGAGGCACTGCCTGGCTTCGTGGGCATGGCGGCTAGCCCGATTCTGGCCTGAATCACCACGACCGTGAGGGTGTCATCATGAGTGAGCATCGCCAGGTATTTCATGCGGGTGAGCGACGCGTTCAGGCGCGTGCAGGAGTGCCCGAGCGTTATGTCGACCAGGTGGCCCCTTATGTGCGCGACCAGATGCCAGAGCAGCATGTCGCTTTCTTCGAGAGTTTGCCGGTGCTGTTCATGGGCGTACCGGACACGCAGGGCTGGCCATGGGCAGTGGTGAGCTTTGCCGCCCCCGGCCAGCTGTGTGATGCCAGCCCTGGCGAGATGAGAATTCACAAGCGACCGGCTTTGACCGAGCTGCTGGCACTGGATTTCAACCCCGGCACCAGGCTGGGGGTGTTGGGGCTGGATGTGGCAAGCCGTCGACGCAATCGTCTCAACGGCACGCTGCTGGGCGCAGGCAAAGGAGTTGGGAGAGAGAGAGAAGCTGATGAGAGAGAGATTGAAGTTGATGCGGTGGCGCAAGGCACTGAGGTGCTGCGGCTTGGTGTCGATCAGAGCTTCGGCAACTGCCCGCAATATATCCAGTTGCGAGAGATCGACTGGGCTGCCGAGCAGGCCAGGCCTCTCGAAAGTCGGCAAGTGGCCCTGAGCGATGAGGTGAGTTGCGCCCTGCTGGCACAGGCAGATACCTTCTTCATCGCCACTCGAGCGGGGGAGCTGGAGGGTGCGGCGTCAAATGGCGTTGATGTTTCCCATCGTGGCGGCAGGCCGGGATTCGTTAACCTGAATGCCGATGGCAGCCTGTCGTTTCCCGATTTCGCCGGCAATCGCTTCTTCAATACCCTGGGCAATATCGAGCTGGATTCTCGTGTCAGCCTGTTGATACCCGATTTCACCAGTGGCGCGGTGCTCGTACTCAAGGGGCGCGCCAGAGTTGACTGGAACCCACAGCGGGCCGCGCTGGTGGAAGGTGCCGAGCGGATCGTGGATGTGGTGCCGGAGCAGGTCTGGCATGTCGAACACGCAATGCCGGCACAGGAGCGTCTGATCGAGCGTTCTCCCTCACTGGAGCAGACCGGCGACTGGCCAGTACAGGATGATGTGCCACCAGCATTTCGCCGCCTGCGTGTCATCGACAAGGTGCGCGAAAGCGATGGGATCACGTCCTTCTTTCTGGGACCGTTGCCTGGGAGGGGCAGTGATAGCGCATCGGAGGGAATCGTCGCCTATCAGGCGGGCCAGTTTCTGACACTACGATTGGCCTCCACCCCTGAACATCACCTGTCATCTGGAGAGATCGCCGTGATGCGCAGCTACAGCCTGTCGCAGGCGTGGCATGCCGATCAGAAGGCGTATCGCATCTCGGTCAGGCGCGACCCGGTCGGTATTGCTTCACGTCTGTTGCATGATGAATTTGCGGTGGGCGATGTGCTGGAAGCCCTGCCGCCGGCCGGTGATTTCGTGTTGCAGGATTCGCCCGCGCCTGTGGTTCTGCTGTCATCCGGCGTCGGCATCACGCCGATGATCGCCATGCTTCAGGAACATGTTCAGCGCGCCATTGCCGGTAATACATCGCCTGGTGAGGTGTATTTCGTGCATGCTGCGCGCGATGGCTCTGAGCACGCCTTTGTTGACGATCTGACGGCTTGGGCACAGACATATCCATGGCTGCATGTACATATTGCCTACTCTCGGCCGCGTAGTGTCGATCTGGCGACCTCTCATCATCAGACACAGGGCCGACTGGATATGGTGGCGCTGAGCGACTGGCTACCGGACATGACTGACTGTCATGTCTATCTGTGTGGTTCGGAGGGTTTCATGCGCGCGCAATATGCCGCGCTCATGACGTTGGGGCTGCCGCGTACGCAGTTGCATCACGAGTTCTTCGGGCGTGGGTCGCTTGAGGACGAGGCGGAATCGTCCCGAGGCTCTGCGATACAGGGCTCTTCAATACAGGGTTCTGCAGGACATGTGGATGAGGTACTGCGCAAGGTCTTGCCCGAGCGTGCGCAAGTCACCTTCACTCCGCGCGCGCCACGCGGGCAGGGAAAGGCGTCGAAGCCAGCCACGAACAGCGAATGGACACCACAGCATGGGACTCTGCTGGAGCTGGCCGAACAGTCCGGCGTGGAAGTCTTGTCCAGCTGTCGATCTGGCCGTTGCGGCACCTGTGCGCTGCGACTCGTGTCGGGGGAGGTGCAATATCCTGAGACACCGCAAGCTGCTGTTGCTCAAGGCCAGGTATTGATGTGCTGTGCATACCCGGCCGGTGATGCGCCGCTGGTCATCCAGACCTGGTGAACCTGAATCTCCATCCGGCAGGGGCCAGAGAGCACCTGGTACTGTGGGTATGGGACAAGTACAAACAGAATCAGTGGGATAGCGCCATTCGGGTTCATGGTTCTGACAAGTGGTCAGCGGTATAGTGCGAGTATCGTGCCACACTGATCGCTCGGCCTCTCAGACAAGGATCTTCACCATGGCCTCATTTCGTATTCTGACGCATCCCGAACACGGCAAGCGTGCCGTCAAGATCGGCTGGTCATGGCCTGCCTTCTTCTTCGGCCTGTTCTGGGCGCTCTACAAACGCATGTGGTTGCTGGCGGCCAGCCTGTTCGGCTTCATCGTGCTCAGCTCGGTCTTCATTCCGCCGACCATGGATGGCCAGCTGATCTCCAACATCCTGTTTCTGGGCTTGAATCTGACCATCAGCCTGAAGGGCAATCAGTGGTACGCGAGCCTGCTGGAAACCCAGGGCTTCACCCGAGAGGCCCAGGTCGAGGCGCGTAACCCCAATGATGCGCTGGCCGTGCATGCCAACGCCCATCGGTCCCCGGCCGATGATTCGGCGGCAGGGTCTGCACACGATGATGTACAGGGTCAGAATGCCAGGGATGATCGTTCCAGGGACGAGGACCCTGCGGATGATGACAACAATGATGATCAGAGCGGTGGCGCTGGTGGACAGGGCGGCAGCAAGTCCAGCGGTGGCAATACGTCTGGCACCTTCATTGGCTGACGCATTTCTCTCGCTGGGCCAGGTCAGCAGGGATGAACCGCGGCTCTGTCCGATATCCTCTCAGTGGCATACCTTCAGCGGCAAGGTCAGTCAGATCAATGCAGCTCGGTCGACAACTGATGGGAGGCGGCAGGCCCGGATAGCGTCACTCCCAGTGATGCCAATACCACCAGGCCAATCGCCATCCACTGCAGCAGTACCAGCTCTTGGCCTAGAAGCAGCAATGCCGACAGTGCAGCGGCAGCAGGCTCCAGGCTCATGAGAGTGCCGAAGGCAGGGGCGGAGAGTCTTGGCAGCGTGTACATTTCCAGCGCATAGGGGATCGCCGCCGAGAGGACAGCGACACCTAGCGCCAACGGCAGGATGTCCCAGGACAGCAACGCGCTGCCTGCCTCCCATATGCCTATCGGCGTCACGACCAGTGCCGCCACCGCCATGCCCAGCGCGACGGCTGAGGTACCATGGCGATTGCCTGCCCGCTGACCGAACAGGATATAGCCTGCCCAGCAAGCTCCCGCGCCCAGCGCACATGCCACGCCCCACGGGTCGATCGGGCCTGAATCCTGTGGCCCGAGTGTCAGCAGCATGACGATGCCAAGGATGGCGAGACACACCCAGGCAAGGTCTCCTCTGCGGCGCGAGCACAGTAAGGCGACGCTCAAGGGGCCGGTGAATTCCAGAGCGACCGCAATACCTTGTGGAATCGTCTGCAGAGAGGTGTAGTAGAGCAGGTTCATCATGCCCAGGGCCGCGCCGTAGCCGAGGATGATCGGCCAATCGTCCACCGTGATGGGCTTGCGCCATGGCCTGAGTACCGCAAGCAGCAATATCGCGGCGACCAGCAAGCGCAGTGTCGTGATACCGCTTGGCCCTATGCTGGGGAACAGGCTCTTGCCGAGGGATGCGCCGATCTGGAAGGACGCGATGGCAACGATAAGGATCATCACCGGCCATGTTCGATGGACGATGTCTTGGACAAAGGGGGGCATGACGGGCTCCGGTAGCGGACTTCTCCCTGGTGATGCGGCGTAGGGAAGTCATGGCGCTGGTATTTTCATTGGCAAGTCGTTTCGCCTTGATGGCGCTTGTCACTTTGCTCTTTTATCTGTCACTTGGCTCTTTTATCTGTCACTTGGTGCAGGGCAATTTCTGTCTGGCGCTGACAAGCATGGCGTAGCGTTCGCCATGCTTGTCAGCGCCATGAATACGGTAATATTCGGTGACATGTCAGTTGGCAGATTTTTTTGCATGCCACATCGAGCAAACTCCAGAAGCAGGTGGCTTTCAGATGCTGGGCAATCTTCACGATATCGATCTCAAGCTGTTGCGCGTCTTTCATGCCATCTGTGAGTGTGGCGGCTTCACTCAGGCACAGCTGCGCCTGGGTATGAGTCAGGCCAGCATCAGCACCAAGATGGCGCGGCTGGAAGGACGTCTGGGGTATCGGCTATGTCACAGAGGCCATGCCGGGTTCAGCCTGACACCGGAAGGCAGCCAATTGCTGCGCAGTACCCAGCGACTGCTGGCGGCGGTGGATGCCTTTGTCGATGAGGCGGGCGGTGTCGGTCAGCAACTCAGTGGTGAACTCAATCTGGGCATCATCGACAATGCGGTCTCCAATCCGGACTTTCGGGTCGCTGATGCTCTTGAGGCATTTCTGGCCGAGGCGCCCGGGGCCAGCGTCAATATCAGTGTCGGTGATCCCGCCGATCTGGAAGCCCAGGTATTGGATGGTCGCTTGCATCTGGCGATCGGTCTCTTCAATGGCAGCCGCCAGAATCTTGATTATCTGCCGCTTTATAAGACCACTCATGGCTTGTTCTGCGGACGAGGGCATCCCTTGTATTCCATCAAAGATGAAGAGCTCACCGAAGATGATCTGCATAAAGCACTGTGCCTGGATGCCGGTTATCTGGACACGATAGAGGCCTTCCAGCGAGACATCGGCCTGGGACAGGTCAAGAGTGATACCCATCAGAATGCAGAAGGCGTTGCGCTGTTGATCCTCTCTGGACGCTATGTCGGCAACTTGCCCGTCTCCTACGCGCAGCGCTGGGTGGAGCAGCAGCGGCTGCGCTTGTTGAAGCCGGATGTCAGTCTTGTAACCTCGACGGTCACTGCCATCCATCGTGCCCAGCGGCCGCCTGCCGCGCTGGTGCGTTTTCTCGAGGTGCTGCGCATGCACCACGGATCAGCCCAGCCCCTCTGAAATCAGCCTCCCTCAAACAGCGCTTGTGGACAGTCCTTGTGAACAGCTGGCGGCATGCACTGATATCGTGGCCTGGGCTACGTGTATCAGCGCATGCTGCTTGCTGGCCTTACAGAATGATCCGCCCCATCAGGCTGAGAATCGGGATCGCGATCAGCAGGCGTAGCAGCCAGATCATGAACAGCTGCAACAGGTTGAGGCCAATGCGCGCCTTGAGAATCACGATGGCCACCTCCGTCAGGAAGATGATGCCATTCACGGCAGCTCCGGCAATCACGAAGCGCGTCAGTTCGCTTTCGATGCTTGACCCCAGAATCACCGGCATCAGAAGGTCAATGAAGCCGGTCAGCATGGCGGTTGCCGCGACCCTAGCCTCCGGCAGTCCCATCAGTTCCAGATAGGGCACCAGTGGAGTGGCCAGTACGTCGACCACCGGGGTGTACTTGATCAGCGCAAGGCCCAGCACGCCAAGAATCATCATGGTCGGGTAGACCGTGATCGAGAGATCAGCCGCGGCATACAGCGATGACTTGAGCTTTGCCAGCGGCTTCTGCGCTCTGTCGGCCCGCTCGATGCCGCGACGCAAGGCCCAGCCCAGCAGTGGCTCATCGGCGGCGCGATCGTCCTGCTCCTGTTGCGGCGGCTCATCATCGCGCGTCAGATTCGCGACCCTGCTCAGTGGTGGCAGACGCGGGATGATCAGTGTACAGGCGATACCGGCTAGGGTGACCGACAGATACCAGCCGAGGAAGACGCGTTCCAGATTGACGAAGCTCAGTACCACATAGGCAAAGGCGATGGAGACGATCGAGTAGTTGGTCGCGATGGTCGAGGCCTGACGCTTGGTATAGTGGCCATCGTGATATTGCTGCGAGGTCAGGATGATGCCCACCGAGGAAGCGGATAGCCAAGAGGCGAGACAGTCGATGGCGGCACGCCCCGGCAGCTTGAACATGCGCTGGAAGGGACGATTGATCATGACGCTGATGAATTCCATCAGGCCGTAATCCGTCAGCAATGGCAGCAGGATGGAGCTCAGAAAGAACAGCGTCAGCAATATCGGCGCCACTTCATACAACAGCACACCACCGGTGTCCTTGTCCCATACCCAGACGGGGCCTGCCTCGAGATACACCATCAGCAGCGCTGCAGTGCCTGCCAGCCGAAGCAGCAGCCAGCCCGGGCGAGCATTGAAGAGCTGAAAGAAGGGATGCGGATGACGCTTCAAGGCGGGTGACAGCAGGATGACCGTGCTGATGAGCGAGGGGATGACGACGATGATGATGGCTATCGTCATCATGTAAGGAGCGACCAGCGCGGTGATCTGACTGATCAGGTAGGCGATCGGCACCGTCCATTGGCCCCCCAACAGCATCGGCGTCATGAACAGCAATACGCCGATCAGCGACGGAATCAGAAAGCGCAGCAGTCGCTGGGTACTGACAGGTTGTCCGGTGGAGTGGGTACTATCCAACAGGTCGATATCGCCCCGACCTGTACTTGCCTGACGGCGGGTATGTTTCATGTCACTTGCCTCGATATTGTAATTATCATGTGCTGCTGGCAGTGGATATGCGCGGACATCGTTTCCACGTGCTTCAGGCATTTGCAGTGTCTGGCATAGGTAGCTTCAGAACGCCAAGGGGCAGGGTCATTCATTGCTGACCGCGAATGTCGCATCGCGGGGCGTCAATCGGTTGCCACTTCTTCGCGAGTTACTTCGTGCGGGCAAGCAGGCCTGCAATGTGCCATGCCGGCCTTCATCGAGCACATCGTCTCGGTCAGAGCTCTTGAAATGACTCTTGAGATGGCTAGCACGGCCTCGCCATGCTTCATGTCCGGTCCGCCTTCAGGTCTGGTCATGTGTTGATGGCGAGGCAGCGAGTGCCGATGTTTCAGCTCTCTGGCAGGGCTGCGATCACCATCATCTCGACCTTCCACTCAGGCTTGGCGAGTACTGCCTGTACCGCGGCGCGCACCGGGGGATGTTGCGGCGAGACCCAGGCATCCCAGACTTCATTCATTTCGGCAAACTCGGCCATGTCTTGCACCCAGACCTGCGTCGAGACGAGATGATGCTTGTCTGTTCCTGCGCGTGCCAACAGGGCATCAATCTGCTCAAGAATCTGGCGAGTCTGGTCACTCATGCCGGTGGAAGCATCGTCAGCGACTTGGCCTGCCAGATGCACGGCGTTGCCGTGAATGACGACCTGGCTCATGCGGCGACCTGAATCAATGAATTGCAGTGTCATGGTGGATTCCTTTCAATCAGTGGTGGGAGACGACTTTCAGTTGCCTTCAGGGCGGAACAGGCGTCTGTGATCAGACGCGACTTTCAGGCTTGATGTGGCTATCCATCGCGCTGAGCATGCTGTCCAGTGAGCGCCGAGCGCCACGCTGCAGGTATTCCATGGCTTCCAGGGCACCTTCATGGGCGCGCTGTGATGAACCGGCAACACAGTCTTCGGCGACGCGGCAGAAGTAATCTCCTTGATGGCCGTCAACGAAGGTGTAATGCACGCAGACATCCGTCAGGCCACCGCACAGCAGCAGAGTGTCGACATCCAGGCCGCGCAGCAGAATCTCGAGATCAGTGCCATAGAATGCCGAGTAGCGGCGCTTCTTGATCAGATAGTCGTGGTCTCGATAGCCAAGCTGTTCAGCGGCTATCTCGGTATACGGGTGGCCTTCGATGCAGTGACGATCCTCATCACCATCCAGCTCGCGACCAAAATCGATGCCGTCCGGACGATGGACTTCCTGAATGAAGATGACGGGGATGTCACGCTCGCGGGCCTTGTCGATCAACTTGCGTGACAGGGCCATGCGTTCGACATAATCCGGCATGTGCGCGATGGCACGCTTGTCCTGATTGATGAAGGCGCCGGCGAGGATGTCGATGACGATGAGGGCAGGCCGGCCTTCGATGATCTTGCGGTTCTTGGCGTCAGGCAGGGACATGATGGACTCCAGCAGCGGTGGGTGGCGTTATTGTCTGGTGATGCTGTATCGCGTGATGGCAGCGCTGATTCACGAGAATCATCCTGCTACAGGCCTGAGCGCTCGGGAATTTCGCTGTGGTGATGTGTACATTGCGTTGCCGTTAACTAGCTGCCGATTGTTTTCAAGCATCTGATATTCTTGCTTTATTTATATTGACTGATTGCGAAGCGCTGTGACGCATGCCTTGCGAACGGTCGCATACGGGAACAGCCATCATCGTGATGGCGAGGCTGACAAGAGACGATGCAATGAATCATCAGGGACGATTGACGCGCTGGAATGATGACAAGGGCTTCGGCTTCATCACGCCACAAGCCGGGGGCAAGGCTGTCTTTGCGCACATCAGTGCATACAAGGGGCGGGGGCGGCCAAGGGCCAGTGCACAGGTGCACTATCAGCTGGGCATGGATGAGAACGATCGCCCACGTGCCACACGCTTTCGCACGTTTGGGGCAGGGGCTTCCACTACTTCTGCTGGAGTGGGGCTTGCATGGTTGATGCTGCTGGCCGTGATGGTCGTGCTCGGGGCAGGCTGGCAGCAGGGGCGTCTGCCCTGGATGTTGCCAGTGGCGTATCTGGGCATGAGTCTGGTGACGTATCTGGCCTATCGAATCGACAAGCAGGCCGCGACATCAGGGGAGTGGCGCGTGTCCGAGGGGAAATTGCACTTCATGGAGCTGCTGTGTGGATGGCCGGGCGCGCTGATCGCCCAGCAGAGCCTGCGCCACAAGACGCGCAAGACAAGCTACCGGGTCGTGTTCTGGTGTGTGGTACTGCTCAATATCGCCGCCGTGAGCTGGCTGACGCTCTCGCCGGATGCCGCGGCCATTCGTGATCTGCTCGGCTTTCCTGTCATTCCCGGAGAGGCCATGATCCGCTGGTCATGAGCGGGTATCGTCAGTACCTATCAACGACAAAGGGGCCTTTCGAGGCCCCTTTGTCGTTGTTGCTCACTGGTGTGTGCCATCAGAACGGTGCGTAATCATCCTGTTTGACGCTTGAGGCGACCCAGCGGTCTCTGGCAGGTATCGCCCGGCGTTGCGCGCCCTGTGGCGGTATCTGGCCTCGCTCACCATACAGCCACAGCACCAGGTTGGAGCGCTGGCCGCTGGTGATCGGCTGCGCGGCATGCGGCACATTACCGCGATGCAGCATAGCCGAGCCGGGCGTGAACGAGAAGCGCACTGCGTCTCCGCTCGCGGCGTCCAGAACATCCAGTTCAGAGCCCACGAAGGTCTCGTCGGGCAGGTTCATGTTGATGTTGAGGGTCACGGACGAGGCATCAGTATGCGGCCGAATCGAGGCGTCCGTGGTGGGCTGATAGTGGATCGAGAAGCCGAAGGACTGGCTGTCGTAGCCGATGATTTCCGGGAACAGCAGCCGCGAGATCGGACGCATGTAGGTATCCAGCAGCTGCTGATAGAACGCCTGGAAACTCGGTGCCGCCAGATAGCCCTGTGAGCGACGGTCGAGCATGGCGCCGCGCCGATTGAGCACGATGCCGTAGGGCGGGCGCAGCGGAATACCGGCATCCCATGCCTTTTCGAGCAGGTTGCGCAAATCAGCAATGCGCTCGACATCGAAGAGCTGGAACTGATAGACGTCAGTGGCGACTTCTGTCATCAGCGCCTTGACGTCCGTCTCGCGCTCGGGATTCTCCCACGCCTGCTTGACGGCAGTGCGCAGCGCCTTGTCGATCAATCCACTGTCGAGGATGGCGAGGTCGTCTTGCTCAACGGCTTCCCATTCACGCCAGGCGTCACTCAGCAGTTGACGGTGGCTGTCCCAGAATTGCTGGACGGAGGGGGCGCGCCGCAGCATGGCTTCGCGGGAAGGCAGTTCGAGCTCGCGGGCTTGCTGCAAGCGGGTCTGCTGTAATCGGGTGGGGTGCAATACAGAGTGGGTCATGGGGTGTCTGCTCCAGAAACTTGCGGCATGAAGGCTGCCGTTTCGGTGATATGGGGCAATTTATTACGCCGTGTCTTGTTGATAAACAGGCCCCTGGAGTAAACACATTCAATATTCTATTGATGATCTCCGTACGACAGCAGGCCCGCGCACAATGCGGGCCCGCTGTCGTATGTCACAGTGATACGTGGCGCTCTGTCAGCGCATCAAGCCATCCACCACGCCCAGGCCATGGAAGGCGATCATGCCGATGATGCCGGCGAAGATCACGTAGTAGAGCGTCGGCAGGATCGTCTTGCGCAGGGTGATGCCTTCACGCCCCAGTAGCCCGACGGTCGCCGAGGCGGCGACCACGTTGTGGATGGCGATCATGTTGCCGGCAGCCGCGCCGACGGCCTGGAGGGCGACCATCATGGCGCTGGAGATGCCCAGCGCGCCTGCCACATTGAACTGGAAATCCGCCAGCATCAAATTGGAGACGGTGTTGGAGCCGGCGATGAAGGCCCCGAGGGCCCCGACGCTGGGGGCGAAAAGCGGATAGATGTCGCCCACGCTGTCAGCGATGAACTGCGCCATGGCCACCGGCATCGAGACCAGATCTGCCTCGTTCACGCCGGAGTTGATCAGGATGCGCACCATGGGGATCGTGAACAGCAGCACGAAGCCTGCGCCCAGAATCGTGCGGCTGGATTCCGTGACGGCGGCACTGACATCCTGCATGCGCATGCGGTGCAGCACGACGGTCAGCAGCACCACGATCACCAGGATACCGCCGGGCAGATACAGTGGTTGCAGACTGCCGGAGATGTCACTCTCGCCCAGGATACCGCTCCAGCCGAAGCTCAAGGAGGTCAGCGCTTCCTTGAGCGGCTCGATGACGCGGGACATCACCAGCAGCACTGCCAGCAGTACGTAGGGCAGCCAGCCCATGCCGACCGAGAGCGGCGTGCGGCCCTCGACGGGCTCCAGCGTCATGTCCAGCTTGCCCACCCATTCCTCGGGCCAGTGGTCAGCGTTCGGGAAGTCCCAGGTCCTGCTGGGCAGCAGAAAGCCCTTGCGCGCGGCGGGTACCACGATGGCGAGGCCTACCATGGCGCCGATCATCGAGGGGAATTCCGGCCCGAGCAGCAGGCCGGCCAGTACATAGGGCACCACGAAGCAGACACCCGCGAACAGCGCGAAGGGAGCGACTTCAAGCCCCTCGCGCCAGGAGCGATTGGCCCCGAAGTAGCGCACCATCACCGCCACCATGATGAGTGGCATGCAGATACCGATGATGCCGTGGGTAATGGCGACTTCCGAGGTAATCAACTGGAAGTAGCTGTCCCAGCTTGACCCGTTCGCGGCCAGAGCGTCACTGACGCCAGCCTTGTCGAGTCCTCCCGAGACACCGACGACGATGGGGGTGCCGACGGCACCGAAGGAGACCGGAGTGGATTGCACCATCATGCCGACCACGACGGCGGCCAGTGCCGGGAAGCCCAGCGCCACCATCAAGGGGGCAGCGACGGCAGCGGGTGTGCCGAAGCCTGAGGCACCCTCGATGAAGCAACCGAACAGCCAGGCGACGATGATGGCCTGTACTCGCCGGTCCGGGCTGATGCCGGAGAAGCCATTGCGGATCGCGGCAATGCCGCCGGAGTGCTTGAGCGTATTGAGCAGCAGCAGGGCACCGAAGATGATCCACAGGATCGCCACCGTCAGTATCAAGCCCTGCAACGATGAGGCCATGACGCGTGTGAAGGTCATGTCCCAGGCAAGCAGGGCGATCAGGGCCGTGACCACGAAGACGATGGGCATGGCAATGCGGGCAGGGATTCTGAACCCTATCAGCAAGATACCAGCCAGTATCAATGGCGTGAACGCCAGAAGCGCCATCCATGATGCATTCATGTCAATACTCTCCTTCGCATGAAAGGGTGATTGTCTTTTTGTTGGTTTTTGTCACTGCAATGTGAAGGTTGATCCAGGGTTTGGCGTTGAGTTTTCATCCACACTGCGGGAAATCACCGTAGGGCTCACCAGATCAAGGTAAGCGAGGAAAACATTCTTGGCGACGTCATGTTGACTGGTAATACCAGTGTCAAACACCGTTTTAAAGACGCGAATATTCGAAGTCTTTCATGAGGTTATGAAAGCCCTGGCTAGGCAGTCATGGAGTTTCAGAGACTCTGGTTACGACCAATGAGGGATGGGTTTATGTGTCTTGAGGACTCTTGTTACGCTGCGATTGCGGCTGATTAATTATCGAAGATCTGATTTTTCCTGAGACAAGGGAGCATGAATGGCAAAACTGGGTAGTGTGTTGGTCGTGTTGGCCGCTTTTCAATGGGGGCTGACAGGTGGGATTGGCAGCTTGCTGATGTCCTGGGGCTGGGAGGCTGAAGTCATTTCCTTCTGGCGTGCCCTTGTCGGGTTCATCTGCATGCTGGCCTGGATGGTATTGCTGGGCTACCACAAGGTGCCGGCCAGGAAACCGCTCGCGTTGCTGGGGTGGTCGCTGCTGGCGGGGGTAGGGGTCGCCGGCAACTTCATGTTCTATTTCACGAGTGTCAGCATGAGTGGTGTCGCCGTTGCCGCGACTCTCATGTATAGCGCGCCGATTTTCGTCTATATCACGTCATTCCTGGCCCGGGTGGAACGCCCGACACCGGTGAAGCTGATTTCCATCGTCGGTGTGATGATCGGCATCGTACTGCTGACGGGGGTGCTGCAATCCGGGAGTGGCAAGGTGACTCCCTTGGGTGTCCTGTTCGGACTTCTGGCGGGTGTGTCATACGCCATCTTCATCTTTGCCTTCAAGTCAGCCACGCGTCATGGCAGCACCCCTGGGGTATTGGCCATCGCGTTGGGCGTGAGCAGTCTGGTGATGTTGCCGTTGACGAATCTTTCACAGGCAGTGGCGGTCCCCTTCGCCGATGAACTGTGGCTGATTCTGGTATTCGGCCTGGTGGGGGGAGGGTTCTCCTTCTATTGCTATGTGATCGGCCTGAAGAATACCTTGCCGTCGGTGGCTTCCATCATCGCCATGATAGAACCGATCACGGCCACCTTGTTCGGGGTGTTCGTGTTGGGAGAAGGCATGGACATGATGCAACTGGCAGGGATGGCACTGATTCTCGTGGCGATCACGACCCTGAGCCTGGCGCAGAATGGCCCTGAGGTATTGCTTCGCCTGCCGTTGGGCCTGCGGGGCGGAAAGCCGCGCAACATGACAGCCTCCACCCGTGAGGAAGGTGGCGGTACTCAGGCCAGCAAGGGATGAGGCTGCAGACGACTGGCCTGGCCCGACGAAGCCGATTGCCAGGATGAAATGACCTGAGAGAAGCAACGAATGGCATGGCCATGCAAGAACGCCTCGACCACCATGTGGTCGAGGCGTTCTTGTACTAGGGGCGGACGACAGGCGTCAGATGGCGGGTGGAGAAACGACCGCGACGTGCCTCAGTGAGGGTTGGCTGGCCTGGATGAAGAAGTCATTCATCGTCAGCTGAAGGTATTTCTTCATCATGTCGCGGGCAGGCATCAGCATGCGATCCCCGAGATCAAAGTTGCCGGTCTGATGAGGTACGGAGTCCTTGACCGTGTAATCCTTGCGATAGAGGAGTTGCTCATCCTTGTCATAGAGGCAGTACACCACCTCGAAATCGGCAATCACATCGAAGTCTTCATTGGCGATGCCGAAGGTGAGCAGATTCATCGGCAGATTCTTTGCCATCAGATAGTCGAGATAGACGGGGCCACGGTTCTCGTGGGCCTGAATCTCGACCTTGAGGCGATAGTCCTTCTCGCGGGCATCATGCGTGATCACCGAGGTGCTGGGTAACTGTTCGCGCAGCAGCAGGTCGAAATTCTTCATGGGCGGTGAAGAGGCGCGCGGCAGTTTCACGCTGCCCAGTGGGCGCATGGCCTGGGTCGCGGCACCCGAGAACAGATTGGCCTGAGGCTGGCTGTAATAGATGTCGGGGTAGAACGTCTTGTGTTCATAGGCCAGAGACTGCACCGGCTGAATGTTGGGCATATCGATCTCGGCACGCGAGGCGCAACCGGTCATCAGCAGCAGCGCGAGACCTGCCGTGGCGAATTTCAACATTGTCATGGAGGCATCCTGCGCTTTCGGGGGGCTCGTGGGCATGAAGAGATGACTTCACGGTAACACGCACGGTGTCACCCGCTAAACGAGCGCTCTACACGGCATTCAACACTGTTGACACCCTGTTCATGACGGGGAGGCCGTGGCCAGTGTGCCGTGTGCCGCCACGAGGGGGGAGGCGCTGCCAGGCGCGTCGTCTGCCGTCAATCGAACCAGCGCTTGAGCACCTTGTCCGCGCGTGCGCGATGTTCCGGCTTGATATGGGCCGCCACGATGGCCACCGCGCCCGCCATCAAGGTGATGTCGTCGGTGTAACCCAGCAGGGGGGTGAAGTCCGGCAGGGCATCGATGGGGGAAATGAAGTAGCCCAGCGCGCCATAGATGGTGGTTCTGGCCCAGACAGGGGTATCGGAATCCTGCGCCGCGAAGTACATGCGCAGGGCGGGATTGAGTGCTGTCTGGCCGGCCTTGCGGGCGACCGACGAGACCTTGTGCCAGAAACCTTCCTCGCTGTACTCAGAGGCGTGGGCCGTGAGGGGCTGTGCATCCGGTGCCGGCAATCTTGGTGTCTCGGGTGGAGTGGACGTGATGGTCGTGTCCTTGCTCATGGGGTTTCCTCCGTCAGCTCACGAGGATGTCGATGACGACCAGCCTCGCGCTTGATCGTATCATGCCTCCCTATGACAGATGTCGCCCAGCCACGTTCCCTGCCAGGTGTCCTCCCATGCGGACGTGCCATAACGACGCCTCCCCGCCGACAGTGATGTGGGCGGGGAGGCGTCGTGGGTCTAGAGGCCACTCATGGCCAGAGGCCATCGGAGGCCAGCTCAAGCGGGCAGGTCGAACAGCAGCGCATGCAGACCTCGCGCCTCAGCGAGAGTGGCCTCGGGTTCATGATCCAGCGTGACGGCATCCCCCGCGGACAGGGGCAGGCTCTGCTGATCCTTACCCTTCAGTGTTGCCGTCCCGTCGATGACGTGCAGGTAGTAGCGACGCTGGGGCGCGAAGGGCAGTGCCAGCGAGGTATCCGTGTGTTCCGCGCCTTGCAGGCCGATGCGATACATCCGGGCATCCTGATTGATGGACAGGATGCCGTCCACGGCCTCTTGTGGCGGAGCGATTAACAGATCGAGTCCCTCGCGTGCCGTGAAGGGTTGCTGCTGATAGCGCGGCGTCAGGCCCCTGGCATCCGGGGTGATCCAGATCTGCAGGAAATGCAGTGGCTGGCGAGTCGAGGGATTGTACTCGCTGTGCTCGATGCCGCTGCCGGCACTCATCAGCTGGACTTCGCCCACTCCCAGGGTGCGATGTGAGCCCATGGTGTCACGATGCTCGATGCTGCCTTCCAGTACATAGCTGATGATTTCCATGTCACGGTGCGGATGCGTCTCGAAGCCTGCGCCGGGTGCCACGGTGTCATCATTGAGCACGCGCAGTACGGAGACGCCCATGTGATTCGGGTCATAGTAGCTGGCGAAGGAAAAGCTGTGGCGGCTCTCCAGCCAGCCAAATCGAGCATGACCGCGTTCTGCTGCTGGACGTAACGTGAACATGGCAACCTCCTCAGAGTGTCGTGGTGTCTGCCGGTGAGTGAAGCAGGCTTCAGTCTTCGCGCACGGCGTTGCTGCCCGGTTGCAGTACCCGATCAATGGACAGCTTGCCGCCGCCGGTGATCATGAGGCTGGCCGCAATGGTCAACAGGGCCAGCGCGTACTCGAAGCCGTTGTTGCTCATGAACAGGCCATTGCCGATATGCACGGTCAGGATAGCGATCAGCATCGTGAAGACCAGCACGGCAGCTGCCGGGCGCGTCAGCAGGCCGATGAGAATGGCCAGTCCGCCGAAGAATTCACCGCTGCCGGACAACAGTGCCATCAGGTAGCCGGGCTCGATGCCCATGGAGGCCATCCACTGCCCCGTGCCTTCCAGACCGTAGCCGCCGAAGGCGCCGAACAGTTTCTGTGACCCGTGGGCCATGAAGATGATGCCGGTGGGCACGCGCAGCACCAGGCTTGCGAGGCTCGTGTCAGTGGACATCAGGCGAGAGAGGGCGGATTTGAACATGAGTGGCTCCAGGGATCAGGTAGGGGTGGATTTTCAAATCAGTGTGTCTGATCGATGGCGCTACTATAAAATGCGGTGTCACAGAAAAATAACGGAGGATTCTGGTCTGATTGATCAGAATTTTTGAACCATGGTCTCACCCATCACGCTGGACGCGCTGCGCGTACTGGATGCCATTGACCGACGTGGCAGTTTCGCCGCGGCCGCCGAGACACTGCATCGCGTGCCCTCGGCGATTTCCTACTCGGTGCAGAAGCTGGAGGAAGAGCTGGGCGTGCCGCTGTTCGACCGTTCGCGCCGCAAGGCCGAACTGACCGATGCCGGACGCCTGGTGCTGGAGCATGGGCGACGCATTCTGCTGGCCACCGATGAGATGACGGCGCTGGCGCGTCAGGCGGGGGCGGGCTGGGAGGTCGAGCTGAGTATCTGCGTCGATTCCATCCTTGAACCGGACGCGCTCTATCCGCTGTTGGAGGAGTTTCAGGCCATCCAGCCGCGTACCCGGGTGGTACTCGGTGAGGAGGTGATGGGGGGCGCCTGGGAAGCGTTGCATGACAACCGTTGTGATCTGGTGATCGGAGCGCCCGGCGAGGCACCGGTGTCGGGGTTGTCGAGCCGAGTGTTCGGGGCGATCGAGCCGGTCTTCGCCGTGGCGGCCGGTCATCCGCTGACGCATCTGCCGCAGCCGCTGTCCGCCGACGCCCTGCGTGACTATCCCACTGTCATCGTGGCCGACAGTTCGCGCAGCTTGCCCGGGCGCTCTTCGGGGTTGCTGGATGGTCGCAGTCAGATCATCGTCAAGACCACGGCGCAGAAGATAGACGTCCAGCGCAGGGGGCTTGGTGTCGGCTATCTGCCGTTGCACCGGATTCGTCAATCACTGGAAGACGGCAGTCTCACGGTTCTGCCACTGGAGACGGATCGTGCGCCGATCGATCTCTCCCTTGCCTGGCGCAGTGGCCGTCAGGGCAAGGCGCTCAAATGGATTCTTCAGCGTCTCTCGGCTCCCGGCATGGGCGAGGCCTTCGGGCTGTTACCCCGCGAGGCGACGACTGACCGGTACGCGCTCTGACGATCGGGGGCAGACGATCGGGAGCTGACTGGCGTGGGGGAGCAATCGAGCAAAAGCCCTCAGGACCAGTCGAGCACCACCTTACCCGACTGACCGGAACCCATGATCTCGAAGCCCTGCTCGAAGTCATCGACGCGCAATCGATGCGTGATGATGGGCGAGAGATCCAGCCCAGACTGGATCAAACTGGCCATCTTGTACCAGGTCTCGAACATCTCACGGCCATAGATGCCCTTGATGGTCAGCCCCTTGAAGATGACCTCGGTCCAGTCGATGGCCATCTCGCCGGGGGGAATGCCCAGCATGGCGATCTTGCCGCCGTGGTTGATGACATCGAGCATCTGACCGACGGCTGACGGCACGCCGGACATCTCCAGCACTACATCGAAGCCCTCATGCATGTCGAGCTCCGCCATCACCTCCTTCAGGGATTCGCGGCTGATATTGACGGTGCGGGTCGCGCCCATCCGCTCGGCCAGTGCCAGTCGATAGTCATTCACGTCGGTGATCACCACGTGGCGAGCCCCGATATGGCGGATGACCGCCGCCGCCATGATGCCGATGGGCCCGGCACCGGTGATCAACACGTCCTCGCCGACCACATCGAAGGCCAGCGCCGTATGCACGGCATTGCCGAAGGGGTCGAAGATGGCCGCCAGGTCATCGCTGATCTCATCCGGCAGTTTGAAGAGGTTGTAGGCGGGCAGGGCGAGATATTCGGCGAAGGCACCCGGACGGTTGACGCCCACGCCCTCGGTATTGCGGCACAGATGGCGACGCCCCGCGCGGCAGTTGCGGCAATGGCCACAGGTGATGTGCCCTTCGCCGGAGACCCGATCGCCGATCTCGTAACCCCGCACCTCGCTGCCCAGTGCGACGATTTCCCCCGCATACTCATGACCGGTGACCATCGGCACCGGCACGGTCGCCTGTGACCACTCATCCCACTGATAGATGTGCATGTCCGTGCCGCAGATCGCGGTCTTGCGGATCTTGATCAGCACATCGTTGTGGCCGATTTCCGGCACGGCCGTCTCGGTCATCCAGATCCCGGGTTCGGGCTTGAGCTTGGCCAGCGCCTTCATGCATCACCTCCCGTCGCAGACCCGATCACGCCCATCTCGCGGCCGATGCGCGTGAAGGCCGAGACGGCCGTGTCGATCTGCTCCGGGGTATGCGCCGCCGAGAGCTGGGTGCGAATGCGCGCCTGTCCCCTGGGCACCACCGGATAGGAAAAGCCGATCACGTAGATGCCGGCCTCCAGCAGGCGATTGGCGAAGTCACCTGCCAGGCGTGCATCGCCGATCATCACCGGAATGATGGCGTGGCCGGCGCCCGCGAGGGTGAAGCCGGCGGCCTGCATGCCGGTCCGAAAGCGTTCGACGTTCTCCCACAGCTTACGGCGCGGCTCGGCGCTGTCCTCGATTCTGTCCAGCGCCTTGAGGGTCGCCGCCACGATGGGCGGCGCCAGCGAGTTGGAGAACAGATAGGGGCGTGAGCGCTGGCGCAGCCACTCGACGATGGGTCCGCGCGCGGCCGTCACGCCTCCCGAGGCACCACCCAGCGCCTTGCCGAAGGTGGTGGTGATGATGTCGATCTGGTCCATCACGTCATGATATTCGTGGCTGCCACGCCCGTTGTCGCCGACGAAGCCGGTGGCGTGGGAGTCATCCACCATCACCAGCGCGTCGTAGCGGCGGGCGAGCTCGCAGATGCCCTTGAGATTGGCGATCACGCCATCCATCGAGAAGACACCGTCGGTGGCGATCAGCTTGAAGCGTGCGCCAGCCGCGTCCGCCTCCTTGAGGCGGGCCTCGAGTTCGCTCATGTCATTGTTGGCATAGCGATAGCGGCTGGCCTTGCACAGCCGCACGCCATCGATGATGGAGGCGTGGTTGAGCGCATCGGAAATGATGGCGTCTTCAGGGCCGAAGAGTGTCTCGAACAGGCCGCCATTGGCATCGAAGCACGAGGAATAGAGGATGGCATCGTCCATGCCGAGAAAGGCCGCGAGGTGCTTTTCCAGCACGCGATGCTTATGGTGGGTGCCGCAGATGAAGCGTACCGAGGCCATGCCGAAGCCATCACGCTCCAGCGCCTGTTGCGCGGCGGTGATCAGCTCGGGGTTATCGGCCAGGCCCAGATAGTTGTTGGCGCAGAAGTTGATCACCTCCGACTCTTGCCCCTCGTGTTCATCACCGCCCGCGACCCGCAGGCTGGCACGCTGGGGCGAGGTGATCTCGCGCTCCTGCTTGTAGAGACCTTCTTCATGCAGCTCATTGATCTGACGGCTGAGGTGGTCGTGGAAACTGGCTGGCATGCGTCGCTCCTGTGGTCCGTCACACTGTCGGGTGTCACCGCTGGGCTCGGTCTGCTTGAGCCGTCTTGTTCGCAGAGACGGTCACCTGTTACTGACAGCATAGTGGTCTGCCAGAGCGTATGCCGACAAGGGACGGGTGTGCGTCTGGAGAGGGAAAAGGTCTGCAGCAGACGTGACACGGCCCTGCACCTCGTTAGAGGGCAGGGCCGTGGGGTTTAGAGACATGAACACCGATGTCTTGGCTTGCTATCACGCATGGCGGGCGTTGGAAGTGATGCTGTCCTCACGTCAAGCGCCAGAATAGAAGTTGGAGTCGTGTTCCATGGGCTCCCTGCGAGGCTTGGCGTTTTAACGTTGATTTATTGGATCATTCGATTGGCTAAAACGCGTGTGAAAATCAATCATCCGGATTGTCAGAGAAGGGTGAAGCGCCAGCAATACCATTGCAGGCCTGCCAATGACAGGCCTGTAGCGTAGGGTTATTGCGGTAGCTTCGTGCTTGCTTCGCTACCTTCCAGTATCTCCAGAATATTATCGAGAAAACGATGTGCTTCCTTGGGCTCGGTAGCATCACGCAGATACTTGGGGATCATCTCGACAAACTCTGAACGTGAGCAGGGCTGGTGCTCGGCCAGCGCTTCTATCATTGCTGGCCTCAATAGCCGGCGCTCAGCCGGTGTATCTGGGAAAGCCTCTTCAATCACCTGTTCGGCGAAGCGTTTAAGGCGCAGGCTCAAGGGCTGATCTCCTGAATAAACCGCTTGCGACCCTGGACTCTGAGCAACTGATTCGAGCTGCTCATTCACTTCGACAGCAACCGCTTCAGTAGTAAATGGCCGCTGTTCAATCGCGGTTTTCAGTTGGTCAAGCTCACGAATGATCGGTCCTAGCTCGCCATCCGGGTTACTGAACCAGTCAGTGGACCAGATGCGTCGAATGCGCCACCCCAGGCGTTCCAGGACTTCCTGGCGCAGGCGGTCTCGGTCTCTGGCTGACTTTGCCGAGTGGTAGGTCGCACCGTCGCATTCGATGCCCATGAGATAGCGCCCCGGGTTGCCTGGGTCTCTGACCGCGATATCCACAAAGAATCCTGCTACGCCCACTTGAGGCTCACACTGGAAGCCGGCTGCTTGCAGTGATTCCATGACTGCAATTTCGAAATCACTGTCAGGGGCCTTGCCGGTGGAATAGCTGATGCCTTCCATATTCCCCTTTTCAGCGAAGTGCAGAAAACCACTCAAGGCACGTACACCGCTTTTGGTGGTTTCACTCACTAGAATGTCTTCAGACTTCATGGAGCTGAACACATGCATGCGCTTTTTCGAGCGAGTGAATAAGACATTCAGTCGACGCCAGCCAACATCGGAGTTGATTGGGCCAAAGCGTTGATAGACTCGCCCCCCGACTTCACCCGGGCCATAGGTGAAGGATATGAAGATGACATCCCGCTCATCCCCCTGAACGTTTTCCAGGTTTTTGATGAATAGCCCATCCTCCTGATTGCGAAGAGCATCTATGGCGTTGCTGATCTCTGAGCTTGTCTTGCAGAGCTCATCCACCGCTCGCTCAATCTGCTCGCGCTGCTTGGAGTTCATGGCGACGATGCCCAGTGATTCATGTGCATTGTGCACCGCATGTCGGGCCACGGCTTCTGCCACGACTCGGGCTTCTTCGATGTTGTGCTGGTTGACGAACCGCCCCTGCTTTACAAGCGTAAACTTGACGCCGAACTCTTCCGACTGCGCATGTGGGGAAGGGAATACCACCAGGTCACTGTCGTAAAAGTGGCGGTTGGAGTAAGCAATCAGGTGCTCATGCTGCGAGCGGTAATGCCAGCGCAAGCGCCGCATGGGGAACAAGGGGAGAGCAGCATCCAGAATACTGTCAGTCTGTACCATTGCCGCCACATCTTCTTCACCTGAGACATCGGAGCGGTCGAAGAAACTGGTGGGCGGTAACTGTTTGGGGTCTCCCACGACCACCAACTGACTGCCTCGAGTAATGACCCCCAGGGCGTCTTCAGGTTTCACCTGAGAGGCTTCATCCATCACCACCAGATCAAACTGTATTTCACCCGGCTGCAGATAGTGCGCTGCAGACATGGGTCCCATCATGAAGCAAGGTTTGAGCTCCTGCAGGGCTCTACCAGCACGGTTGATCAATTGCCGGATAGGAATATGTCGCGCCTTCTTGCCCAGCTCATGCTTGATCAATGCAAGCTCGGTATACTCCGACTTTCGTCCACCAGATACTCCTTCGGGAATCTTTCTCTGGGCGATGATGCTGGCAATACGCTTGCGCTGAAGCTTTTGAAGCTTCTTGTCGTAATGACGGAATGTTTTCTGGTCCTGATTTTTACTGAGACCGGAGATTCTTGCCAGGTGCGGTTTGGCCGCAATGATCTCTCTGGCTAACTGATCATGGATTGCCAGCGACAGCCCTGCATCGACCTGATCGATGAGGAGATTGCCTGCCATGACTTCCTTCCAGATTTTCTCCAGGCCATTGGCGAACATCTCATGCTCTGAGCGAACGAAGTTGACCCAGCCATTCAGCCAGCGAGGATTTGAGATAGCTCTATCGTTACGTTTCGTAATGCCAATGAGGGTAGAGTCGGATGATTCAAGCCAGAGCTTGTTATCAAGTTGAGTGGCCTCTGCAAAATTATGATAGGCCGATTCCTGCTGTTGCCATTGTTGTTTATAGTCAAGCGCATCGCTCTGTAATTGCTGGAATTCTTCAGTTGATGTCATCTCTTTTATGGAATGAACCAGCGAGCTTACCGAGAGGTGTTGTAGTTTTCTGGCAAAGGACAATGTGCTTTGAATCGTGGTGAGAGCAGCCTGATTGTCTTTGCCCGCCCCCCAGTACAATGGGGCTACGTCTCCAAATAGAGAGGAGACCAGCGGGTCATGGCTGAGGTGTTGTTGCAGCGAGGATAATTGCTCTAGCTGCGACACTCTCTGCTGCAGCTCTAGTAAAGAAATATCCTGTTTCAACACCCAGGCCAGAGTCGTTTCCAGCACTGTCGAAAGAGACATTATGACCTGTTGGACTTGCCCCGAGGCACCTGTCAGTTGTTCCCTGTCACTGAATGATTGTTGCAGTTTTGGGTAGAGTCCCAATGTCTGTTCGAGCCCGGTCATGGTGTCACGAATGGAAGTGACGGTATCTTGTTTATGAAGTTGCTGGATGCCCTTGATCAATTGAGCGTCAAGGTCGAGCAAAGCAGTCCCTGCTATGACTCTTGGGCCAAAGCCAATGCCATAAACCTCTCGAACTTGGCGATACCAACTTCTGAGCATCAGCAGTGATTCAATATCTGTGTCCAGGCTGGCGTAGAGCTCTCCTAGAGGCTTGCTGAAATTGCTTCTTTCCAGATGCCCGACCTGCTCAGAATATTTGATCAAGGTATCCAGCTTTTCGACCAATTCCGCTATTTTGGTGTCAGGACTCTTCGCCATGCTCTTTAGGTTTTTTCGAGCAATACGCCAGTCACTATTGAACCATTTGAACATGCCTGCATTGGCAAGATGATGTTGCATGTTTTGCAACTCTTCCTGCGGGAGCAGTGCGTCTAGACGATAAGTGTTGCGCAATGTAGCTCGTAGTGGGAGGAGCTCCTGCAGTTGCTGCTTCAAATTTGCAAGAATCGCATCCATTTCATCATCGTCGAAACGACTTGACCGAAGTTTGACAAGCTCGCCCGGAAGTTGATCGGTAAGCTCTATCAGTTCGATGAAAGCTGACAGTCCTTCCTTGCTGTTGGTCAGGAGAGCAGCAAGTGGCTCCGGCAGCGCAGTCTTCAACTCTTGTTGCTTGACGAGATATTCATCTAGCTCGTTTGAGACTTTGGTCAGGTGGATTACGGACTTCACTATATCCGATAGCAATAACTTCGTTGATGCTCCGAAAGCAGTTACAGGATCAGTGAATGCCGGTGGTATCCCCCCGTTCATAAGCAAAGTCAGTTTATCCCGAACCAGTTCTGGATCTAACTCTTTATACAGTACTTGGAGGGTGATGAAGTCATTTATATTGCGCTCAACATCATCTATGGTTTCTTGATTCAGTCTTCTTAAGGCCGGGAAGCACTCTTGGCCTTTCAGTTCCGGCAATATTGAAAAATCTTGATTAAGACAGTCAAGTTCTGGCAACGTTTGTAGTGTATTTGAGTCAAGCTGCCAGCGTGATACCAAGTGTTCAGTGGTGCCGATAAGATGTCCCAGAGTTTTCTGCCAGCTGCTCAGTAACAGGACTATTCTCTCGCTATCAAAGATTTGAATATCGGTATTGGTGACACCACTCCAAGGATGATCATATATAGCTGAATTTTCACCGACCTGTTGGCGAACTTCAACATAAATCCCCGTGAATGCTTTTATCTGATCGCGTAGCCTGAGTAGTTTGACCTCATCGAGGCTTTCCCCAGAAAGGCCAGTCACATGCAAGCGTGTAGGATCAATGGTCAGCTGGCGGCGGTAGCGTGAAGCCCCGCTGAAAATATCATGGATACTCTTGTTTGTGGCACCCCAGACCCCGTTTATTTCTTTGGCATAATCATTGAGTTGATTTTTTAGTTCTTCATAGCGCGCTACTTCGGCATCAATTTTTTGGGGGCTCTGTAGCTTTGACTGACCCACGATGCGAGAATTTATCTCTTCAAGGATTTTCCGCTTCTGCGACTTGTGGCTGTGAAGCTCCAGACAAAAATCGCCCAAGCCGGCTTTGTCGAGTCGGCGTTTGACGACTTCCAGTGCCGCCAGTTTTTCGGCAACAAATAATACTTTCTTGCCGCTTAGCATAGCGGCAGCAATCAGATTGGTAATGGTCTGCGATTTACCGGTGCCCGGTGGGCCTTCGATCACTAGGTTATGACCGTCCACAGCATCGATCAAAGCACTATGTTGTGAGCTGTCAGCATCATCAATAAGCGGGAAACGCTGATGAATGTCACCAAGCTCATCTATTTCATGCTCCAGCCCAGTGCCAACTCCACCCTCGTTGGCACTTGTCTCTACGCTGGTAAAGAACCGGGTTACCACTGGATGTTGAGTGATATTGCGACCGTCCAGAGGCCAGCGTGCCGGATCAAGATCCAGGTACATCAGCATCTTGCCAAAGTTGAGCAAAGCCAGGGAGGCATAACGCTTGACTGACCACCGAGGTTGAGTCTTTGAGATAATGTCTTCTACCCACGAAATATATTTCTCGGGTGGCATGTTTTCTTCAAGATCTGGTAAATCAATGCCAAAGTCATTAGCTAGCTTTACCTGCAATGACAAGTTGGGAATGATATCTTCGCCGGTATATTTTATCTGGTACCGATACACCCCAGCGTTGGCATTCAGCTTTCCTCTTTCCAGCATCACTGGAATGGTAAACAGCGGGGCGAGTCGACTCTTGTCGGAATTCGGTGATTCAAACCATTCCAGGAAACCCAGCGCAAGATACAGAATACTTGTACCGGTTTCTTCAATTGCAGTCTGGGACTTGTTTCGGATTCCACGTAGCCTGGATTCCATTTCCTGAGGAAACAACAGGATCTGGATGTCATTATCACAATGTTCAGGCTTGGTGTGATGCTCATCGGGGTGGGGCAGGTCGTAGCTATTATCAATGCCCAATACCTTTGCCCACTCGCGTGCAGTCGGATCCGGCTTCAATCGCTTCTCGCTGCCGTCTTCCTCAGTCGTCACGTATCCGTGCTCGAGCAGCTGTTTATATTGTGGGTCGGGTACAGCAGCAAACTGCATACCCTTTTCATCAATCAGGTTTTGATACAATTGATCTGGCAGCTCATTCACGACACGAAGTGAGCTACCTTTTTGATCAATTGGAAAGTTAAGCAGTCGATTCCTGCTGGTAATGTCTAGCAGCTTTCTGCGCATATTCTCGAGCGACTCGAGGACAAAAGGATCGACGTCTTGTGAAAATTTCTCGAATTGAGTCATTGTCATCTGCTCTACCATAAGTAGTTGACCGGGCCCGCTTACCACGATTGGCAGCCATCTTCTTGGTGGCTGGATATGCGTCTTGTCGACCGCTGGCTTCTGCGAGCTAGCTTGAAGTGGGGATAACCATATGATTCGGGAAAGTGTTGGTAATGGTTAGCGATGGTTGATAGTTGACTAACGATGTCACTGGATCAGGCAGCAGGCCTGTCTGCGCATGACAAAATGGAGCAATACTAGCATATATTATAATTTGAGTATGATTGGATGAAACTTCTGAGCTAGTACCGTGAGCGCAGTAGTAGCGGTTCCCTGGGGGGCGTAAATTATTCCTTGGGAGCGCAAGCACTGGACTCGCTTGCTGAGTGACTTTGCTCAGCTGCCTGGCGGCGATTTCATTTAGTTCGCAGCTGGGATAGCTGGCTTGGTGGAAGCCCTTACGGAGCTTGCAGCGTGAGGGGGAGAGTGAAGAAGGAAGCGGGGGCGGGTAGCGCACTACCATTCTTCGCTACTGCGTTATACACAACGGCCCTGCACCTCATTCGAGGGCAGGGCCGTTTTATTGGAAAGTTTGCGTTGTTCTGCATTGCGTCAGTGCGCGCTGCGGCGTACCTCACGCCATGGCGGTTCAGCGCTGGGTGAGTGGCACCGGCGCCGGGATGGCCTGGGAGGCGCGATCACGGCGTACGCGGATTACGAAGGCGATCACCAGGGCGAAGATGCCGAAGGCGACCGGTATCGCGGCGACCGAGATCAGGCTCAGCAGGGTCTTGTAGACGTCCCCGCCCAGCCAGCTGACCACGATGGCCAGGGCGGCCATGGCGATGATCCAGAAGGCGCGTGAGCGCTTGACGGTCAGCATCTCGCAGACCAGTCCTGCCGAGTCGGCACTGGTGATGAAGAACAGCAGGATGTTAAGCGTCAGTATCACCGAGAGAATACCGGTGGTGTCGATGGTATCGATCAGCTTGAACACGTCCTCGACGCTCAGGCTGAGGCTGCCGAGACCGAACACCACGAACCACAGGCACGAGAACAGGGTCGGCACCAGCATCACCCCCAGCACCATGCCACGCAGGGTACGGCCCTTGGAGATGCGCGCCACGAAGACGCCGGTGAAGATGAACCAGCCGTACCAGGCAGCCTCGAAGGCATACAGCCAGTCGGCCAGCCACGCCTTGCGCTCCGGATCACCCAGGCCGATGTCGGTGGCCATCGCCGGGTACTTGAGCAGGTATTCCGGCACCAGACGCACGAAGGTGGAAAGGATGTCGCCGGGGACGGTCAGCACCAGCACGCCGATCATCAGAATGATGGCGAACAGGGTGTTGTAGTTGCTCAGCCACTTGATGCCGCGCTTGAGGCCAGAGGCGGAGGAGATGATGGCGCATACGGCCAGCACGCTGATGATCAGGGTCGGGCTGAACTCGATGCCGACCAGCTTGATCAGTCCCTGCTGGATCGGGGTGGTCGCGTAGGTGAAGGACAGCGACAGGCCGATGACGGTGGAAACGACGAGGCTGACCAGGTTGAGCTTGCTCCACAGGCCATTGCCCAGCAGTTCTTCGGCGGGCTTGGTCATCTTCATGTTGTACATGGCATGCGCGAACAGCGCGCCGATGGCCAGATAGCCCGCCCAGGCAAGCAGGCCCCAATGATTGAAGGCATTGAGCAGTGCCATGTCGGTGCTCTGTCCGGCATCGGTATGGTACTTGGGCTCCAGCACGCCCCAAGTGAGCAGGCCGATGCCCATGCCGGTGGCAAACAGCATGCCCATCCAGCTCAGGGTGTGGAATTCCGGTTCGCCTTCACCGAAGCGCAGCTTGCCCAGCGGCGTGAAGCACACCGCGACCATCACCAGCGAGATGGTGAAGGCCGGCCAAGTGAAGATGAAGCCGAGATTGCCGATCACCGAGGTCTTGACGGTGTCGAGGGCCGCGAGGAATCCCGTCGGGAAGAGGGCGGCGGCGCCGATCAGCAGCATGATGACCGCCACGGTGGCGATCGAGGTGAGGTACTTGCCCTTGGCGGAGTCTGTGTCCCCCAGGCCGCAGACGGAATCCGTGGTGGCCTGGGGCTGGCGGGAGGAGGAAGTGTCGGTCGTCATGAGAGCGCGATTCCTGAAGTTGTTATTGTCGAACTGGCAAGCTGACGGCAGCAAGAAGTCGTCAAGAAAGGGCAGATAACGATGGCTGACTCCTGTGGGTGGCAAGGACCTCATAAGCCTATCTTGCCCTCTGGTTAATTTTTGGTTATTAGCGACCAGTATTTGCCATGACACGACATTATGAGTCTCGTGGGACGCCTGACGTGAAAGACATGCCTCAAGGCCCGCCGTTGCCTGTTGGCACGACGGGCCCGGGTCGAGTGAGGGGCTTAGAGCGGCCTCAGGGGCCTGTGTGATGCTGGGCGGGTTTCTTGAACCTTTTCAGTGCGTTGCCGGATTCCTGATAGAGCGCCACCAAAAGGCCCATCGTCATTGCCACGATCACGAAGCTCATCGGCAAGGCGGCGGCCATCAGGATGGTCTGCAGTGCCTTGAGGCCGCCTGCCATCAGCAAGGTACCGGCCACCAGTCCGATGCAGATGCCCCAGAAGATGCGGTGACGCGCCAGCGGCTCCTCATCGCCCAGCGACAGGATGGTGGTGACCACCAGGGTGCTGGAGTCGGAGCTGGTCACGAACCAGCTGATCAGCAGGAAGATCAACAGCGAGGAAAGGATGACTCCCAGCTCGCCGTTGCCGGCCAGGGCATCGGCGGTGGCGAACAGGGCTTCCGGCAGGTTCCAGTTGCGCACCAGCGTCATCAGCTCGCCGGTCCCCGGGCCCATGGCGGCCGTCAGCTCCTGATGCAGACCGGTACCGCCGAACAGCGCCTGCCAGAGGAAGATGATCAGCGGTGGGGCGATCAGCACGCCGAGGATGAACTCGCGCAGGGTGCGTCCCTTGGAGATGCGCGCGATGAACAGGCCGATGAACGGGGCCCAGGCCAGCCACCAGGCCCAGTAGAAGATGGTCCAGCCTTCCTGCCAGCTGCTCTCGCCCGGGGTCTGGGCGACCCAGAGTCCCATCGGCACCACGTCGCGCAGATAGGCCAGCAACGTCTCGCCGAACAGCGAGATCAACCACAGGGTGGGGCCGCCGATCAGGAAGCTGCCGACCACGAGCACCGAGACGCCGATGTTGAGCTCGGAGATGAAGCGGATGCCGCGCTTCACGCCGGAGACGGCAGATGCGATGGAGATCACGCTGATGACGGCGATCAACGCCAGCTGAGTGCCGAGCCCGGCATCCAGTCCGGTGAGGCGATTGAGCCCGACGGCGATCTGGCTGACGCCGAGACCCAGCGAGGTCGCGATTCCGAAGACACAGCCCAGTACGCCCATGATATCCACGGCGTGACCGATGGGACCGTAGATACGCTCGCCGATCAGCGGATAGAGCGCCGAGCGCAGCGCCAGGGGCAGGTGATGGCGGTAGGCGAAGTAGGCGAGTGTCATGCCGACGACGCCATACACCGCCCAGCCATGCAGGCCCCAATGGAAGAAGGCCACCTTGAGGGCCTCGACGGCGCGGGCATGGTCCATGTTGGTAGCGCCGGCCAGATCCGCGTGCGGGTTGTTGGGGTACCCGAAGCCACCGGAGTCGTCGAAGTAGAACAGTGGCTCGGCGACCCCGAAGAACAGGATGCCGATCCCGACGCCTGCCGAGAGCAGCATCGAGATCCAGGTGAAACGCGAGAACTCGGGTCTGCTGTCCCTGGGGCCGAGTCGCAGGCTGCCCCAGGGAGACACCACCATGACCAGTGACAGGGCGATCATGCCCACGACCAGGATGAGGTAGTAGGTGCCGAAGGTGTTCTCGATCCAGGCGCGGGCGGCGCCGAACAGGGCAGAAGAGGCCTGCGGACTCAGGCCGGCACCGACCACGAAGGCCAGCAGCAGGCCGGCAGCGGTGAGTGTCATGCCCTTGTGCATGCCCTTGAGCGGGCCGCGGGTCTCAAGTCGCTGCGTCAAATCAGGGGGGATGCCGCGGTGAGCGGACTCTTGCGAGTCCTGTTGGGCGGGTGTCATGGGAACACTCCTTTATTGTTGTGATTGTTGTCTCGCACTACCTGTGTGGAACGTTCTGGACATCAGACATCGACACGTTCTAAGGCTAGAGCGTCGTCCCCGATCATTTTCTCCCCAAACGAAGTCCAGTTAGCTGAACGCGTCATGCGGCAAGCGTCAGGCCGGCTTTTCGGATATTTTCTCGCTGGAAGCCTGCAGTGCCTCAGCGCTCAGGGGCCCTCCGAGAGAGGCTGGAAGAGGGATGTCCGGGAGCCAGAAACGCCAATCCCCGCCGGGCCTTGTGGCCTCAAGCGGGGATTGGTGTCATGCGGGTGCCGGCATCAGGTCATGGCAGGAGCCGTGACCGGCATTGGTCAGACTGACCGGCGGATCAATTCAGGCCCGTGTCGGGGGAGGCGCGGCGACGTGCCTTGAGCGCCATGCGCGATTCCTCGATCAGGGCGATCAGAAGACCCAGTGTCATGAGCAGAATGACCAGGCTGACCGGCAATGCCGCCGCCATCAGCACGGTCTGAAGGGCTTTCAGGCCGCCGGCCATCAACAGGACGGCAGCGACCGAGCCGATGCAGACGCCCCAGAAGATCCGGTGGCGCGCCAGCGGCTCCTCATCGCCCATCGACAGGATGGTGGTGATGACCAGGGTGCTGGAGTCGGAGCTGGTCACGAACCAGCTGATCAGCAGGAAGATCAGCAGTGAGGACAGGATGACGCTCAGGGTGTCATTGGCCACCAGTGTATCCGCCGTGGCGAACAGCGCCTCCGGCAGGTTCCAGTCGCGGATCATGCCCATCAGTTCGCCGGTTCCCGGGCCCATGGCTGCGGTCAGTTCCTGGTGCAACGCGGTGCCACCGAACAGCGCCTGCCAGATGAAGATGATCAGCGGCGGTGCGATCAGCACGCCCAGCACGAATTCACGCACGGTGCGGCCCTTGGAGATACGGGCGATGAACAGGCCGATGAACGGCGCCCATGCCAGCCACCAGGCCCAGTAGAAGATGGTCCAGGCATCCTGCCAGTCGCGTTCCAGCGGCGTGCCCGCCACCCACAGGCCCATGGGAATGACGTCACGCACATAGGAGACCAGCGTCTCGCCGAACATGCTGATCAACCACAGTGTCGGCCCCCCGATCAGGAAGCTGCCCACCACGATGACGGAGACGCCGACGTTGAGTTCGGAGATGATGCGGATACCCCGGCTGACCCCCGAGACGGCAGACGCGATGGAGATGGCGCAGATCACGGCAATCAGCACCACCTGGGTATAGATGCCGGAATCCAGTCCGGTCAGACGATTGAGGCCGACGGCGATCTGGCTGACGCCCAGGCCCAGCGAGGTGGCGATACCGAACACGCAGCCCAGTACCCCCATGATGTCGACGGCGTGGCCAATGGGGCCATAGATGCGATTGCCGATCAGCGGATACAGCGCGGAGCGCAGGGCCAGCGGCAGGCCGCGGCGATAGGCGAAGTAGGCCAGGGTCATGCCGACGATCACATAGACCGCCCAGCCATGCAGGCCCCAGTGGAAGAAGGCCAGCTTGAGCGCATCCACGGCGCGCGCATGGGTCATGGCGGTGTGGCCGGCGAGGTCCGCGTGGGGGTTGTTCGGGTAGCCGAAGCCGCCGGAGTCATCGAAGTAGAACAGCGGCTCGGCGACCCCGAAGAACAGGATGCCGATGCCGACGCCTGCCGAGAGCAGCATCGAGACCCAGGTGAAGCGTGAGAATTCGGGACGACTGTCCGGTGCGCCGAGGCGCAGGTTGCCCCAGGGAGAGAACACCAGGGCGATGCACAGCCCGATCAGTCCGACGATGGTGACGAGATAATAGGTGCCGAAGGTGGACTCGATCCAGGCGCGGGCGGCGCCGAACAGACTCGCGGACATGTCGGGTGCCAGGCCCGTGGCCAGGACGAAGAGCAGCAGCAGGCCCGCTGAGGTCAGGGTCATGCCCTTATGCATGCCGGTCAGCCAGCCTGAGGTCTCGACCTGCACGCTGGAACTGGCGTTGGGGTAGGGCAGAGGGGCGGTATTCGTGGAATCGGGAGAGGACGCGGGGTCGGATTGGGAAGGGGTCACGCAGTAACTCCTGTTCGAGCTGGTCAAAGGGCCAGCGATCCCTGTCTCGGTCGAGGCATCGGGGATATCGACCGCTCATCCGGCACCATTATTGTTGTCGTGTTGGCAACGAGAAGAGATGAGGAACGCATTTTGGAAAGAGCAGTTCTTGGCTAACTGCCTAAAAACATTACGATATATTATGGATGGAATTGTTTTTGATGGCTACAGCTTCTGGAAAAATCACGCTACGCCAGAAGCGGGTCGGGCAAGCGGGACGTGAATCACCGGGACATGATTGCCAGGCGCTCGCACTGAGGCCCCGGGGATGCCCGGGAGGCGGCATGGTGAAGTCTCGACGACAGGTAAATTTCAACAGTCTGTTTTGTCGTCAGGCGAATTATTGTTAACGTAATGCGTCATTTTTGGCGGTCTTCGTCATGTCACGCTCTCGGGTGATGACCCATGACATCTCTCTTTCCCTGTCACGGAGGCTCTCGCGTCATGCGTCTCGACTATTCCGGCCCCTTGCCCGAAACGATCGGATTTCTGCTGCTGCCGCGTTTTTCGATGATGGCCTTCTTCGCGGCGGTGGAGCCGTTGCGCATCGCGAATCGCATCAGCGGCAAGCCGCTGTTTCGCTGGTTGCTGATCAGTGAGGATGGCCAGCCGGTCACGGCATCGAGTGGCATGACGCTGGTGGCGGATCACAGCATTCTGGATATCCGCTCGCTGCCTTCGCTTGCGGTATGCAGTGGCTTCGAGCCGGAAGCTCACCTGAATCGTGCTCTCACTGGCTGGCTGAATCGCCTCGATGCCGGTGGCTGTGTGCTGGGCGGGCTGGATACCGGGTGCTTCCTGCTCGCTGCGGCCGGGCTGCTCAATGGTGAACGCGTCACGCTGCACTGGGAGAGTCTGCCGGCGTTTCGCGAGCGTTTCCCTGCCATCAGCACCTCGGATGAATTGTTCGAGCTGGGCGCACGGCGTTTCTCGTGTGCCGGGGGAGCGGCGGCGATGGACATGGCATTGGACGTGATTGCCCGGCGGCACGGCACGGCCCTGGCAGTCGATGTCTCCGAGCAGCTTGTCCATGACCGCATGCGGACGCGTACCGATCAGCAGCGCATGACGCTGGCGCGGCGACTCGGCACTCACAAGCGCCAGCTGGTCGATGCCGTCGCCTTGATGGAGCAGCATCTGGACACCCCCCTGTCGCTGGAGGAGCTGGCCCGACGCTGTCGTATCTCGCTCAGACAGTTGCAGCGTCTGTTCGAGCAGGAACTCGCCACGTCGCCGCGAGCCTGGTACCTGAGGCTGCGGCTGGAGCGTGCTCGGCATCTGCTCAAGGAGACGGATCTCGATATTCTCTCCATCGGACTGTCCAGTGGCTTCACGTCGAGCTCGAGCTTCTCGCGGGCCTATCGCAATCACTTCGGGCATTCCCCGCGAGCCGAGCGCTAGGGCTTCGGTAGGGCAGTTCTCGCGAAAAAGTCAGTTCTCATGAAAAAGGCAGCTTTGTGCAAATGAGCGGCGCGTCTTTCCTTATGGGACGTGTTTTCCATAGGCTTGGCCTCGCGATGGGAGGGCCGTTCAGGTGAAGTGCTGATGACGTGCTGATGCCCTGGTGATCACAAGAGGAAACACGATGAAGCGAATGGCACTGGCCTCGTTGTTCAGCGCGGGGGTCGCCAGCCTGATCCCCGTGTCCGCGATGGCCCACGAGGGGGATGTCTCGGAGCGACTGGCGCAGATCGCCTCCCTGTTCGATGCCCGGAGCATCGTGGCTGGCCCTGAGGTGGTGGATTGCACGCTGTCCGGTGGGACCGAGACCCAGTGCTTCAGCATCACGCTGAAGAACTCGCTGGAGTCCAGCGAGATGGGCCCCTGGTGTCCCGGCAAGCTCTCGGACGGTGCCGACAAGGGGGGTATCTGGGTGCGTGACGGCAAGCAGTACGACGTGGATGGTGCCTTCATCGAGAATCTGGCCACCTTCTATGATGACCCCGAGTGGCAGCTGTTCGACGAGGCCACCGGCAAGGTTCACGTCACGGATACCAGGACGGCCTGTGATCAGGCGGCGCGGCCGGATGTGGCCGAGGCGTACCACAACTACTGTGTGGAATGCCGCACGGAATACATGGATGAGGTCGTCGAGACCACCTATGTGCTGCCACTGGTTCCCGTTGCCCGTCAGGAAGCGGCATCAGGACGCACTCCGCCAATTCCGCGGGGAATCGCCTTCAATGGCGTCAGATTCGATGCGGCAGCGCCTCAGGATGCGATTCTTGCCGCCCATACCCTGGCGCCTTTCGATGACTGCGGAGGGCATGTGAATCTGCATGTCGGCTATCACTATCACGGTGCCAATGGCTGCAGTCCCGCGAAGGAGAACGTCGCGGCGGATGCCCCGATGATCGGCTTTGCCATGGATGGTTATCCGATCCTGGCCAGACTGACCGGTGACGAGGCCGAGAAGGCAGAACTCGACGCCTGCAGTGGCCATGTCGGTGCAGGCATCGGATACCACTATCATGGCAACAGCGCCGAAAAGAACGAGATTCTGGGATGTTTCCATGGCGAGATAGGCTGTGCACTCGACTCACCGGATGCTGTCTGCACTGCAGATGACATGGGACATCGCGGGCCACCTCCCGGTGAGGAAGATCGTCCGCCGTCCGGGGAGGAGTGAGCCTGCAGGCACCTGGACACCTGTCGTTTTCTGACATATTCGTTGCACATTGCGTCAGCAAGCTTGTCGTCATTGAGTGATGACACAAGGAAATACCGACATGAAAGCCTCTGAAACTCCCTCCGCTCGCGTGACCTTTCGTCGTCGTGGCAGCCTGGCCTTGATGGCGGGCGCACTGCTGGCCATCAGCGGGATGAGCATGGCGCAGCCTCCGGGTGGCAAGCCGCCGCAGGAAGCCTTCGATGCCTGTGCCAGCAAGCAGGTGGGAGACCAGTGCCAAATCGCGGTGCCTGAGGCAGACTCGCTGGTGCCGGGGCATTGTGTCGCTCCGCCCCAGGGTGGCGAGACGGCCTGCTTGCCGGATGATGCCAAGCAGGGGCCCAAGCACTGAGGTCAGGGCCTGAGCCGAGCCTGAGACCAGGCTGAACTTGAGTCCAGGCCGAGCTTGACCCTCACGGCTGTCCCGCCCATCGACACCCGCCACGCTGATCACTCGAGAGAGCAACAGCGTGGCGGGTGTTCTCTCTTCGGAGCCTACTCATGAAGACGGCACGCCTTGTGCGAAAGACCGCATCGATCACGGCCTGGTTGCCGGCCTCCCTGTTGATGGCAGGGGTGGCCCATGCCGAAGTGGTGCCGGGCCAATTCTCCACGGCCGCGCTGGTCAAGGCGCCGGAGACCGTCAGCTGTACGCTGGAGAATGGCAGCGCTGCCCAGTGCACCCGACTTGTCGTGAAGTACCAGCCTGATGACCTGGAGATCGGCCCTTTCTGCCCACCGACGCTGGATGATCAAGGCGGTATCTGGCAGTGGGATGGCCAGCACCCCGGTCTATATCGGCTGGATCGTGCCTTCTTCGAGATGCTCGATACGCTCGGGTTTCATTTTCAAGATGAGGACGAGACGCTTCACATCATGACGGACCTGAGCAAGCGTCAGGAAGAGGCCAACAACTGCCTCAACGTGGCGGAAGATGACAGCGTCGAGATGAGCATTCTGCTGCCTGTCGTCCCGGTGCCGGCCGACTCGCCGACGTCGCTTGGCACTGTCGCCAAGGTAGGCCTGGCACTGGATGGCGTGCCCATCTTCGCCGATGCTCCCTCGGTGCTGGATACCGGCAATCTGCCGGCATTGGATACCTGCGGCGGTCATGTGGACCCGGGTGGCTGGTATCACTGGCACGCGACGGCCACGGATATCGATAGCGTCTATGACACGCAAGGCGTGGATGCCCATTTCAGCAACCGCAGAGCAAGAGCGCCCAGTTCGCCTATGCCTTCGATGGCTATCCGATGTTCGGCAGTGAAGACCCGACGGGCGAGGTGCCGACCGATCTCGACCGTTGCAATGGCCACTTTGGCCCGACCGAGCGTCACCCGGAAGGCGAGTATCACTATCACGCCACTCAGAAATTCCCCAACCTGCCCGCATGTCTGAAGGGTGTGGTGGCGAAGGACAACTTCACTACCAATGCCAGGATGGGGATCGGCTCTCCACGCAAGCCGGGTCAGGGCCCCATGCCCGGCCATGCAGGCGACGGACATCCGGGCGGGCCAATGCCGGGAAATGATGATGACAGCGCCGGGGTCGGGGCGACTTGAACAGCGCCGGCGTCCGGCGCTGCGTGCCATGCCATACCCTGCTGTCTGCACGAATGTCATGGTCTTTGCCGAGACTTTCGCGTCTCGGTGCGTGTTTCACACTGCTGCTGTCTCCCCCCCCAACCGAGAGATCTCTTCACTGGATTTGCCTTCATGTCGCTTTCTCGCACCTCTTCATGCATCTCATCTCGCACCACATCTCACACCTCTTCTCGCGTTGCGCCTCTCGCGGCTCACTCCGCTCGGCGTCGTGACTCGCGGCCTTGCCGCATGCCCCGTCTGACGGCTGTCATTGTCGGCATGTTGACGGTGCTCTTCACCCAGACAGCCAGCGCGCATGTCGATACGGATAGCGTCGGCGGCTTTGCCGCGGGCTTCCTGCACCCCCTCACGGGTCTGGATCACTTTACCGCCATGGCAGCCGTGGGGCTGTGGGGGGTGATTCTGGGCCGTCCTGCTTCCTGGCTGTTGCCGGTGGTCTTCCCGATGATCATGGCGCTGGGCAGTGTGGTGGGCATCGTGGGGGTGGCATTGCCCGGAATCGAGATCGGCATTGCCTTGTCGGCTTTGGTGCTCGGCGGCTTCATCGCGGGGCGCGTGCGCCTGCCGCTGTGGATGGCCTGTGCGGTGATCTCCGTCTTTGCCGTCTGTCATGGCTACGCCCATGGGGCGGAGTTGCCCCTGGCGTCTGATCCCTTTGCCTTTGCGATGGGCTTCATGGTGGCCACCGGCAGTCTGCATGCCGCGGGTATCGGCGTTGGCATCATGGCGGAGCGCTTCCGTCAGGGTATGCTGCTGCGCGGATTGGGGATTCTGACGGCACTGCTGGGTGTCTACTTCCTGGTCGAGGCATTGTCATGATGTGGCCGGAACAGTGGATGATCGGCGTCCGCGCCGTCTGTGGCAGCCCGGTGATCCTGTATCTCATCGTCACGGCGGGTCTTGTCGGAGTCGCCAGTCAGGACACGCTCACCTGGAAGGCGGGCGGGCGAATTCTGCTGCGGCTCATCAATGGCCTGCTGCTCGGGATCACCCTGTCACTCTTTGCGCCACAGAGGCTGGTAATGGCCGTGATGGGACTGGCCATGCTGGTGTCGTTGCTCGTCGCGATTCACGTACCGCTGCGCCATGCCTTCGGTCAGGGCATCTTCCAGCGGGTGCCGGCGCTGCTGGCCGGGCTGGTGGTGGCGCTGCTGTTTCTGGGCCATGAGGTGGCCTCGACACCCTTTGCCATCCTTCTCGGTGTCATGATGACGGTGATGTGGGGTGTCCTGCTTTGCTGGGCGATATTCGCGTTGATAGGTCGCCTTCTGCCTCGTGCGGCCTTCGTGATCGCGCAGCGAGTGCTGGGCGCCTGGATGGTCGCGATCGGTGCCATGTCACTGACCTTCATCGTGATGCAGTGGTAGCCGCCCCGGCATGACGAGAAGAACCCGGAGACCCTGTCGGCCTTCCTGCGTCCGCGTCTGACTGGCTGACACCTCAGGCCACCCGGCCATGCGCGAATGCCTCATGAATTCATCGTCCGACACACAGGAAAGCCCATGCGCCCACATTCCCTGACGTCTCGGGGACGACCCCGTATCGTGAAGCCCGTCGTGGCACTGACGGTGGCATCCGTTCTCATGGTGCCAGTGTTCTTCCATGTCGCGCAGTCAGTCGCGAATGATCAACCCTCGCTCGCGAAGGCTCAGTCCGGCTCAGAGAAGTCCACGTCGGAGGCAGCGGCACAGCGTACGGGCAGGTCCGCCGCCGAGGCGCATTGCGCCGCCGTGAAGGCTTCCGTGCAAGATGCCGGCTTCGCCGACTCGGTGTCTGTCACCTGCCAGGACGGCAAGGCGCTGATCACCTCGGATACCTACCCGGATCACGAGATGATGACCGGTATCGTGGGCACCAATGAGCAGGTGCCGGTGCCCGCCAATCACTACACCTCGCCCGTCATGCTCGAACCCACGCTGGGAGATACCCCCCAGACGCGAGACGCGGCGCTGGGGGTGGCGGTCAATGGTGTGCCCATCTATGACTACACCGGCGGCGGAGAGATGTCTCAGGATGACCTCTCAAGTTATCAGGCCAAGAATGACACCCTGGCCACCAAACAGCTGGATGCCTGTGGCGGGCACGCCGGCCGCGGCGATGATTACCACTATCACGTCAAACCCGTCTGCATGATCGACAAGATGAAGAATGCCGATGACAACCCCATCATTGGCTGGGCTTTCGATGGTTACCCCATCTATGGCGATGACAACCCGGATGGCTCCCATATCGCGATGGATGTGCTGGATGTCTGCAACGGACAGCCTGATGACACCTTCGGGTATCGCTATCACACCTCCGAACAGGCGCCCTACATCATTCAGTGTCTGATGGGCGAGGTGCCAGAGGCGAAAGACCTGCCGCGTGTTCCGCCGCTGAAGGCCGCGAGTGGCGATACGCAGGCCGACAGTCGTGGGCGGCCTGCCGGCACTCCGCCGCAAGGGGGCGTGGAAGACCTGGTCTTTACCCAGCAGGCAGACGGCAAGCGCAGCATGGATTACACCTATCACGGTGAAGCCTATTACATTCGCTATACGCCCACCGATACGCCCAATTGCTATGACTTCGAGACGCGTACCGTGACGGATGGTGGCGACGTCAAGACCGGGGAGTACTGCCGATGATTCGGGCATGGTCGAGCAAGTTATCGAGCAATCTGGCGGGCAAGTTCTCAAGTGCATGGCAGACGCGTCTAGCACGTGGCTTGGTCGTCGGGCTTGGTGCGATGGCCCTGGCCACACCGGCGCTGGCACAAGGCGACTTCACGCTCACCAGCCCTGCCTTCAATGATGATGGCTGGTTGCCGGATGACCTGAAATGCACTCGTGACGGCGGCGATGGCGTCACGCCGCCGCTGACATGGGGTGATGTGCCTGACGGCACACAGAGCCTCGCCCTCATCATGCATCACTATCCCAAAGGCACCGTCGAAGGTCGTGATGCTCCCAGCCAGTATTGGCTGCTGTGGAATCTTCCGGCAGACACCCACGCCTTGCCGCGCGGCAACCCGGCGTCGCTGGGGGATGAGGGCGCCGACAAGGACAAGAAACGTATCGGGTATACGCCACCTTGTTCACCTCCCGGTCCTGAGGGCTCATATCACGACTACACGATCACGCTGTATGCCTTGAAGGCACCGCTGGAGGCGTTGCCGGATCATGACGACATGAGCGTGAACTGGGACACGATGACCGAGGCACTGCAGGGCAAGGTGCTGGATTCCTCCTCCATCACTTTCCGTAACTGAGCAGATGATGGACGCAAGACACCCCCCTGCAAGCCAGGAAGCGCGATCGCCATTCACCACGAAAGGAATTTTTCCATGCGCACATTGCTGACCGCCGCCCTCATTCTGGCTGCCGCACCTGCCTTTGCCGATTCACATGCCAAGGATGAGCATGCAGCAAAGCCCAAGGCCGGCCCCCAGAGTGGCACCAGACTCAAGGCCGAGGTCTGGGTCGATAACTGGTTCGAGATGTACGTCAATGGCGAGAAGGCGATGCAAGACAGCGTGCCGATCACCACGGAGCGTTCCTTCAATTCAGAAACCGCCATCATCGAGACGCAATTCCCGGTGACGATCGCCATCAAGGCCAAGGACTTCAAGGAAAATGACACAGGCCTTGAGTACATCGGCACGGACCGCCAGCAGATGGGCGATGGCGGCATGATTGCCCAGTTCCGTGATGCCAGAACAGGCGAGGTCATCGGGGTCACCAACCGCGACATGCATTGCCTGGTGGTGCAACACGCGCCTGTCGAGGCTTCCTGTGCCGATGAGAGCGACCCACAGGCAGGCGAGGGCGCCTGTGACTTCGAGGAAACCACGGTGGACGGTGACTGGACGGCCCCGGACTTCGATGACAGCGCCTGGCCGGCTGCCATCGAGCATCAGTACAGCGATGTCAGCCCGAAGGACGGCTACGACGATATCGACTGGGATGACAGTGCCAGGTTCGTGTGGGGGAAAAGCCTCAAGCAGGACAACACCCTGCTGTGCCGCATGACCCTCGACGGCTGAGAAGACACGCGAAAGGCGTGAGCGCCATGACATTGCATTGTGCCCGTTCCTCCCCCATCCCTGAGGGAGGGGCAGGGAGATCTCAAGGAATGGAGCACTTATGCAGTTCATGAAGAATGCCAAGGAACTGGCGCGCAATCCGCTCGGCATCATCGCGCTGTTCATCTCGTTGATCTACGGCTTCGCGAGCCTGTTGCTGAATTCATCCGCAGACAAGCTGACAGAGGTCGAGCGTTGGCCGCTGATCGCCTTCATCGTCATCTTTCCGCTATTGGTGCTGGGCGTGTTCTATCGTCTGGTGACCAGGCATCATGGCAAGCTCTATGCCCCCGGCGATTACCACAAGGACCGCTCCTTCATGCGCACCCTGTCGCCCGCCGAACAGGAGGAGCGCCTGACGGCCGAGGTACAGGACTCACTGGGCGGAGAGCCTGGCATCGAGATGCCGCCAGCCAAGGCGTCGTCTGCCCAGCCACCTGTGGATGATGCCGACGTGGCGCAACTGCTCCACGACGACAGTGACGATACGCCAATGGCGTCACCCGCCGGTGGGGCGGTGACATCGCATGAGATGTCGCGGGAGAAGATGACGCGAGAGCATCGCCATGAGCTGCGCGCATTGAAGACCGCACTGGTAGGACAGATCGTCCGCGAGTCCGGGGCAGAGCCGTCCGGCGAGGTACGTCATGATGTCCAGGTAGGGGATACGCGGGCTTGCTTCGATGCGGTGTTTGCCGACAAGGCCTCCACGACTACCTTCGTGGATGTCAGAGTGCTCAAGCATCACGCCAGGGCCGAGCGTATTCTCGACAGCATCCTCTATGAAGCTCTCATCGCACAGCGGGCGCTGGAGGATGATTTTCGTCTGATGGTCGTGGTCGTGATCTACGGCGACGCGGACCTGCGTGAGCGACTACAGGCCCGCTGGCAGCCGCGGGTCTCACACTGCCCGGTGGATGTCGAACTGCGTGTTCTTCGACGCGATGACGTGCGCTGTGAGGCAGCGTGATGTGCTGAGGCGTGATCCACCGTAGCCATGAGAATGTCTCGTCCAGACACGGCAGATGAGGGTGCACCTCGGGCCGGCCAGTGCTTGAGGTGGATCACGACGAAAAGAGGCCCGTACCGATGCCATCGGTACGGGCCTCTTTTCATGGCACGACCGCCCGGGGCGGCATCATGCCTCGTCAAGACGGCGCGTCAAGGCGTCACAGAAATCACGCCAGGCGATGCCCATCTCAGGCAATTCATGATGGGCGTGCAGGGCGGCGTGGACCATCCCCGTCGCGCAGTGATAGCCGACTTCCGCCCCCTGGGCCTTCCAGGTGGCGACGGCCGCCTCCAGCGGCGGCGTGAGAGGGTCATGTTCGACCGAGAGCACTTCGATGACCTGCGCCGGTGCCTGCCGTGAATGGGGTGGCGTCATGGCGTAACTGTGCGAGGGGTCACCCTCGGCCACCAGCTGCCACATGGCGACGATTTCTTTACGGCTCAGCAATGGCGCCGTTGGCCCCAGTGTGGCGAGGTCTTCATTGTCGAGGCTAAGTACCGGGTCCATCGGCGGGTAGATGAGGCCCAGCAGATAGGGGGAGTGTGTCTCGTGATGCAGCCGTGAGACATCCATGACCAGGCGACCGCCAGCACTGTCGCCGACGACTGCGACAGGGGTCAGTTCACGCACGGCAACCTCACAATCCATCAGCGCTTGTTGATAGGACGCTTCCGGCAACAGCCGGTAATCCACGCTGATGACCTCACGATTGAGCCGTGACGCCAGGCTTGAGGCCACGCCCTGATGGCTATCCAGCGAGCCGACCTGCCAGCTGCCGCCGTGCAGATAGACGACACAGCCGTCCTTGCGTGGCGCCTCACGCGTCGGGCGGAAACGTCGCAGGGCAATGACGTGGCCATCATCGGAATGCAGTGTCTCGTCGCTTGGCGTGACGCCGTCTGCGAGTGGTGCGGCCAGGCGCGCGTAGAGGGCTTCGCACTGAGGCCGGCTCTCGGCGACTGACAGGCCTGCCAATTCGGCCATGCCGTCGGCGAAGGCCTCGATGAACGCCTGGCAACGCAGCGGTGAAGATGTCTCGTGTGTCATGGTCTCTGGCCCGAAAGGAAAAATGTCATGCATACGATAACACCCCGCCAGAAACTGACGGGGTGTCGGTCTATCCTTCGAAAGGACGGGCTACCTCTTGACGCTGCCGGTGCGTGTATCAGGCCGTCTTGCGACGGATACCGATACGCCGGCCGGCCGCCTTGGGCCAGTCATCGTCGCCTGCCGACTGGGGCAGGGCGGCAATGCGCTCCGCCACCGCTTCCGGGCAGGGAGTCGGACGACCGCCACTGATGCTCATCGCCATCAACATCTGCTCGCTGGTGGCAATCTCGCCGCCGTCGGCATCGGTCAGAGTGAACAGCACGTGCTGACGCTTGGGGTCGTGATCCAGCAGCAGGACCTTGACCTTGAGTGTCTGGCCTTCGTGCGCCTCCGCTAGGTAGCACAGGTGCGTCTCCAGGGTGTAGATGGTCAGGTCGTGTTCGCGACGACCCTCGGCATCCAGGCCCACGTGCTCCATCAGCGCCTCGACTGCCATCGAGAAGGCGCGCGCGTATTCGGCATCATTCATGTGGCCGTTGTAGTCGACCCATTCATGCGGCACCGTGATCTCGAGCAGGTCCATCAGATACGCCCCTCGAGACCTTCGGCTTCCGGCCAGTACTTGCGCGTCAGCGTCAGCAGCTCGACCAGGAAGTCATCGCGACGACGATCCAGCTCGGCAACCGGGCGACCCGCTGCCTGGTATTCGCAGCCTTCCACGACCTTGTCGATCAGCTCGTCGGTCAGCTCCGGCGCTTCGAGCTTGGTCCACGGCAGTTTCAGGGCCGGGCCGAACTGTTCGAGCATGTGACGCATGCCCGGCTCGCCGCCGGCGAGGTGGAAGGTCAGGAAGGTGCCCATCAGCGACCAGCGCAGACCACAGCCATAGACGACGGCCGCGTCGATCTCTTCGGTGGTGGCGACGCCATCGTTGACCAGGTGCAGGGCTTCACGCCACAGCGCTTCCATCAGACGATCCGCGATGTGACCTTCGATCTCGCGACGCACGATCAGCGGACGCATGGCCAGTGCTTGATAGTCTTCGCGTGCGCCTTCCAGCAGCGCCGGGGAGGTGTGCTCGCCACCCACCAGCTCGACCAGCGGCAGCAGATAGACCGGGTTGAAGGGGTGGGCGACGATGACGCGGCCCGGCGCCTTCTTGCAATCCTGCTGCAGATCGGTCGGCTTGAAGCCGGAGGTGGAAGAGCCGATCACCACGTGCTCTTCGGCCGCGGCATCGATGGCGCTGAGGATTTCCTGCTTGAGCGGCAGACGCTCCGGCACGTTTTCCTGGATCAGATCAGCACCGACGACAGCTTCCTCGAGGGTCGCGGCGAAGCGAAGGCGCTCGACGGAAGCGCCTTCCGCCAGGCCATCCTTCTCCAGTGCGTGCCAGGCATTCTCGACGAAGGCGCGAGTGCGGGCTTCGGCATCCGGGGCCGGATCAAAGGCGACCACATCCCAGCCATTGGCCAATGCACGGGAGATCCAGCCATTGCCGATGACACCGGTTCCTACGACAGATAACTGGCTCATGCGACACCTCCTGCGGTTTCGAGGGCTGCCACGTCGCCGGCGGTCTTGCCGGTGGACGGATCACGCAGCTTGAGGAAGGCGCGAGTCTCGGCCGGGGTCATCACGCTGGAGCCCAGGTTCTCGATGATGCCAGAGGACTTCTCGACCAGCTGTGCATTGGTCGCCATCACGCCCTTGGACAGATAGAGGTTGTCTTCGAGACCGACGCGAGCGTGACCGCCCAGCAGCACGGCCTGTGCGACCATCGGCATCTGCATGCGGCCGATACCGAAGGCTGCCCAGTTGGAGTTGGTCGGCAGCTTGTTCTTCATGGTCAGCATGGTTTCGGTGTCGGCTTCCGCGCCCCACGGAATGCCCAGGCACAGCTGGAACAGCAGGTCGTCGTCGAGCAGGCCTTCCTGCTGCAGCTGGCGAGCGAACCAGACGTGGCCCAGGTCGAAGCACTCGAGCTCCGGCTTGACGCCAGCGGCCTGCACCAGACGAGCGTGCTCACGCAGCCAGTCAGCGGTGTTGATGTAGACCATGTCGCCGAAGTTCAGGCTGCCGCAGTCCAGGGTGCACAGTTCCGGCAGCAGTTCCTGGATCGGCGCGTGACGCTCGGCCGGGGTCTGGATGTCGGTGCCCGGGCCACCACGAGTCGGGTCGTTGACGTCCGGAATCCAGTCGCCGCCGCCACCGGCGGTGATGTTCATGACGATGTCGGTGTCGGCGGAACGCACACGGTCCATGACTTCACGGAAGTGCTCGGTGGAGTGGCTGATGCCGCCGGTCTCCGGATCACGCACGTGAATGTGGGCCACGCTGGCGCCGGCCTTGGCCGCCGCGATGCAGTCATCGGCGATCTGCTTCGGTGTCACCGGGACATTCGGGTTCTTGCTGGCGGTATCACCCGCGCCAGTGATGGCGCATGTCAGGATAGTCTTGCGATTCATCGTCGAGCCTCACGTGTCAGGACACTTGTCTGCGGTAAGTCGCAGCGGCCATGTCACCAGACGTCAATCTGCACGCCCCGGTCGCATCGCCTCTGCGCCTTTGTTGAACACAGTGTCGTGAAGTTGGGGGCAGCGAGATGATCAGAATGCGCTGGATACTTTGCGTTTTACGTCAACCTGCCGCTCGCAGCAGATTGAGGGTGATCACTGACATCTCTTGCAGGCTTCTCGACGTCTTTCTCCGACAGGCAGGCCAAGGGTAGCGATACGCTCATTGCGTCGAGGAGGAGAGGGTCGAGATGAAGGAAGAGTGTAGGGATGAGAGAGGAGAGAGATGAGAGCGAGAAGAGATGAGAGAGGAAGTGAGAGGGAGTGAGAGGGAGTGAGAGGAGAGAGGGAGGGAGCGAGAGGGAGCGAGAGGAGAGAGAAGAAAGGTGGAGTGAGAAGAGAGCGACAGGAAGGAGAGACAAGCCAAGGGAAATGGACAGTCTCGAGTGCCCTGGTCATCGGCAACGCAACTCCCCCTGGATTGCCAGAGGTAGGGCTTCTGACAATCCGGGGGGAAGAGGTCGACATGCCCCTGGCTGAAGAGACATGGCCCTGGCTGAAGAGACATGGCCTTGGCTCAAGAGTATGAGTGGCAATCCCTTGCCCGAGACTCATGACTCACGCGGGTCTCATCCCTTGGGCGTCTCAGCGCTTCAGCGTCTGATCAGTTCAATCTTTCATCACTGAATCTTGCCACTTTTCAGCTCAGAGAAGACCACCTTGGCGTAGTCGCCGTTGGCCTTGTCGGTTTCCCATACGCCCGTACCTTCACAGGCATTGGAACTGGCCTTGGTGTTGCACTGGTTGTAGGAGCCCGCCTTGAAGTACATCCAGTCACCGGCGTAGCCCGCCGGAAGGTCATCTGCATCCACCTTGCCGTTGGCATCGACATTGTCGGCAAGATTGATCTCGAAATTGCGTGTCGGATGGCCGTCCGAATTGAAGGTCAAATGCATGATGTCGCCCTTGACCTCGACCTTGTAGCTGAAGGTCTCGCCCAGCGAAATGCCTTCCTTGCCGGGATCAGCATTGCTGCTCCAGTCGTTGCCCCATACCGCATAGCTGACATCCGTGCGTTTGGGATCTTCCTTGGCGAGATTCTTCTCGTAGTTCCAGAACACCGAGCCAGTGTCCTGATCCGGCAGCTTCTTGTAGAAGATCTTGAGTGGCTCGTTGCCATGTCCAAAGCCTTCATTCGCCTCCATCAATGCCTGGTCCTTGCCAGCATGTATTTGGCCGATTACCACCGAATAGGCTGACTTCCTGTCTGGTTTCTTCGAACGCTCCGCGACATGTTCCACGCGCAACGTGGCCTCAAGGTAGCCGCCTATCTGAGCGAATTCATCGGCCTTTTCATGCGAGGCGAGTGCGAAGTTGTTCTTCGGATCATGGGTGCCGATGCTGGTGTCGGTACCGCGTAGCATCTGACGCAGTTCCGTGCGGGCATTGCTTGAATTTGGCGTCGTGAAGGCACTGTTGGGCGTCACGAAGACCATATGGGAATCATCGTCGAGATAGAAGTAGTCAGAGTGACGATAGCTCTGAAGGTCTGACACCTTGATTTCATCCACCTTGCCATTGCCGTCGGCGTCCATCGGCAGTGTCAGTTTCCAGGTGCCGAGATCGAATGTCTCTCCGGGGGGAGTGTCATTGGCAGCACTTGGCGATGAAATGATACCTGCACTGGCAGCGAGGAGAAATGCTGTCACCAAGGGGTGGCGTACCCGAGTATTACGCATGGTCTCAAGCCTTTTTTATGCTTATGGGGTGAGTGCCAAGATGGCAGTCGAAGGCTAGAGCCAGTTGATCATGACTGTCAAGACGATTATTGATGAAAATGAAATAGCGTTTTGAAAACTGGATTTCCAATATTTTACAGAGGGTTATGTGGTGATCTGAGAGGTGGAGTCGTGCTTTCAGCCATGAGAGAGGAAAGGTATCGCTGTTGGCATCTCAATGATTGATAAGGAAAAAATCATATCAATGCGTTTTCTTGAATTTCCATGTCATCCATTGGTCATGCATGGCGATTTCGCCATGGTGGACGCTGAATGAAGACAAGACTTGACCGCCTCACGCAAGAAGAGAGTGAGTAGTTGCCTGAAGATAATGAAGAAGGTGTGGCACGGCGTGTCGACGCAATTGCTGGCATGAAGTGCTGGCATGCGGACAACGGTGTGACAGCGGAGATTCTTTCACGCTATGACATCCATCCATGGATGTCAGGCGACTGGCGAGCAATGACTTGCACGCTGCGTGTCGGATAGCGAAGCGCTACCTGACGTCGTTCAGGGGTGATGCGTGTCTCAATCCGTTTCCTTCCAGCCAAGTTGGCGGGAAATATTGCGCCCGGATTCGCACAGGTTGGCCTTGTAGGCCAGGGTGATGTCCTGGTGATAGCGAATGGTGGGGATGGACATGCTCAAGGCGGCAATGGCCTTGCCGGTGTGATCAAGAATCGGTGTCGCGAAACAGCACACTCCGGCGTCCATTTCCTCGAGATCTTCTGCCAGACCCGACTGACGCGCCTGTGCGAGCTGCTCATCCAGCGCCTGACGCGAGGTCAGCGTGCGCTCGGTACGCGGTTCCAGTGGTTGCAGTGTCAGCAGGTGCTCAAGCTGGGCTTCGGTCATGCGTGACATCAGCGCCTTGCCCATGGCAGTGGTGTGCGCGGGGCAACGGTCACCGATGCGGGTATTCATGCACAGATTGAAGTGCGAGTTGTACTTGTGCACATAGACGATCTCCCCGGTGCTGGCATCCAGAGTGCCCAGGTGAACCGCTTCACGGGTCAATTGCGACAGGGCGGCCATGTCGGGGTCCGCCATCTTGATCAGGTCCATGTTGCCCAAGGCTGAACTGCCCAGCACGAAGGCTTTCATGGTCAGGCGGTATTTCTCGCTTTCGCTGTCCTGGGCGACATATCCGAGGTTCTTGAGTGTCTGAAGAAACCGATAAGCAGTGCTTTTCGACATCATGGCACGCTGCGAGAGTTCGGCGAGGCTGGACTCATGGTCGATATCCAGCCCCTCCAGCACTGCCATCACCTTCATCACCGCGGTGACGTTGTCGACCTTGGCTTCAGCAGCCTTGGTTTCTGAAGACATGAGATCCCTTATTCTGAAATTAATGAAACTTGATTTTAGAACACCCACCTTCGCTTTTACACCCTCAGCCGCGCTACCACAACGCTTGCGGCCGGTGGTGGCATCGATGGATGCGCTGAGCGGCAGATCATCGTCCAGGCATTGGAGCGGTCTAAAAGTCTAAGATGGAATGAAATGCTGTTTCAAAAATAAAAACCCCCTGCTACGTTTTCAAAACGCCATTTCAGATTGATGTCTCAATCGACGGTGTCCCTCGCGAATCTGCTCGCGCTGCGAGTGCGGGGGAGCGTCTCAAGGATGGGACATGGTGCTCAGGATTCAGTACCCGGTACTCAGCAGGGAGCGACAGCGATGAACGCAGGCAGTTTCTTCATGAACGACGAACAGGATTGGCAGGATGTCGAGCCGGGCATCCAGCGCAAGATCGTCGCCCACACCCCGGACCTGATGGCCGTATGCGTCAAGTTCGACCTCGGTGCCGTCGGCACGCCCCATCAGCATGAGATTCATGACCAGATCGGCTACGTCGTGCAGGGCGCATTCGAGGTCGAGCTTGACGGCGAGAAGCGCCGGCTCGGGCCGGGCGATGCCTTCGTCGCACCGCATCACACCCTGCATGGCGCCGTGGCGCTGGAGTCTGAGAGTGTGGTGATCGATCTCTTCTCGCCGCGCCGCGATGACATGCTGACACCGTGACGTTACGCCGCTCTCGGGCTCTGGCCCGGGTTGGCACTCTGGCGTCCTTAATGATGCGGTTTGTCTAAATAAGATTTCATTGATTTATGGGTGATGGCCGTTGTGCCGGGGCCACTGACGCCCACCATTCCCCCAATTTCATTCCACAATTTCAGGAGTGTCGTGATGTTTGAAGATCTCAAGGACAGACGTGTATTGGTGACCGGTTCCACTGCAGGCATCGGGCTTGAGGTGGCGCGAGCCTTCCTGGCGGCAGGTGCCAAGGTCGTGCTGCACGGCAGCCGGAGCCCGTCTCAGGCGGAATCGCTGCTGAGCGAGCTTTCCGCGCCGGGACGCTTGTTCTATCTACAGGCGGACGTGCGCGAGACGGCTCAGTGCGAGGCGCTGGTGAAGCAGGCCGTCGAGGCCATGGGCGGACTGGACGTGCTGGTCAACAATGCCGGCGGTCTTGGCGGGCGCCAGGGGCTCGAGGGCATTGACGATGACTTCTTCGACAATGTCATCGACCTCAACATTCGCTCGGTGGTGATGGTGACGCGCTTCGCGATTGAGCCGCTGCGCGCCTCGGCCCGCCAGTCCGGACAGAGCAGCAGCGTGATCACGACCGGGTCGATCGCGGGGCGTGAAGGCGGTGGCCTGGGCGCGTGCCTCTACGGTGGCAGCAAGGCGATGGTGCACAACCTGCATCGCAACTGGGTCAAGGAATTCACCAAGGACAGTATCCGCTTCAATACCGTGGCGCCGGGCACCATCGATACGGCCTTCCATGCCGACAAGAGCGATGCGCTCAAGCAGACCATCGCCGGCAGCATCGCCATGGGGCGCTTCGGCGAGTGCCAGGAAATGGCGCCGACCTACCTCTATCTCGCCTCGCATGCGGCCAGTGGCTATGTCACCGGGCAGGTGATCGACGTCAATGGTGGGCAGATGTGTCCGTGAGTTCGTCAATCCGTGCTCAGGCAACCCCAGCGCCCCCTGGTGTCGCGGGGCCGGGCGAGACTGAGCCAACCAGGGACGCCCGACGAGCTGTCGGGCATCAAGACGACACGCCAACCATCATCACGAGTGGCCACGCCATGGAACAGACATTGCTATTGGATCGCGCAGTACTGACGGCGCTGCGCCAGGCCCATGAATCGCAGGACAGGAGCGGACTGCTGGCACGCCGGCTGGCACATGCCGAGAAGAGCCTGGCATCGGTCCTCTCGGCACCCCTGTGCATTCCCGGGCAGGGTGAGGCGGGCGGAGAAGAGCATGCACGCCACAAACTCAACTATCAGCACGTCAATCTGGCCTCTCAGCTGTGGCTGGTGACACATGATGAGCGCTATCTCGAATTCGTGCGTGGCCTGTTGCTGGGATATGCCGAGATCTATGAAGCGCTGCCCGCCCATGTCTCCAGGGACAGCAATCCGCCTGGCAAGCTGTTTCACCAGTGTCTGAACGAGGGGATGTGGCTGCTGTACGCCGCGGATGCCTACGGCAATATCCGCTCCGAATTGCCTGAGGCTGAGCGTGAGCAGATCGAAGCGCATCTGTTGCGTCCGATGATCGACCTGCTGGTGGTGCAGAACGCCCATGACTTCGATGTGGTGCACAACCATGGCATCTGGTCCGTGGCGGCGGCGGGGATTGCCGGGCTGGTACTGGGAGACGAGGCGCTGGTGGAGCAGTCATTGCTCGGCAATGCCCGCGATGGCGTCAGCGGTGGCTTTCTCGCCCAGTTGGACCAGCTGTTCTCGCCGGACGGCTATTACCTGGAAGGCCCCTATTACCATCGCTTCGCCCTCAGACCGATGGTGCTCTTCGCCGAGGCATTGGTGAACAGTGGCGTGCGGCCGGACATCCATGATCATCGCGATCAGATCATTCGCAAGGCGATTCTGTGTCTGCAGGAGGTCGCGTTCCCCGATGGCCGTTTCCTGGCGCTCAATGACAGCTCAAGAACCATGGGACTGATCGATGAGGGCGCGATGCTGGGCGCTGCCACGCTGCTCAAGCGCTATCAGGATACGCGGCTCAATCCGGCGGTGGCCGGGCTGGTGCGCGACAAGGTCGAACGCCTGCCGCTGTGTGGTGGCAGTCAGTCGCTGGCGGAATTCGCCGAGACGGCATCACGGGCCCCCGGCGCACGCGCCAGTCAATTCATTTCCGATGGACGCGAGGGCAATGCGGGCGGTCTGGCCATCCTGCGTGCGCCTTCGGCGAGCGGTGCGGAAACCATGGTGTATCTGGCCTTCGGACAGCATGGCAGTGACCCCACGCTGCACTCGGCGCTCGATCATGGTCACTTCGATGGCCTGCACTTCGGTTATCACAACGGCCAGCACGAAGTCCTGACCGACTATGGCTTCAGTCGCTGGGTCAATATCGAACCGAAATTCGGTGGCCGCTACACCCCGGAGAACCGTTCCTACGCGAAGCAGAGCGTGGCGCACAACACCCTGGTCGTGGATGAAACCTCGCACCATGGACTGGACACCGCGCGTGCCTGTGAACATCACGGGGAACTCGGCGCCTTTGACACGACTGACCCGCGTCTGCAGATGGTTCGGGCGCGGCTTCGGGATTACGTGCCGGGCGTGGTGCTCACCCGCAGCCTGCTGCTGGTCTCGCTGCCGGAGATGGCCGAGCCGCTGGTCGTGGACCTGATGCAGGCACGCAGTGATGGCACGCATCGCTATGACTACCCCTTGCATTATCAGGGGCAACTGATGATGGCAGAGCCGGCGCTCGAGCAGCAGGCCTCACCCACGGCATTGGGTGCAGCCAATGGTTACCAGCATCTGTGGAAGATGGCGTCCGGCGCGGAGCAGGCGGCGGGCGTCTCGCAGGCGGTCACCTGGTTGCAGGAGAACCACTTCGTCACCGCGCGCATGGTGTGCACCGCGCCTGCCACGCTGGTCCAGGGCGTCATCGGGGCGAATGATCCCGAGCGCAATCTGCGCGATGAGCCCTACCTGTTGCTGCGCTCTCAGGCCTCTTCGCAGACGGTGGCCTGTGTCATCGAGACACACGGTGTCTTTGAGGAAGCGCGCGAGATCGCCAGTGAGGCGCGTCCCCGTGTCCTCAAGCTTCAGCTGCTTCAGGAGAGTGACGAGGCCTGTGTGCTGGCGCTTGAGCTGCGCGATGGCACTCGACACCGTCTCGCCGTCGCGCTGACGCCCGGCCAGCAGCATGCGGTGAGCGTGGCAGGCGAGCGTCTCGAATGGCAAGGCGGGTGCGCCTTGCTGTGATGCACCGCCACCTGCCTCGTGAGGCCATCAGTGTCGGTCGCTGCGAGGCAGGACCCGGGCAACAGGCAGGATCAGTGAACGCTTCATTCAGTGAGAATTCTATCTATGTCGGCACAAGGTGATTACCTGCTCTGGACCCGTGAAGAGCTTGACGAGATTCGCAGGCAGCAGGGACAGGACAATGCGATGGGGCGCAGCCTCGCCGCGCTGGAGGCCAGAGTGGCGGCCAGCATGGCGCGCGGTATCGTGATTCCGGGGCAGGGCGAGGCGGGTAGCTTCGAGCACAATACCCACAAGGAGAATGCCCGCGTGATCGAGGGGGCGGCTCTGTGGGGACGACTCAGTGACAACGCGCAGGCCCTGGCGCACGCCGAGGAGCTGCTGGCGGGCTACGCGGCCTGCTACCGCGACATGCCGTATCAGGTCGCGCGCAATACCAATCCGCCCGGCAGGCTGTTCCATCAGATTCTCAACGAGCATATCTGGCTGCTGCATGCCTCGCTGGGGCTGGCGTTGCTCAAGCCGTCCCTGAGCGATGCGCGGTATCAGTCGCTGCTGGATGGGCTTTTCCAGCCGATGCTCGAGATGTTCACCGAGACCTACCGCCACGATTTCGACCGCATTCACAATCACGGCCTGTGGGCCGTGGCGGCAGTCGGGATCTGCGCGATGGTGATCGAGAGTCCTGAGCATCTGGCGATCTCCATCGATGGCCTGGATGGCAGCGGCGAGACCGGTGGCTTTCTCGCCCAGATCGCGCTGCTGTTCTCCCCGCAGGGCTATTACGTCGAGGGCCCCTATTACCACCGCTTCGCCATCCATCCGCTGTGTCTGTTCGCGGAGGCGATCGAGCGTCACCACCCTGAACGCAGGGTGCTGACACATGCCGACGGACGCATCGAGAAATCGCTGCACGTGCTGCTGTCCACGGCCTATCCGGACGGACGCTTTCCGGCGCTCAATGACGCCTCGCGCAGCATGGATCTCGATGATGAGGGCGCGCGCTGCGCCATGTCGCTGCTGGCGGCACGCTATGAGGCACCCCGGGAGCTGCTGGCCCTGGCGCGTCAGCAGCAGGGCTGCTGGATCCATGCCAATGGACTGGCGCTGCTGAACGCGGTGCAGGGTGTCGACACGCAGGTGGAAGCGACCACCCAGCTCTTCCGCGATGGCCCGGACGGCCAGTCTGGCGGGCATGCACACCTCAAGCGTGGGCAGGGGCTTGCGGCACAGCATGTCGTGCTGACGGCCGGTCAGCACGGCATGGGGCATGGCCACTTCGATGAGCTGGGGCTGAGCTTCTTCTCGCGCGGCAAGGAAGTGCTCAAGGAATATGGCTTCGCACGCTGGGTCAATGTGGAGACCAAGTTCGGTGGGCGCTACCTCAAGGAAAACGAGGGCTATGCCAAGCAGAGTGTCGCCCACAACCTGGTCGTGGTGGACATGCAGTCGCAGCACGCGGCGAACCACGCGCTGGCGGACGAGCGACATGGCGAGATCTCACTGCTGACTGGTTGCGCGGCGGGTGCGCGTGCCCGATGTGACAACGCGCATGACGGCGTGGCCATGCAGCGTGAGGTGCTGCTGGTGGAAAGCCGCCATACCGAGACGCCGATTCTGCTGGATGTCTTCACGCTGACCTCGGAGCAGCCGCACGTCTATGACTACACCTTCCATCATGGTGGCCATGTCGTGCGCTGGTGGGGAAGTGAATTCACCGCGCTGGATGCCCTGGAAGTGATGGGGGATCGCCACGGCTATCAGCACCTCTGGAAGCAGGGGCAGTGCCGACCCGCCACCGGACACAGCATGACCTGGCTTGAGGGTGACAGTTTCCATAGCTGGCATCAGATCACCCAGGCGCCTGCTGAAGCCTTCCAGCTGCGTGTCGGTGCCAATGACCCTGATCACAACCTGCGGCCTGACGCCAAGGTGATGACGCGCCTGACCGCCACCTCGCAGACCTTCTATTCCCTGTTCGAGAGTCACGGGCATTTCGATGAAGCTCTGGAGCAGTGTGGTGGGGCGCGTCCGCAGGTGATCCATTTCCGGGTGCTGCCGAGTGCGGATGGCCTGACGATTCTCGAGTTGACCTTCGCCACCGGTCGACTGCTGGTGGTGCTGGCCGAGCCAGCCCGACAAGGGGAAAGCCTGACGCTCGAGGCCGGGGAGCGCCCCCTGCGAATCGAGCAGGATGTCACGCTCATTGATCTCCCAGACAAGGCGCGGGTGTCACACAACGCCTGACCCGCCGTCGGCGTCCGAGGTCTGGATGGCGTCATCCGGGAGTCGATTCAGGATGTGAATTGGACCGATCCAAACAACGGCCGGGATCTTTCCCGGAGATGGAAGGCGCTGCCAGCGACAGATGAGACAGCGGCCCCCGTGGTCAGGGAAAGGCGGCGGGGAAACGTGCACTGCCGGGTGCGCAACAACAATGACAAGACAGATAAAGACAAGAGTGCATTGCCATGAACCTAGATCTGGATACTGCCGTCATCGGCATCTATTTCCTCTTTCTGATCGCCATAGGCTGGCTGTTCAGAACCTTTACCTCAAGCACCAGTGATTACTTCCGCGGTGGCGGCAAGATGCTGTGGTGGATGGTCGGTGCGACCTCCTTCATGACCCAGTTCAGTGCCTGGACCTTCACCGGTGCGGCAGGCAAGGCCTACAACGATGGCTTTGCCGTGGCGATCATCTTCATGGCCAATGCCTTTGGCTATCTGATGAACTATCTGTATTTCGCACCACGCTTCCGGCAGCTGCGGGTCATCACCGTGATCCAGGCGATCCGGCAGCGCTTCGGGGCCGTCAACGAGCAGGTCTTCACCTGGTCCTCCATGCCCACCAGCATCATCAATGCGGGCATCTGGCTCAATGGTCTGGCCATCGTGACCTCCGGCCTGTTCGGCTATGACATGGAAACCACCATCATCGTGACCGGTCTGGTCGTGCTGGTGATGTCGGTGACCGGCGGTTCCTGGGCGGTCATCGCGTCCGATTACATGCAGATGGTCATCATCATGGCCGTCACCATCACCTGTGCCATCGTGGCCGTGATCCACGCCGGCGGCCCGAGCCATGTCGTGGAAGACTTCCCGGTGAACTTCCTGATCGGGGGTGACATGAACTACCTGTCGCTGTTCGCGCTATGGGGGTTTTTCATCTTCATCAAGCAGTTCAGCATCACCAACAACCTGCTCAACTCCTATCGCTACCTGGCGGCCAAGGATTCGAAGAATGCGCGCAAGGCGGGTCTGCTGGCCTGTGTCCTGATGACCATGGGGCCGTTCATCTGGTTCATGCCCAGCTGGTTCATGGCCAGTGAAGGGGTGGATCTGTTCGCGATGTATCCCGAGGCAGGTGCCAAGGCGGCTGACTTTGCCTACATGAGCTTCGTCAGCCTCTACATGCCTGCCGGGATGCTGGGGCTGCTGGTGGCGGCGATGTTCGCCGCGACCATGTCCTCGATGGACTCCGGCCTGAATCGCAATTCCGGGATCTTCGTGAAGAACTTCTATGAGGTCGTGCTGCGTCCCAAGGCGTCTGAAGGTGAACTGCTGCTGATGTCGCGCCTGTCCTCCACCGTCTTCGGCCTAGCGATCATCGGGTTTGCTCTGTTCATCAACTCCCTCAAGGGACTGAGCCTGTTCGACGCCATGATGTATGTCGGCGCTCTGATCGGTCTGCCGATGACCATTCCCGGCCTGCTCGGCTTCTTCATCCGCAAGACGCCTGACTGGGCGGCCTGGGCGACGCTGGTGGTCGGTGGCCTGGTGTCCTATGTGGTCGGCTTCTTGATGACGCCGGACTTCATCGTCAACACCTTCGGTCTCGACGCGGACCTGACCTCGCGTGAATGGAGCGACATGAAGGTGGCGGTCGGCATCATGGCGCACACCGTGATCACGGCAGGCTTCTTCGTGCTGACCACGCTGTTCTATCGCGGCCTTTCCGCCGAGCGCGAAGCGGAAGTCGCGACCTTCTTCACCAACCGTGACACGCCCGTCATCAGCGATGACGAGGAACATCGCAGCGTCGACAACCGCCAGCGCAACATTCTCGGCTACCTGATCCTGGTTGCCGGCCTGGGCGTGATGCTGATGTTCTTGGTACCCAATCCCTTCTGGGGACGCATGGTCTTCGTGCTGTGTGGCGGCATCATCGTGGCGATCGGTCTGCTGCTGGTGACCTCCATCGATAAGACGTCACATTCCAGGGAAGAGCGCCTGGTCAGCGATGGCAGTACGCGCTGACGCGGCGTGATGGTGAGCGGCGCTGGCACCTGGTGCCTCGTCGCTCACTTGGCTCGCCATTCGTGCGCGCCACTCGCTCCGTAAACCTCTGATACCCCGAACCCGAATCCCCCCTCCTGACTCGGTCAACGCCAATGACCACATCAGCAGGAGAGTCGATGCGCCTTTGCGCCATCGGCAGGGGATTCTGCGGCCTGCATCTGGCGTCTGGATCGATCCAGTACGCCGATGCCAACACAAGGCAACCCACGCGCTAGCCAATGCCGGGCACGCGACAGGACGCAGGTTGCCTGCAAGTCAATTGACTGACTCCCCATAAAAACAATGAGGTACGCCATGAAACACTACAACAAGATCTCCCTTTCGATTGCCGCACTGGTGTTCACTACCAGCGCCCAGGCCGTGACACTGGATATTCGTCATGAATACAAGCATCACGCCAAGCAACATGCCACCCGAGTCAAGGTGAGCGATTCCATCGACAACTTCTATTACGGGCTGGAATCCAAGTTTGCGTCCGAGAAGCGTGAAGATGGCTCACAACCCGCGATGGGGAATCTGGAGCGCGGTGACAGTGAGATCGATTGGGGCTTCAAGTTCAAGCTGGACGATAACTGGTATATCCAACCCGGCATGCCCATCGCGTTCGGGGACGGCAAGTACACGATCAAGCCGCAGCTGCGTGTCGGCTACAAGGCCAGCAGTATCCCCTTGACCACGGCGCTGCGCTATCGTCGGGAATACTCCAACTACAGTGAAGATTCCAATGATGATTATGAACAGAACAAGATCACCTTCACCATGTCCTACAACCACGGCAAGAATAAATACTGGCTGGAGGCCAACTATTATCGCAACGAAGACAAGGACATCTACAACAATACCCGCGAGAACTACGATTATATTCTGAGTGCGGGGCGTCGCATGGGGTCATGGTTCCCGTATCTGGAATTCGCGGATGTCAGTTCCAGTTCCAGTTCCGATACGCGTCAGCTCAAGACACGTGTCGGCTTGAAATATTATTACTGATCCAGAGATGCCACGCGGTACATGCGACATGACGTGCGTGGCAGTTGTCGATAGTTCGCCCCGACTACGGGGTGAGCCCTCGAGGCCAGCCCCATGAGCAAGATCGTGAGCATGAGCGCGCGTGAGTCACACCTCGAGGGCGCTATCGTGAGCGTCGGCACGGGAATGATCGGCAGGGAGCCACATGACACAGCTGGATAGAGTCGCACTGTTCTTCTCCATCATCCTGATCGTGCTGACGATCCTGGTCTATCGACGTCGCAGCCAGACCCCGGACAGCTTCATCCGGGGGAGCGGCAACGTGCCCTGGTGGATGGCGGGGAGTACGGCGTTCATGACGCAGTTCTCCGCCTGGACCTTCACCGGGGCCGCCCAGAAGGCCTACGAGGATGGCTTTGCCGTGCTGGTGATCTTCTGGGGCAATGCGCTGGGCTTTCTGCTGGCGGCGCTGTATTTCGCGCCGCGTTTCCGCCGGCTGAGGGTCAGCACCTATTCCGACATCCTGGAGCTGCGTTACGGCAAGACGACGCAACTCGTGTATGTCATCAGTCAGATCTTCCTTACGCTGATGACCGCCTCCATCGGCCTCTACGGCGTCTCGCTTTTCCTGAGCGCGGTCTTCGGCTTTCCGGTGGTGAGCATCGCCGTGCTGATCGGCAGCCTCATCATCGCCATTACCCTGGTGGGCGGCGTGTGGATCGTCTCGGCCAACAACTTCATCCAGATGATGCAGCTGGCGATTCTCACGCTTGTCATCGGTGGCTTCTGCCTCACGCTGATGTGGAACGGATCGCTGAGCTTCCCTGAGTCGAACCGGGATTTCTGGATTGGCAGTTCACACAACAGCCTGCTCATCATGGGTATCTGGTCACTGGCCATGCTGGTCAAGCAGTGCATCAGCATCAACAATGCCACTTCCAGTTATCGCTTTCTGACCACGGCAGATGACGGCGAAGCGCGCAAGGCGGCAGGCCTGGCGTCGGTGCTGTTCGTGATCGGGCCCGTGACCTGGTTCCTGCCGCCGTGGTTGCTGGGGTCGGCGGGCATCGACCTGGCGGCACGTTATCCCGCGCTCGGCAATGACGCGGCCAACGTGGCCTATGTGCATTTCATCATCCATTACCTGCCGTCCGGTGTACTGGGACTGGTGATCTCCGCCATGCTGGCGGTCACCATCGCGCCCATCACCACGGCCTTCAATCGTGATGCCGGCGTGATGATGCGACTCGTGATGCCACTGCTCGAGCAGACCTCCGGCATGGCAACGCGACTGGTGAGTCTGGGACGGATGTTCGGTGTCGTGCAGGGCGTCATCGTCGTCCTGTTCGTCATCGTCCTGAGTCGCATTGAGCTGGTGAGCCTGTTCGACATCATGATCATGTTCGGTGTGCTGCTGCAGATGCCGCTGGCACTCCCGGCTCTGATGGTGCTCTTCAGAACGGGGGCGCCTGACTGGGCCGGGTGGGGCAGTGTGCTGGTGGGGATCACGGTCACGCTTGGCAGCTATCTCTGGCTCGACATGCCGACACTGCAGCGTCTGCCCTGGCTCTCGGGCTTTCCGGAATCCCAGCTGGTCGACATCAAGCTGGCGATATCGCTGGTCATCCAGATCGTCACTGTCGTCGGCTTCCTGTGTCTGGCCCGGCATGTCCATGCACCACGGCGCTCGTTCAGACGCAGGCGTCGACTGGCGCAGTTCTTCGCCAACCTCAAGCGTCCCGTCAGTCCTCCGCCTCCAGAAAGCGTATCCCGTCGTCGAATCAGCCTGCCGTCGCGTCTGCTGTGCGTCGCGGCACTGCTGTCCGTGGCGCTGGCCAGCTTCTCCTCCACGCTGGCGGGCCTGAGTGTCTTCGTGTGTCTCGCGCTGGGCCAGCTGATGATGGCGTGGGTGATGCGCTGAGCTTGTGTGTGCTCAGGGGGTGTTCAGGTACTGTCGCCGACCCGCAGCGTGAATCCCAGGTCGTGATTCAGCTCACCCACGGGCTCGCCTTGGATGCGTGCCAGCAACTTGCGTGCGGCCACACGGCCTATCTGCTCTCGCGGTGAGACGATGGTGGTGAGGCGCGGGGTGACGTGCTCACCGATGGGCAGCCCATTGAAGCCGGCGATGGCGATGTCGTCCGGGATGCTCACGCCGAGCCGCGCGGCGGCGAGAATCGCGCCACAGGCCATGTCATCGTTGGCGAAGTGGATGGCGTCGCAGTCAGGGTGGCTCTCGCGGATGCGCTCCAGCGCCTGCGCACCGCTGGTCATCTGCTGACGCACGGGCAGGTCGAGCAGGGGAGCCTCCTCGATGCCGGCGGCGGCCAGCGCCTCACGGTGCCCGGCGTAGCGCATCGCTGCACGATAGTCGCGATCGAGCTCGGCACCGGCGAAGTGGATCGTGCGATACCCGCATGCCAGCAGGTGCTCGGTCATGGCGCGCCCGGCGGCGACATGATCCATCCCCACGTTCAGATCCAACCCTTCCCCCAGCTCCATGATCTCCACGATCGGCTGATTCCAGTTCTCCAGTATCTGGCGTGTCGCCTCGTCATGGCGCAGTCCCGTCACCACCAGGCCCGCGGCCGACCAGCCCAGAAAGGTTCGGATCAGCTGGGTTTCGCGAGCCAGATCGTAATCCGTCTTGCCCAGCAGCAGCTGATAACCGTGCGCCTCGAATTCCTCCTGGAGCCCCTTGATCACGTCGATGAACACCACGTTGGACAGCGAGGGCACGATGACAGGAATCACGCGACTGGTGGCCGAGGCCAGGCTGCCGGCAATCAGGTTGCGCACGTACCCGACCTTCTCGATGGCCGCCTCGACCTTGAGGCGTGTCGCCTCGCGCACGCTGTCGGGACTGTTGAAGTAGCGCGAGACGGTGATCGACGAGACACCGGCTTCCCGGGCCACATCATTCAGGGTCGGCTGCATGGCCCCCCTGCGGCTGCGTCGGGATGATTCTGATTGATTAGACATTTGTCGCGTTTTCTCATCTGCCGCTTGTCGTGGCTTGGAGCCTAATCTATTAATGATGTTAGCGCTAACATGGTAGCGCTAACATTCATGGAAGTGCAGATCGATGTCGCTGAAAGAGGCCGCCTTGATCGTCACTCGGAACAGGTTCAGCGGGAGACGCCAGATGACAGCAGTAACGACTTCACCAGTGATTGGCCTTGTCGGCCTCGGCGCGATGGGAATGGGCAGTGCGCGCGCCATGCTGGAAACAGGCCTGGACGTGATCGGCTGTGATATCTCGCCTGGTGCCTGTCAGGCCTTCGAAGCGGCAGGGGGGCGCACGGTGGCCTCACCGCTGGAACTGGCAGCCGAGTGTCAGGTGGTGGTGCTGGTGGTGGTGAATGCCGATCAGGTCGAGCAGGTGCTGTTCGGGGCCCAGGGCGAGAGGGGGCTGGCCGAGCGACTCGCACCGGGTAGCCTGGTGATCCAGTGCGCCACCGTGGCTCCGAGCTTCGCGCGTGAACTGGAAACCCGCCTGAACGGCATGCAGCTGGAGCTGCTCGACGCCCCGATCAGCGGCGGTGCCGTCAAGGCACGCAGCGGTGAGCTGTCCGTGATGTCCTCCGGCAGTGAAGCGGCTTACGTCAGGGCGGAACGCGTGCTGGCGGCGATGGCGGCCAATGTCTATCGGCTGGGCGACGGCGCCGGCCCGGGCTCGAGCGTCAAGCTGGTCAACCAGCATCTCGCCGGCGTGCACATCGCGGCGGCGGCCGAAGCCATGGCGCTGGGCATGAGCATGGGGATCGACCCCGACACCCTGTATGACGTCATCACCCATTCCGCGGGCAATTCCTGGATGTTCGAGAATCGCGTGCCGCACATCCTCAAGGGCGATTACACGCCGCTGTCGGCCGTCGACATCTTCGTCAAGGACCTGAACATCGTGCACAGCACCGGGCGCGAGCTGAAGCTTGCCATGCCGGTGGCCGGCAGCGCATTGCAGCAGTTCACCGCCGCCAGTGGTGCAGGCTTCGGGCGCGAGGATGACTCGGCGGTCATCAAGGTCTATCAGCGTCTCGGCAGCTTCAGCCTGCCGGCCGCCAATGATGAAGGAGCGCAGTGATGCCGATCGTACTGGGCGGAATCGCCGATGACTTCACCGGCGCGACGGATCTTGCCAACAACCTGGTACGGGCCGGCATGCGCACCGTGCAGGTGATCGGGGTCCCCCAGGACGCGCTGCAGGAAGGGGAGGCGAACGGGTTGGATCTGACTGAGGTAGATGCCGTGGTGGTCGCGCTCAAGTCGCGGAGCTGCCCGGTGGATCAGGCGATCAGTGAATCGCTGGCGGCGCTTGAATGGCTGAAAGCCCAGGGCGCGCGCCAGCTGTTCTTCAAGTACTGCTCGACATTCGATTCCACGCCGGAGGGCAATATCGGCCCGGTCGCCGATGCGCTGCTGGAGGCGCTGGACAGCACACAGACCGCCTTCGTGCCGGCGTTCCCGATCAACGGGCGCAGTGTCTATCAGGGGCATCTGTTCGTGGGTGACCGTCTGCTCAATGACAGCGGCATGCAGCATCACCCCCTCAACCCGATGACCGATGCCGACATCGTGCGCGTGCTGTCACGCCAGACGCCCCATGGTGTGGGGCTGCTCAACCACGCCACGTTGAGTGAGGGAGCGCAGGCCGCTGGTGAGCGACTTGCCACGCTGAAGGCGCAAGGAGCGCGTCATGTGGTCTGCGACAGTCTCGACGAGCGTGATCTCGAGGTATTGGCCGAGGCGCTGGTGGAGCACGCGCTGGTCACCGGTGGCTCTGGCCTCGCGCAGGCCTTGCCTGCCCAGTACCGCCGCAAGGGCTGGCTTGCGCAGATTGATGATGCGGCGGTCTTGGCTCCGGCGCAGGGCGCCGCGATGGTGCTGTCCGGCAGTTGCTCGCGCATGACGCTCAAGCAGGTGGCGCACTTTACCCAGCAGCATGCTGCCTTCGCGCTGGACCCCGTCAAGCTCAACGCGAGCGATGCCCACTTCGAGGCGGCACTCGACTTCGCCCGTGAGCAACTGGCGGTGGCGGACCCCAGGCCATTTCTGATCTACGCCTCTGCCGAGCCGGAAAGCGTCAAGGCGGCGCAGGCGTCACTGGGCGTCAAGCAGGCCGGCGAACTCATCGAGTGCGCCCTGGCCAGTCTGGCCAGCACGCTGGTGAGCGAAGGGGTCGGGCGCCTGCTGGTGGCGGGGGGAGAAACCTCCGGCGCGGTGGTCTCGGCACTCGACATCCGTGAGCTGCGCATCGGCGGTCAGATCGACCCCGGCGTGCCCTGGACACAGGCACCGCACCCGGCCGCCGGCCCCTCGCGGCCGGAGGCGATGCTCTCGCTGACCCTCAAGTCCGGCAACTTCGGCGGCGAAGACTTCTTTACTCGGGCATTCGATGTCCTCGATGCCATGAATCCCCGCGAGGAGACCGCATGAGTCAGTCACGGCACGACATCAACGTGTTGCGCGAGCAGATCGCCACCTACGGCAAGTCACTGTTCGACCGCGGCTTGACCATGGGCTCCAGTGGCAACATCAGCCAGCGGCTGGACGATGGTGGCTGGTTGATGACCCCGACCAATGCCTGTCTGGGGCGCCTGGACCCGGCGCGCATCTCACGCCTGGATGCCCAGGGCGTGTTGATCGATGGCGACGCGCCGACCAAGGAGCACTTCCTGCATCGCGCCATGTATGACGAGCGCCCGCAGTCGGGTGCCATCGTTCACCTGCATTCGACCCACTCGGTGGCGGTGTCTTGTCTGCCAGACGTCAACCCTTGCGAGTGCATTCCGCCGCTGACGGCCTATTACGTGATGCGGGTCGGCAAGCTGCCGCTGGTGCCTTACTACATGCCGGGCGACCCCGCGCTGGGCGATGCCGTGCGTGGCCTGGCCGGCAAGCATTGTGCCGTGCTGCTGGCCAATCATGGCCCGGTGGTGGCCGGCAAGACCCTGGAAGCGGCGGTCTATGCCACGGAAGAGCTTGAGGAAACCGCCAAGCTGTTCCTGCTGCTGCAAGGCAAGAACCCGCGTGGGATGACCCCGGAACAGGTGGCGGAACTCGAAGCCAAATTCGGCCGCCCCTGAGTGATGACCTCTTCGTCTGTGACATCCAAGGATCTGACATGACCCGATTGGCCGCCAATCTCAGCATGCTGTTCACCGAGCATGACTTTCTTGATCGCTTCGCGGCTGCGGCCGACAGCGGTTTTCGCGGGGTCGAATATCTCTTCCCCTATGCCTATGCCCCGGAAGAACTGCGCGCAAGGCTCGATGCACACCAGCTGTCGCAGGTGCTGTTCAATCTGCCGCCGGGCGACTGGGAGGCCGGTGAGCGCGGCCTGACCTGTCTGCCGGGGCGCGAGGAGGAGTTTCGGGCCTCGGTGGCCGAGGCGATTCGCTATGCCGAAGCGCTCGACTGTCCCCGCGTGCATGCCATGGCGGGGCTGGTGCCGGAGGGTGCGGATGACGCCATGCGCGCGCGCTGCACCGAGACCTACCTCAGCAACCTGCGTTACGCCGCCGCCGAGCTTGAGAAGGTCGGCAAGACACTGCTGATCGAACCGATCAACCCGCGCGACATGCCCGGCTTCTATCTGAGTGGCCAGGCGCAGGCACGCGAGATTCTCGCCCGGGTCGGCGCCGCCAACCTCAAGGTGCAGTTCGATCTCTACCACTGCCAGATCGTCGAGGGCGACCTGATCCGCAATCTGGAAGCGCAGTTCGCACACATGGGCCATGTGCAGATCGCCGGCGTGCCGGACCGTCACGAGCCGGATGTGGGGGAGGTGCATTATCCGGCGCTGTTCGCCCGACTGGAGAGCCTGGGCTACGACGGCTGGATCGGCTGTGAATATCGTCCACGCGGTGAGACGCGCGCAGGCCTGGGGTGGGGACAGGCTTTCGGGCTCAACGACGGCCTGTCCGGCACCGCCTGATCATCAGACAAGCCAGCAACAACGCCGATAACGCCAACAACCATAACAACGACAACACGCCATGGGCCGTCATGCCGACGGCTGGCAAGGAGTCCACACGATGCACGTCATGATTACCGGCGCCGCCGGATTCCTCGGTCAGCGCCTGACCGAGGCCCTGATCGACAAGGGCAGCCTGAACGGCCAGCCATTGTCACGCCTGACCCTGCTGGATCAGATCGAGGCGCCACGTCCCGAGGCGGCGTCATGTCTGGCAGCCGAACCGGCCACCTCGCTGGATGTCGAGATCATCGCCGATGATATCGCCGACGCCGAGGTGCTTGATCGCTGCCTGGCGGGCGAGCCTGCGGTGATCTATCACCTTGCAGCCGTGGTCAGCTCGGCGGCCGAGGCGGACCTGGCACTCGGCATGCGCGTCAATTTCGACGCGACTCGCCTGCTGCTGGAAGGCTGCGCTGCACGCGGGTTGAGCGATACCCGACTGGTGATGGCCAGTTCGGTCGCCGCCTATGGCGGTGATCTCCCCGAGACGCTGAGCGACATGACTGCCCTGGTGCCGCAGAACTCCTACGGCACCCAGAAGGCGATGTCGGAGCTGCTGATCAATGATTACAGCCGTCGCGGTCTGGTGGATGGCTGCGTGCTGCGCCTGCCCACCATCATCGTGCGCCCGGGGCGCCCCAACGCGGCGGCCTCGAGCTTCGCCTCCTCAATCCTGCGCGAACCGCTCAATGGCGAAACCGCCATCTGCCCGGTACCGACCGAGCTTGAGATGTTCGTGATGTCGCCGCGTCGCGTGGTCGCGGCCCTGATCCAGGGTGCGGAAGTGCCGGCGGCTGATTTCGGCCTCTCGCGCTGCTTCATGCTGCCGGGCATCACCGTCAGCGTCACCGAGATGCTCAAGGCGCTGGCAGACATCGCCGGCGAGCAGGCGCTGGCCCTCGTCAAGCATGAGCCTGACCCGCGGATCACCGCCATCGTCGGCAGTTGGCCGGCGCGCTTTGACACCCGCAAGGCACGTTCTCTGGGCTTCGTTGGCGATGCCGACCTGCACGAGATTCTCAATGCCTACCGTGACGAGAGTGCCATCGCCTAGCCAGCGTTCGGGCATCTCATCCAGAACGAGCTCGCCAGACACCTTTGCCAGACCTGCTCGTCACACCCGTACGTCAATAACAACGATCGGTGACATGCCAGCCGGCAGCGCCGACACCGCACGCCACACAATAACAATCGACAGGAGCATCACCCATGACAGACGCCGCCGTCGCGGGGCCACAGGTCATCATCGGCCTGGGTATCGCCATCTTCGTCATGATCTATCTGGTATTGAAGACCCGTGTGCATGCCTTGCTGGCCTTGATCATCGCCGCCTCTCTGGCGGGGTTGATCGGTGGCATGCCGCCCAATGAGGTCATCAGTGCCATCACCACCGGCTTTGGCAAGACGCTTTCCACCATCGGTCTCGTGATCGGCTTCGGCGTGATGATGGGGCGTGTGCTGGAGGTGACCGGTGCCGGACAGCGCATGGCCTATGCCATCCTCAATCTGCTGGGCAAGAACAAGGAAGAGGCCGCGATGGCGCTGACGGGCTACATCGTCTCCATCCCGATATTCTGTGATTCGGCCTACGTCATCCTCAACCCGCTGGTGCGTTCACTGGCGCGCAACAGCGGACGTTCGGTGATCGGTCTGGGCATCGCGCTGGCGGCTGGCCTGATCATCACCCACTCTAGCGTGCCACCGACCCCGGGTCCGCTGGGCGTGGCGGGTATCTTCGGTGTCGACATCGGTCTGATGATCGGCTGGGGCCTGGTGATCACCGCTCCTGCGCTGATCGCACTGGTCATCTATGCCCGTATCATGGGCCCGCGCATCGAGGCGATGCTGGAGGCCCAGCCGGGTGGTTTCGAAGGTAGCGTCAAGCATGACACCGACAGCATGCTGCCTGAATCGGAGCTGCCGTCCCTGCTGATGTCCTGCATGCCGATCGGCCTGCCCATCGCGCTGATCTTCCTCAATACGCTGGTCAGTGCCGTGATGGGCGATACCAGCAATGCGCTCACCAGTACCATCGCCTTCATCGGCAACCCGGTAATCGCCGTGGGCATCGGGGTGCTGGTCGCCATCTATGGCCTGATGCCGAAGACCCCCAGGCAGGAAGTCTTCGATCATCTGGAAAAGGGCGTCGAGACGGCGGGGATCATCCTGCTGGTCACCGGTGCCGGTGGTGCACTGGGCTCGGTACTGCGTGCCAGTGGCGGCGGCGATTACATCGCCATGCAGGTCGCGGCACTGGGGCTTCAGCCGCTGTTGATCCCGTTCATCATCGCAACGCTGGTGCGCTTCATCCAGGGGAGCGGCACGGTGTCGATGATTACCGCAGCCTCGATCTCCGCGCCTATCCTGATGGGCATGCCGGACGTCAACATGGTGCTGGCCGCGCAGGCCGCCTGTATCGGCGCGATGTTCTTCAGCTACTTCAATGACAGTTATTTCTGGGTCGTCAATCGCATGCTCGGCGTCAAGAGCACCAAGCATCAGATGCTGGTGCTGACCCTGCCGACGACACTCGCCTGGGCCATTTCCATCATCACGCTGTTGATGCTCAACGCCATCGTCGGTTGAGCCAGTCAGGACAGTCTGCTGCAACAAGAACGCCGGGCCTCATCGAGGTCCGGCGTTGCTGTGTTGAGCTGCGTGTTCTTGAGCCGTGTATCCATCAGCCCTTGAGCTGCTCCTGATAATCGATCATGTCGCTCTTGCCGATCAGCGCCTTTCGGGTCTTGAGATAGATCACCGGGAAGGACAGCACCAGGCAGAGACATGCGGCCCACCAGGGGTAGGTCAACCAGGGACCCAGCCCCTCGGAGAAGTGATCGATGAGGGCGATGATGAGGGAAGAGAGGAAAGGCAGTATGAGCAGAAGCACCATGACCAGAGCCAGCAGAGGTTTCCTCATCCTGCGCCGCCAGAAGAAGTGCTTGCCGTACTTCTCGAGGACACCATCGATGTCGATCTTGTCGTCATATTGCAGCACGACCATGTAGCCGTGGTCTGGGCTTCCCTGGCGCGCGAGTCTCAAGAACGGGAAGAGAGTCCGAAACGGTGGCGATACGCCGTCAGGGACATGGGCACCAATGACGGATATCTCCTCGCCGAGAGCTGGACGGACGATGTCATCAGCCCCGGGCGGCAAGATCAGGCGGGTATTGCCCAGATAGTAGTGGCGAGTGGTGATCTTTCTGGGGTTGCTGGAGTGATAGCTGATGCCTTCATGTGTCTGTTTCCATCCCTGTCTTTGAAATCTGTCCTCGATGATCGAGTCCGGAGGGGTAGTGGGGGTCGAGGATGTCACTTCCTCAAGCTGCCCGGTCATCCGTCCTGCCGTCGGTGGCATGCCATGACGGGCGTGGTAGGGCAGGCTCATGAGAAACAGGCCCACCCACACGATGACGATCACCACCAGGTCGGCAGGCCAGGGAAGGCTGTCCTTCTCCGGGAAGAGCAATGGCGCCATCAGGAATACGCATGAAAGACCCACCAGCAGGATGCCTACCAGCGCCAGGCTCCAGGCGGTATATAGCTTGCGTCTGCGGATCGGGGCGACATATTCCTGTTCGTGCCGAGTGAAATATCGAATGTCCTTTTCGAAGATGGGGGTCACGGTACCAATGCCTTGTCGGTAGATGAGGGAGAGCTCGCTCAGCGCGCTGCAAGTGAGCGAGGCGTCTCAAGAGGTGGCTCTCGGCAGAATTTCTGCTCAGGAGGCCTGGGGATCAAGCACCTCTCGATTCTCCCTGGTTGAATGCGTCTTGTCTGATGAAAGATCGCGCGAACGCTACCACAGCCAGCCGATGCCCTCCATTCAGTGCTGGTGGAGACTCATCGCATCCGCATGACCGGACTCTGCCCTGACTCTGACCGGATGAAGAGGTCAGAGCATGACCACTGACATCCCCGGCGGTCAGACCTTTTACCCTCATGGGAACTCCCCAGCCGCGCTTCAAGCGGCTACACTGCGCGCCGAGATTTTTCATTCACTCCCTGTTCATATCGGAGCTTGTCTTGGCTACGCCTGACACCTCGTCGTCTTCCTCTCCTTCCTCCGCGCCGGACACCGGCGAGGTTGCCTCCACGTCACGCCTGCCATGCGTCGTCATACCTGCCAGCTGGCGGGGCTGGAGTCTCTTGGCGGTCTTTCTGCTGTTGATCGCGCTGGGTATCTGGCCGGTGATCGGCTGGGTCAATCAGCAGAGCTCGCTGTGGGGCATGCCGTCGTTGATCCTCTGGAGCTACCTGATCATCTTCGCCTGCAGCGGGGCCATGCTGCTGGGCAATCGTCTGTTGCCGGATGAAGAGGATGGCGCACCGCGCGAGGATGAGAGGGCGTCACATGAGTGAGTCACTGACTCTCACGTCCTGGCAGGGCAGCGTGCCGCTGATGATGACCCTGGGCTATATCGCGCTGGCGATGCTGATCGGGTTGGGCGCGCGCGGCGGCCGACGCATGGATTCGCTGGAGCAGTGGGGTGTGGCCGGCCGCTCGATGGGGCCGATGACACTGTATCTGTTGATCGCGGCGGGCAGCGTGAGTGCCTACACCTTCATGGGCGCGCCGGGCTGGGCCTACAGCAAGGGAGTGCCGGTCTTCTATGTCGCGATCTATCTGGCCTATCTGGCGCTGGTGGCTTGGTACTTCGGGCCCAAGGTGTGGAAGTTCGGTGAGCAGTTCGGGCATGTCACCCAGGCAAGCGCGATCGCGGATCGCTATCAGAGCCCCGCACTCGGTGCGCTCTCGGCGCTGGTGATGTCGATCGCCTCGGTGGCCTATGCGGTGCTGCAGACCATCGGCTCGGCCTACATCCTGCTGGTGATGAGCGGGGGGCGTATCCCGCTGTGGGCCGGCGTGCTGCTGGTGCTTGCGGCGATCGCCGTGTATCTGTTCGTCAGTGGTCAGCGCGCCATCGGGCGTACCAATGTCTTCCAGGGCGTGCTGATGGTGGTGGTGGCATGGGTCATCGGCCTGTGGGCGGCGCACCTGGCCACTGGGGAGTGGGGCTTCAGCGGAGTGTTCGAGCGCCTCGAGCGGTCACATCCCGAGTATCTCCGCCTGCCGGGGGCGGGGGGCGATATGAGCTTCAGCTTCTGGACCACCTCGATCATCGTCTCGATGCTGTCCTTCATGCCACCGGTGTGGACGCAATGGATGAGTGCCTCCTCCGCGCAGACCATCCGCCGCAGCGCCAGCTGGCTGCCGACCTACTACGTGGTGATCCTGCCGCTGGTGGTGGTGGGCTTCATCGGCATCTTCAGCCTGCCCGAGCTTGAGCGTGCCGATACGGTGGTGCTGGAGTACGCGATGGCCAACATGCCGGTCTGGCTGGTGGGGCTGCTGGGGGCGGGGACGCTGGCTGCCTCGATGTCCTCCAGCGAGCCCTTCATCCATTCGGTAGCCCTGAGCCTGAGCCGGGATGTGCTGCAGCCCGGGTTCAAGCTCAGTGATGCACGCGCCGGCCAATGGGCACGGTGGCTGATCTTCCCGGTGATGTTTCTGATCATCGCGCCGCTGGCCATCATCGAACCGGGCAATCTGGTGATGATCCTGCTGATCGGGCTGGGCTTTGCCTCCCAGGTGCTGCCGGCGTTTCTCGGCATGTTCTTCTGGCCGCGTGCCTCGGCAGCCGGTGTGTCTGCAGGCATCTGCGCCGGCTTTGTCGTCACGGTGCTGTTGACCATCGTCTGGCCGCATCCGCTCGGGATTCACGCCGGTTTCTGGGGCCTGATGCTCAATCTGCCGGTCTTCGTGCTGGTCTCGCTGATCACGCGTCCCGTGGACGAGGCCGTCACGCGGCGCTTCTTCCGGATTGCCGCGCCGTGGCGCTTTTCATTGCCTGCCGATCGCTGAGGGCGCACTGCCGATTGTCGCCTGCAGGGGGAGAATCTCGGGTGACGAGCGAGACGGGAGGGTCCCCGTCGCTTCGTCCCACCCGCCGGGGCGTGGGGGCAATGTCCGTGGTCTCGAATATTTGGACAATCGTTTGACAAGCGTGAACGATTGTCACGTTTGGCCCTCATGCCTTATTCACCGGTGTCGCCTTGTATAGAGTGTGATCATTGATTGACTGTCCTCAAGGGAGGGGGCGTGGATGAATGATCTGATGGTACAGGTGGACAGGCAGATACACCGCAACGGCGGGCTGGGTATCGATTTCCCGGACGAGATCGAGGCGCGGTTCGAGCGGGACATCCACGCAGAGCGCAGTCACAAGCTTGTCTGCATGGGGGCGGTGGCGATCAGCATCTACCTGCTGTTTCTGATCAATGACTGGCGCTTTCGGCCGGATCACATGCTGGAAGCCATCATCATCCGGGTCGGAGTGATGACGCCCATCGCGTTGTTCTGCATCTACCTACTCAAGCGCGGTGTGTCGCCGGTGTTGCGCGAGATGCTGATGACCGCTCTGGTGTGCTTCGCGATGATCTTCACGGCCCTGTTGATCCAGTTGTCAGTGTCACCGCATTCCTTTCTGGATCTGTTCGCGCTCGGGCTCATCGTGCTGGTGGGAAATGTCCTGTTCCAGCTGCGTTTCTGGTACGCCCTGTGTTCCTCGGCCTTCCATTTCTGCGTGATGCTGTACCTGGTCACCGCCCATCCTGCCCCCTACGAATCGGCAGGGTTCATGGCGTTGATGGTGTTCTTCTCCATCACGCTGTTTTCCATCATCTCCAATCTGCGCAGCGAGAAGGCCGAGCGGCTTTCCTACCTGTTGCTGCTGCGCGAGCAGTTGCGGGTCGAGGAGTTCACGGAGAAGAATGAAGAGTTCCGGCGACTTGCCTCCATCGACCCCCTGACGGAAGTCTACAACCGCCGCCACTTCGACAGCCTGGTGAGTTCCCTCATCGGCAAGCAGGTCGATCGTCGACTCCAGTACGGCGTCGCCATGATCGATGTCGATCAGTTCAAGGCCTACAACGATCACTACGGTCACGTGAAAGGCGATGTCTGCCTCAAGCGCATCGCGACGGCCATCTTCGAAAGCGTGCACCCCGATGTCGACATCGTGGCGCGTTTCGGGGGGGAGGAGTTCGTGGTGCTGCTGCCATCCTGCTCCCCGCAAGCGGCGCTGGCGCGAGCGGAGGAGATTCGCGAGCATGTCAGCGGACTGGCGCTACCGCATGCGGGCAATCCGCAGCAGGGGATCGTCACCATCAGCGTGGGGGTCTCCGCCGCAGGCAGCGGGGAGGATTACGACTTCGAGAATATCCTGAATCAGGCGGATGAAGCGCTCTATCACGCCAAGGCCAGAGGCAGGGACCGCTGCGTGTTGTCACCTCGCTCGCTGCCCGAGACCCCGGTCACCGCTGACGCCTGATGGCGTACTTCTGCATCTTCTTGACCAGTGTCGATTGATTGATGCCCAGCGAGGAAGCGGCAGCACGCGTCGTGGCATGTCGCTCGAGCGCCCGGTGGATCAGTTCCCGCTCCAGGGCCTGGGTGCATTGCGTGAGTGTGGCGTGGTTCTCGCGCACTCCGGCAGGTATCGTCGCAGCGGCAGAGGGGGCCGCGAGACCGCTTGGCCCCAGGCATTCGGCGGGCAGCATGTCCGTGGTGATGAGCGTCTGGTCGGTGGTGACGACCAGTCGCTCGACCAGGTTGATCAGCTCACGGATGTTGCCCGGCCACTGATGCGAGGCCAGCAGTTCCAGCACCTCGGGATCGAAGTGGCGAACGCGGGCATGGCGTTGGCAGAAGTGACCCAGATAGTGGCGTAGCAGCGGGATGACCTCACCACGGCGCTCGCGAAGCGGGGGCAGCGTGATGGGGACGACGCTGAGGCGATAATAGAGGTCTTCGCGAAAGCGCCCCTCCCTCACGCGAGCGGCCAGGTCATGATGTGACGCGGTCAGCAGGCGCACGTTGGTCCGCCTGAGCTCGGTCCCTCCCACGGGCATGAAACGTTGCTCCTCGACGACCTTCAGCAGCTTGGCCTGCAGCGAGAGTGGCAGGTCGCCAATCTCGTCGAGAAACAGCGTGCCACCATTGGCCACATCTAACAGCCCCTGTTTCCCCCGGGCATTGGCACCGGTGAAGGCCCCGGGCGCATAGCCGAACAGTTCCGCCTCCAGCAGTCCTTCGGGCAGGGCGGCACAGTTGAGTTCCAGAAACACGCCGGCAGAGCGTTCGCTGTGCTCGTGAAGATAGCGGGCCAGCAATGTCTTGCCCGTGCCCGTCTCGCCCTGGATCAGGACCTTCACGTCGGTGGCGGCCACGCGTTCTGCCAGCGCGAAGCAAGCGGCCGTGGCCTCGCTGGTGACGAGTTCCAGTGCCTGCTCGTCGGTACCGGCGTTGACGCTGTAGGTCTCGTGCAGGGAGTGCAGCTGGCGAAGCTGCTCCTGGGCATGCTTGGCGCGCAGCAGCTCGGTGATATCACGCACGCTGGTGACGACGTGACTCAAGGCGCCATCCCGCGCGTGCATGGGCAGGCCGCTGACCAGGATCTTGCGGCCATCGTGCAGGCTCTGGACCAGAGTGACGGGCTTGCCGTCCCGGATGACCTCCAGAGAGACCGACTTGGAGATATAGCCTCTGCGCACCAGTTCCTGCATGTGCCGGCCCAGCACATCACTGCGCTTGAGCCCCGTGATGCGCTCATAGGCCTGGTTGATGGCCACGGTCACCCCGAGGGCGTCGGTGATGTAGACCCCGTCGTGCAAGGCATCCAGCACTCGCTGCACCGGAACCTCGGCCAGCAGGTTCGTGGCGGTGTCCGATGGGCCGTCCGGCCCGGCGGCGAGGGTGCGCTGATTCGACCGGGCGAGGCGTTCCTTGCGCTCGGCGGCGGATTCCACTTCCTGGCGCGTCAAGACGCCGATCACCTCGCCGCGGGTGTCGATGACCTCGACGGCCTCCAGTGACTGACGTTCCAGCAGTGCCAGCGCCGCTTCCAGCTTGAGATCCTGTTCCACGTTCTGCATTGAGGGTTCCCCTGACAGAAGCCCCCGCGCGCTCAGGCGGCGGGGGGCCATGGGGTTACGATACGTCAATGCGAGGATGTCGTGGAAACGGTTGGCGTCACGTCACTGGCGGGAGCGTCGATATCACCCTTGCCGAGATCGCGGCTGAAGGTCTCGTCGTTTTCCCCCGAGAAGAAGCGCTTGCCATAGATCAACAGGCACAGGGCGATCCCGATTCCGAAGGCCCAGGCGGCGCCCTTGATCACCAGAACGGCGGCGATCACGCCGGCAATGCCGAGGTCACGCTGGCTGCGGGCTTCGAGAATCCCCAGTCGTACGCTGACATAGCCCTGGATCAACAGGGTCAGCGCCAGCGCGATCCCCAGAATGGGCTGGACCAGACTGACGATGGGCAGCAACAGCAGGCCGGTATTCGTGCCCCAGCGGAAGGAGCCTGAGCCCCCGAACAGCGAGTGCATCGCCTGCTTGCCTTCCTTGTAGCGCTCGACCACGACGACCTGCATGGCGGCCCACAGCGGCCCGCACATGGTGACGTCCGGACCGAACAGACTCATCAGCGTATTGCGGCCACCGAAGATCATGTGGGCACGGTTGGCGTCATAGTCGATCTTCTCGTCAGGCCGTGACTCATCGGCTTCCTCGACCAGCGCCTTGGATTGCAGGACATCGCCGAACAGCACGATATAGGCGGCCAGTACGGTGGGCAGGGCGGTCAGGAACATCGACAGCGGCGGCAAGCCCACGCCAAAGACGGTGTACTGGCTGAACATGGTCACGAAGTCCGGCTGACTGAAGCCCCACTGCACGTCAGGCCAGGCAGCCTCGCCGACCAGCGGTGCGACGATGATCGCCAGCAGGATGATCGGGAAGATCCCCAGCTTGCCCAGGTTGCCCCAGAACGGATTCGAGGTCTTCAGCCTTGCGAAGTGGCGCGAGAAGATGATGTAGAACGCCAGACCCACGGCGATGCTGATGGTGATGGGATAGGTGTCGAAGCGTCCGCCTTCCTTGAAGACCACGCTGATCGCGGCCAGGCCTGCCCCCATGATGATGCCGGCCTTGATGGCCGAGGGAATCAGGTTGACCACCTTGCTGGCCAGCCCCGTTCGTCCGAGCACGATGGCCAGTATCCCGAGCAGCAGCTGGAAGGCGATCAGGGCATGCACCCGCGTCTCGCCCTCGGGGAAGGTGGATACATAGGCCATCAGCAGAGGAATGGCCGGCGTGATCCAGCCGGGAATGACCGGGTCGCCCAGCAGATGGTGAACGAGATACAGCAGCCCGTTGAGCATCACGATGGCCAGGGCGGCTTCAAACGGCATGCCCAGCAGCTCCGTCATCAGCGGGATGGCGGCGAGATCCACCGCGCACATCAGAAGCCCCTGCAGATAGTCGGGCAGCTCGAATCGATAGTGCAGGAAGGGCAGGCGAATCTTGAAAGGCCCCAGGGCGTAGTAGGGGCTTTCCTCTCCGGGTTGGCGGGTTTTCCAGTGGCTCATGATGGCGTTCCTGTTGTTATCGTTATTCATCTTCACCTGGGGTGAAGATGGTGTTCACGAGAAGGGGCAGTGCTCATGCCTGGCGGGCTTCACCAAGCGGCGCGATAGATGCACTCGATGTCGTGCTGGGTCAGTTGACGCGGATTGTTGCGCAGCAGGCGTTCCACCTTGACGGCATCTGCCGCAAGCGAAGGAATATCCTTTTCGGAAATGTCGAAATGGCGCAGGCCACTGGGGATGTCCACGTCTCGGCACAGCTGGTGCAGGCGCTCGACGACCAGTTCGGCCGCGGCCTCATCCTTGAGTGCATGATGCGCAGTATCCAGTGCCTCTGCGATATCCCGGAAGCGTTCGACGCAGGCCAGCGCATTCCAGCGCATCACATGCGGCAGTAGCAGGGCGTTGGTCACGCCATGGGGCAGGTGGTAGCGCCCGCCCAGCGGGTAGGCCAGGGCGTGGACCGCCCCGACCCCCGCATTGCCGAAGGCCATGCCTGCCAGCAGACTCCCCGTGGCCATGGCTTCACGCGCCTCGAGATTGCCGGGATTGGCATAGGCCTTGGGCAATGCCTTGATGATCAGGCGCATGGCCTTGATGGCCAGTGCATCGGTGATGGGCGTGGCGAAGTTGGACAGATAGGCCTCGATGGCATGCACCAGAGCATCGACGCCGCTGGCGGCAGTGACATGGCGGGGACAGCTGACCGTCAGCTCCGGGGCGACGATGGCGACGTCCGGCAGCAGGTAGTCATTCACGATACCTTTCTTCATGCGTGCTTCGGTGTCAGACAGAATGCCGATGTTGGTGACTTCGGAGCCGGTGCCTGCCGTGGTCGGCATCGCGATCAGCGGTGCACCACGCACACGGGCCTTGTCTTCCCCGAACAGGCTTTCCAGATCGCCGTCATGGGTGGCGTACACCGCCACGCATTTGGCGATGTCCATGGCGCTGCCGCCGCCCAGCGCGATCAGGCCATCGCACTGCGCCTCGAGGTAGACGCTCATGCAGTCCTCCACGATGTGCACTTCCGGCTCGGCACTGACCTCGCTGAAGATGCGGTAATGGGTCAGCTGGCCATTGGCCTTCAATACATCGAGCTGATCCGTGATCGGCTTGAGGGTACCCGATCCCAGCACACCGGGGTCGGTGACCACCATCGGGCAGCGCATGCCCAGGCGAAGGATTTCTTCACTGAGGCGTGATGAGGCCTGTTGGCCCGTTATCAGGCGGTGGGCGGATTTGAAGCTGGCGATGCTCATGGCGATATCCTGTCCTGGATGACATGGGGAAGGGCGCTGGTTGGCGTCTCCTGTCATGATGGTTAGCAAATGGCATGCCAGTTTATTGCTCTTTACAAGCTACTGAATTCAATGGGTTTTTATTGAGTTTTCGCCTAAGGTCGCTACGCCCAAGGTCGATGTTCTGATGACATATGGAATCACTCGCGTGGCTTGAGTGATGCGTTATGTCATCAAACGCGATGCGATGATGGCAGGTGACAGACGATCGAAAGCCGCGATTCTGCACAGGTCACTGGTCTCTTTTCCCCAATGTCATTATCGTTTGATGAAAACCGCCGAAGGATTGATGAAAATCGCCATATGCCTGATACCCCGACCGCGCTGGACATGAAGCCCTTGAGCACTGGCGCGCATCCCTACCCGCGGCCGGACTCACCGCCCGTGCTGGCGCCCGGCGCCGCCGAGAATACGCTGAATGTCTGGCTGGTACCGCGCTTCTCGATGTTGACGCTGTTCTGCCTGCTCGAGCCCTTGAGGGTCGCCAATCGCTTCGGGCGGGATCTGTTCGCCTGGCGGCTGTTGTCAGCGGATGGTGAGGCGGTGGTGGCCAGCAACGGGGTCCGTATCGATGTCGATGGTCGCCTCGATCAGCTGATGACGTGGGAGCCCCGGCAGGCATCGGAAGCGGTGTGTGAACAGGCCTCGGCATCCATGGCCCGGATGCGCCTGATGGTGGTGTCGTCCTATGAGCCAGAAGCGAGTGTCGACAGTGAGTCGCGTGCCGTGCTGCGTTGGCTGGCGGCCCATGGTGCCTGGCTGGGGGGACTGGATACCGCCCCCTTCATTCTGGCGCGGGCCGGTGTGCTGGCGGGGCATCCGGTGGCGTTGCACTGGGAAAGCGTGCCTGCCTTTCAGCAGGAGTTTCCTGAGCTGGACGTCAGCTCGGCCCCTTATGAATGGCAGGGTGAGCGTCTGACCGGCTCCGGCGGGGCGGCCAGCATCGACATGATGCTGGCCTGGATCGAGCGGCTCTATGGCCCTTCGCTGGCCGATGCCGTGGGACGTCAGATCATGCACCAGCGCACGGCCGTGAATGTGGAGAGCCCGACTCCGCGCGATTCGTCGTTGCCGCGCAGTGTCGTGCGGGCGCTGGCGGTGATGGAGGCCAATCTTGCCCAGGCCCTGCCCATTCCGGTGGTCTGCCGGCTCGCGGGGCAGTCACAGCGCCAGCTGACGCGCCTGTTCGTGGCGCAATTCGGCGAGACCCCCAAGCAGTGCTATCTCGGCATGCGTCTGGATCATGCACAGCGGGTGCTCGCCGACAGTCGGGTCAGTGTCTCCCAGGCGGCCTTTGCCACGGGATTCACCCATCTGGCGCACTTTTCTCGTGCCTATCAACAGCGTTTCGGTGAGGCGCCCAGCGTGACGGCGCGTCGCGGACTGGCCGCTGAATGAACGGCCATAACGCTCGCGTGTGGCGCATGAATGACAGTTTCGTCGTCTGAGGATGCTATGGGTATGAACTGGATAACCTGGCTGGATCTGGCCGGTGTGATGATCTTCGCGCTGACAGGCGTCGTCGTGGCCTGTCGTTCGCGGATGGACCCGATCGGCATGCTGGTGCTCGGCGCCGTGACCGGTATCGGCGGCGGCACCCTGCGTGATCTTGTGCTGGGCATCAGGCCGGTGTTCTGGGTCGAGCAGCCGGTCTATCTCTGGGTGATCCTGCTCACGGTGGGCGTGGCGACATTGGGCTTTCACTACATCCACCGCCTGACGCGGGTCTTTCTGCCCGTGACGGATGCCTTCGGCCTTGCGCTGTTCACCGTGCTGGGCGCTCACAAGGCCCGCACGATGGGGGTAGACGGCATCGTTGTCGTGGTGATGGGCACCATGAGCGGCGTGGCAGGCGGCATGATCCGGGATGTACTGGCGCGCCGCGTGCCGATGGTGCTGCGTCAGGAAATCTACGCCTCGGCGTCGCTGGCGGGCGGGATTCTCTATATCACGCTGCTCGAGCTCGGGATGCCGCTTGCCTGGGCGACAGGCGCGGCCATCGTGATGGTATTGATGATTCGACTTCCGGCCATCTACTGGAACCTGACGCTGCCGACCTTCGCCTGGGTCATCATCCCGCCACCGGACCTGTCAGCGAGTGGTGAACCCCGCACGTCGGGCACGCCCTCAGACAATCAGCGCGAGCAGGGTGATGCCGAATTCGCCACCACCCTGGGGGGCTCAGTGGGGCTCAGCAAGCTCGAGGCCTCGATGAAGATCGACCAGCCCCCCGAGCCGCCGATGCTGCCACGTCGTACTCCCAAGGCGCGGGTGCGCATGCTGCGCCCCGGCGAGAGCCGGCGAGGCAGGAACTGAGCACGGAAGGCCATGGCGTGATCGCTTGGAAGCGGTGCGTGATTATGGTGCAAGAAGTGCCTGACAGGTGCCGATCATTGCGATTTCTGCAAGGATTCGGGCCGAACAAGGGGTCATCAAGGTCTGACAAGGGCCATCGTCTTCTGGGAGAAGTTTCATCATGCGCAGTCGCTCACAAGACCTTGAATGGTTGCTGGCGGTGGTCGACAGCGGAGGTTTCAGTGCTGCCGCCAAGCAGCGGGATGTGCCCGTGGCCAAGGTGTCGCGGGCCATCCAGCGGCTGGAAAGCGAGCTTGAGACACCGCTGTTGACTCGTACCACTCGCAGCGTCGCCCTGACGGACGAGGGGCGTGCTTTCGTCGAGCGCATCAGGGAAGGGCTGCAGCAGTTGAGCGAGGCCGAAGACGTCTTGCGTCAGCAGCGTGATCAACCCAGCGGCCGTCTGCGGGTCGATGCCGCCAGTCCTTTCGTCCTGCATCAGCTGGTGCCGCTGGTGGGAGAGTTCGAACGTCGCTATCCCGGCATTTCCCTGGAGCTTTCGGCGGGTGACGACATCATCAATCTGCTGGAGCAGCGCACCGATGTCGCCATTCGCATCGGCGAGCTCGAGGATTCGACCCTGCACGCCAAGGTACTGGGGCGCTCGACCCTGCACCTGGTCGCCAGCCCCGCTTATCTGGCAAGGCATGGCACGCCGACGAGCGTCGCGGCGCTGGCGTCGCATCGCCTGCTGGGGTTCCTGCCGCCCAGTCGCCTGAATCGCTGGCCACTCAAGGGTGCGCCCCGGGAGCTGGAAACGACGCCGCACCTTTCCACCTCCAGCGGTGAAGTCATGCGCCAGCTATGCCTGGCCGGCCACGGCATCGCGCTGATCTCCCGCTTCATGCTCGCCGATGACCTGGCGTCGGGCGCTCTGGTAGAAGTGCTGCCGGGGCAGGTCCAGTCGCCCAATCCGCGTGAGTTGATCCAGGCGGTGTACTACCGCAACAGCACGCTCTCGCCCCGTATCAGTGCCTTTGTCGAGTTTCTTGCGTCGCGCCTGACGTTGTAGGGAGCCGAGGGGGGCTCCCCAGTCGCTTCAGCTCCTGCCAGCGGGTGGTATAGCGTGAGCTGCGATGCGCGCAGCGCAGCTGCCAGGCGGCATCCGGGCGCGCGACGCCCAGACGCACGGTGCCACGACCCATCTTCTGATTCATCGCATCCAGTGTCGCCATCAGCTGCTGGTTGCGTTCTCGTCTGGCGATATCGGCCTCGCTGTCGAGCAACGAGAGCTGCTCTCGGGGCTGGTCGATGAGGTCCAGCAGCATCACGCCTGCCTTCATGAAGCGATAGCCGCGCAGATAGATACGCTCGAGCGCCTGATGGGCGGCGGCGAGTATCTCGCGGCTGTCGCTGGTCGGTTCGGGGAGTTCGATGATGGTGCTGGGCGAGTATTGCGGGAGATCCGGGCGGTGGCGGTTGCTCTTGAGGAAGACCAGCACGGCACGTGTCTGGCTGCCCTGATGGCGCAGCTTCTCGGCGCCGCGCTGGGCGTGCTGGCGAATGGCATCCTTGAGCTCATTCATGTCATCGGTCATGCGGCCGAAGGAGCGTGAGGTCATGATGCGCTGACGGGCATCATCGGGGTCGTTCATCTCGAAGCAGGGCGTGCCTTGCAACTCGCGCACGGTGCGCTCCAGCACGACGGAATAGCGCTGACCGATGACGCGCGGGTCCGCACAGCGCAGGTCCCAGGCGGTATGCAGCCCTTGCAGTGCCAGCCGTTCGACCAGGCGATGGCCCACGCCCCAGACATCGCCCAGCGGTGTGTCTTCCAGCAGGCGCTGGGTGCCGACTTCGGCAGGTTCCAGCACGCAGACGCCGCCGAATTCCGGCCGCTTCTTGGCGGTACGGTTGGCCAGCTTGGCCAGGGTACGAGTGGGGGCCACGCCGACACATACCGGGATGCCGGTGAACTTGCGCACATTGCGGTGCAGGGTACGACTCAGCGCCAGCATCGCGTTGCGGTCAAAGCCATCGAAGCGCACGAACATCTCGTCGATGGAGTAGGGTTCGACCCCCGCGCTGTATTCCTCCAGCACGTCGCGCACGCGCGCCGACATGTCGCCATACAGCTCATAGTTCGAGGAGAGCAGGTGGATGCGCCCCTCGCGTACCAGGGATTGCAGCTGGAAGGCCGGGGTCCCCATCTCGATGCCCAGCGCCTTGAGTTCCTGAGAGCGTGCGATCACGCAGCCGTCATTGTTGGACATCACCCCCACAGGGCGGCCTTCCAGGCGCGGATCAAAGACTCGCTCACAGCTGGCGTAGAAGTTGTTGCAGTCGACCAGCCCGATCATCGGCGCGCTCATACCGCGTATTCGTGGATGACGGAGCGCACCACCCCCCAGACCTGACACTCGAGATCGACGATAGCCACCGGCGGATACAGGGCATTGCCGGAGCACAGATACGGCCGCTGGCCGATCAGTTCGTAGCGCTTGACCACCACCTCGCCCTCGACCAGCGCCACCACGATATGTCCGGGGCGGGCGTCGATGGAGCGATCCACGACCAGGGTGTCATTCTCGTAGATGCCGAAGCCTTCCATGCTGTCACCTGCCACCGTCATGAAGAAGGTCGCTGCTGGACGCTTGATCAGCCGCTCGTTGAGATCCAATGTCCGGCCAGCGTAATCCTCGGCCGGTGACGGAAAGCCGGAAATTCCCGCACGCCCCGTGATGTGGGGGTATGGCAGCTCACATGGCGCAGGAGCGGGATGAGGGCGAGCCAACGTCTCGTGAGTGGCAAGGGGGGCAGATGCGGTCATGGAAAGCTCTCCTGTCATGGCTGTATTTATATACAGTATCCGTGGCAGGCAAGCGTTAGGCAACCGCTAATATGCAAAGCCGCCTCAAGTGAAAGTGGCCGCTGCGAAGCCCGGATGGCGAGGGTGTTATGCTCGGCATCGGCGAATGCCATCGGGCGTAAGGTCCGGTGTCTACGTGAAAGGCGGGTTCACTGTGGAGAGCCATGAACGAACTGACCCAACGACTGCGCACCTTCCTCAAGGTGGCGGAGCATCAGAGCTTCAATGCGGCTGCGCGTGAGCTGGAGATCGCCAGTTCCACGGCGACGCGTCACGTCAATCATCTGGAGCGACAGCTGGGCGAGCCGTTGCTGGTGCGCACCACGCGCCATGTGCGGCTTTCGCCTGCCGGTGAGCGAGTCGTGATCCGTTTCCGTGCCATCTTGGGCGAGGTGGCTCAATTGACGGATGAGCTCGAGACGCTGAGTGAGCGAGTCGCGGGGCCGCTGCGCATCTCGGTGCCGTGGCGATATTCGCGCCTCTATCTGGCACCGCTGGTGAGTGAATTCATGCAGTGCTACCCCGAGGTGGCGCTGGATATCGTCAGCAGTGATCAGCGTGTGGATCTGATCGAGGAGCAGTTCGATGTCGCCATCCGCATCGGCCATCTGGAAGACTCGAGTCTGATCGCACGGCACATCAGTGACCAGCGTTTCGTGCTGGCCGCGGCACCGCCTGCTGACCTTCAGCTATACCACCGCCAATCATCACTGGCGGCTGGTGCAGGGTGAGCGGGAGCACCGCATCTCGGCGCGAGCACGCGCGTTGCGTACCAACAACGCCGACATTCTGACCCAGGCAGCCCTCGAGGGAGCTGGTGTCGTGGTGCAACCGCTCTGGGCCATCCGTGAAGAACTGGACCAGGGACGCCTCGTGGCGGTGCTGGAGGACCATCAGGTCACGTCGTCGGATTTCGACACTGGCATCCATGTCGTCTTCGCGCGCGAGAATCAGCACAACCCGCGCGTGCGTGCCTGGGTCGATTTCCTGCTCGCCCGCCGCGAGCGGCTAGCCGGTCGCTAGCAGGTTCTCGGCAGGTGGTGATCAGTAGAGAATATCGCTGCGGATGATGTACTTGGCACCATCGCGGATCGGCTCGCCTGCGTGCACGCAGTGCTGCGGGTGCGAGCCATGCGGGAAGCACAGCACGCCGCCCTTGGGCGTTGCGACCGAGACTGTCTGGATGTCGTCCCGTGACTGGGCAGGCCTTTCGGGGTCGCGACGGCTGACCAGAAACTCGGTGCGCCCGCCGGTATAGCCATCGCTCAGGAAGATGAGGAAGGTGTACTGGCTCATCAGGCCCGGATAGGCGTCCTGGACGATCTCGCCATTGATGACGCGACTGCCCGGCCAGGCACCATCGGTATGCGGCTTGAAGAAGTCACCGGCCTCGTAGCGATAGACACGAAAGCGCGCATTGATGCCTTTTGCGCCTTCGCCCTGGATCTGCTCGGTCACCAGTGGCGCCGAGCGCGCCCAGATGACCTGATCGATGGCGTCACTGACGACCCAGTTGACGTTGAGGTTGTGGCGTACCGAACGCGGCAGGGAGACGGGCGCATCCTCCTCGAAGCCCATTGCCTCCAGGGTGGCGACGAAGTTGTCGGCCTCGGCAGGCGTCAGCACATTGAGCAGCTGGAAGGCGCCCGGGACACCCTCGACCTCCTGACGGACCACCTCTGGTGTCGCCTCGGTCTCGAAGAGGTCAGACACGTCACCGTTGTCGGTCCAGATGGGCAGGGGCGTGGGAGAGAAGCCGCGTTCGTGACTGACGGCGTAGAAGGACAGGCTCATGGCAAGACTCCTGAATGGCATGATCACGAATGTTGCCCGAGAGGCTAGTGCACTGCCGACGACAGAAAAAGGCACCTGACGGCAATTGGTCATTGCACGAATGGCAATGATCAATGTCCGCCTGTCAGGTTGAGGCCGACGATCGACAGCACGATGAGGCCGATGCAGGCCATGCGGCGAAACGAGAAATGCTCCCGCCAGAACAGCACCCCGATGATGGCGCTGACCACGGTGCCGATGCCGGAGAATACGGCATAGGCGATGCCCAGGCTGATGGTGTCCATGGCCAGATACAGCAGGCTCAAGGAGGCGCTGAAGCCCAGCGTTACCAGCAGCACACCCCGTCGGCGGCGGTGGTTGGCGTACTGGTTGAAACCGGTGACGCCGACGACTTCACAGCAGCCGGCGGCGATCAGATAGACCCAATCCATGTCATCCCTCCTGCTCATTCACTGACGGTGGTCTGTGGTGTGGCACTCGCGCGAGGTTGCTTGTCGGCAGGCGCGCCGGGGGCCGTCTTGAGCACGATGATGCCGATCAGCATCAGCACCACGAAGCCCAGCGTGGACCACTGGAACTCGAGCTCGAAGAACAGCAGGTCAGTCACCACCGTCCCCAGCGTGCCCAGGCCGACGAAGATGGCGTAGGTGGTGCTGGCGGGCAGTGTCCTGGCGATCTGGGTGACCAGACTCAGGCTGATGATGACCAGCAGCACCGTCAGTGCCCATTCCAGGGGAGTGTCGGCGACCTTCAGGCCCGTGGCCCAGCCGATTTCGCACAGGGTCGAGATCAGGAAATAGAGCGTGATGCGCATGGTGATCGGGCGTCCTTGTGAGGTGTCGGGAAAATGAGGCGTTCAATCGCCAGCGAAAGACATGCGTTGCATGAATGCGAGTCTATATGAGTTTTTGTTGATGTTTCTGGCCATGAAAAGGCGGAGGGAGCCCCTCCGCCTGGTGCCTGGCGAGTCGTTGGTGCAGCCTCGTCTGACTTGCATCCCTGTGAACAGAAGCTCTTGTGTACAGTGACCAGAAAGCGTCAGGAGGCCAGCGGCGTGCTCGTCACCGGAGCAGCTGACTCCTCGTCGGATGGCGCCTGGGCCTCGGCCGGCTGGGCCAGATAGGCTTCCAGCGAGTCATCCATCGCCTCAAGCCACGGCGTGTGATGTCTGGGCGCCAGGGTGCCGGTCATCAAGGAGCGATAGCCGTGATCGCGGAAGGTCATGATGTTCTCGTGCTTGTGATGCTCCCACTCGAGGAAGGTGCGATTCACGCCATCGATATCGAAGCTCGGGTAGTCGGTCTCGCTGATCAGCGATTTCACGTAGTCGCCCTGGAAGACGATCATCGCCTCGTCGCTATCCAGCGTTTCCTCACGCTCGCGCCATGCCTGGCTATCGGCTTGCATCGCCGCTTTCGCCGGCAGTGTCTGGGTGCCGAGAATCGCATCGCGCACCCACCAGGCCTGGGCATCGAACATGTTGAAGGTGTACCACTGGTCCTGCATGCCGAGATAGAAAAGGCGCGGATTCTCTTCCCATACCACGCCCTTGTAGAGCCCCAGCGGCCACATGCGGTTGGCAGTCTTGAGGCGCAGCGACTCCTCGAGGAACGGGAAGTGATGCAGATAGCCGGTGCACAGGATGATGGCATCGACTCGCTTGTGGCTGCCGTCACTGAAATAGGCGGTATCGCGATCGACCTTCACCAGCAGCGGCTTCTCTTCCCAGTTGTCCGGCCACTTGAAGCCCATCGGGGCGGTGCGATAGCTGGTGGTGATGCTGCGCGCACCGTATTTGTAGCACTGCGAGCCGATGTCCTCCGCGGAATAGCTGCTGCCGAGCAACAGCAGATCCTTGCCCTTGAATTCCAGTGCATCGCGGAAATCATGCGCATGCAGAATGCGGCCATTGAAGGTCGCGAAACCGGGGAATTCCGGCACATTGGGTGTCGAGAAATGCCCGGAAGCCACGATGACGTGATCGAATTCTTCGCTGGTCACCAGATCGAGCGCCTGATCATGCACGCTGACCGTGAATTGCTGGGTAGTCTCATCGAAGGTGACCTGACGGACCGGACAGCCGAAGCGAATGTACTTGCGCACGCCAGCCTTCTCGACACGCCCCTTGATATAGTCGAACAGCACGGCGCGCGGCGGGTAGGAGGCGATAGGGCGCCCGAAATGTTCTTCAAAGGAGTAGTCGGCGAACTCGAGACACTCCTTGGGACCATTCGACCACAGGTAGCGATACATGCTGCCGTGGACCGGCTCGCCGTGGGCATCCAGGCCGGTGCGCCAGCTGTAATTCCACAGACCACCCCAGTCATCCTGCTTCTCGTAACAGACAATCTCGGGGATCTCGATGCCCTTGTCGGCAGCGGATTGAAAGGCGCGCAATTGAGCCAGTCCACTGGGGCCTGCGCCGATGATCGCGATACGTTGGGTCATGGATACCATCCTGTTCTTGTTGTGTCTTGATGCGTTACCTGAGGTTTCGTGACGTGATGACGTCGTGAAACACTGACAACGAAACAGGCTAGCGAGATGTGACCTGGCTGCACATTGCTCGGAAAGGGTAGCCATAAAGGAGTATGCGACGTCGATGCCATGCTCTGCGGATCATGCAGAATCCCCTGCCAGGTCCGAGGTGTCGACGGCGAAGATGATGCCTTCCACGGCCAGTGGCGTGCCGTCAGGTGAATAGATGCCATGGCCCTTTTCCTGTACCCGGCGCACGTCGCCATCGCGGTGACGAATGCGGTAGGCAAGGGTGAAGGGTGTGTGTGCCTGAAGGGCGGCCTGTACCTGGTCCCACACGCGGTCGGCATCCTCGGGGTGGATCATGTCGCCGTAGGTGAGGGAGGGGTGGTCGAGCAGCTCGCGCGGGCTGAGTCCGGTGATGGCCAGGCAGCCGTCACTGATGTACTCCATCGACCAGTGGCGGTTGTTGCGCGCGCGATAGACCATCGCGGGCAGGCCCTTGATCAGGCGCGTCAGGCTGCGCAGGTTGGCGGCGTCGATCTGCTCCTGCTGCACGCGCTCGCTGATGTCATGCAGAGTGAGCGTGGCGGGCCAGGGCGAGGCCAGCGAGAGCGACTGGCTACGGACTTCACACCAGCGATAGTGGTGGTCCGGCCCGAGGATGCGCAATCGCCAGCAGTCAGGCCGCTCACGGCGTGACACGTGCCGGGCGAGCACGTCCCAGCGCGCGTGATCTGCGGGGTGCAGTGCTTCCCGCAGGCGCCGCGGTGCCGTGCCGCCCCCCTCCGTCCGAGAGGCGGTTGGCGTGTCTTCCCGTGGGCCGCTCGATTCGTGTCCGCTCAGGGCCTGCCAGCCACGCGAGGCATAGAGCAGCGTGCTGTCAGCATCCACCACGACCACGGCATCACTCAGGCTGTCGAGAATCGCCTGTGCGCTGAAGGGCGAGGCCGTCGAGGCGGGTGAGGCGGAGGCGAACTGTTCGAGAAAGCGCATCATCTCAGGCTCTCCTTTTCGGCCCGTGTCATGGCCTCTTTGGCGCTTGTCGCGTCCTCGGCGGGCGCTCGGCTGGCATCACTCGCTGGCGTCAGCGGGTGGGCGTAGACCCAGGCGGCCAGCTCCAGTCGCGAATGCAGATCCAGCTTGCGCAGCAGATTCTTGACGTAGACCTTCACCGTGCTGTCACTGATGCCCAGCTCGCGCGCGATCAGCTTGTTGCTGAGGCCGCGCCCGATCCATTTGAGGGTATCGCGCTCACGCTCGGTCAGACCGCGATGCCAGTCCGCCGTCTCGGTCTCAGCCATGCCGTCAGTCAGGGCAGCGTCTGTCGCCTCGGTCAGCGGCACGGCTGAACCCGGCGTGGGAACGCCACCTTCCGGCGGTGCATGTTCGCGTGCCGAGCGCTGGCGGTGGTCCTGCTGCAGGCGCCTGGCCAGCAGCAGCAAGGTCTCTTCCTCCAACCCCAGCTTGCCGTCGATGACGGCCTGCAGGCGCTCGAGAATGCGTTCGGGGGCGGTGTCCTTCATCAGGTAGCCATCCGCCCCTTGCTGGATGGCATCCAGCAGGTGGCGGCTGTCGTCGGAGGCGGTCAGCAGCACGACCTTGAGAGCGGCATCACGCTGCTTGAGATGGCGCATCAGGGTCAGGCCATCAAGCTGCGGCATCTGCCAGTCGACGATCACCAGCTCGGGGGCGAGGATGGGGAGGCGCTCGAGCAGATGCGCACCATCATCGAAGTCGGCCACGACCTCGAACAGGCCACCTTCACTCAATAGCTCGGCAAGCCCGCGCCGAAACAGCGGATGGTCGTCGACGAGTACCACTCTTGTCGGGAGTGTATGACGTGTCGGGTGCGTCGAGGGTGTCTGTCGTGTCGCGGTCATGTGTCGCGGCGCTCCCAGCTCAGTGTCACGCGGGTACCGCCCTGGCGAGGCTGGGTGATGGCGAACTCGGCCCCGAGGTGGCGTGCGCGATCCTGCATGATGCCCAGTCCGAAATGCGCGGCGGGGATCTCGGCGGGATCGAACCCGCAGCCGTTGTCCTCGATGGTCAGCAACACCCGCGCCGCCGGCTGCTGTCCTGAAGACTGATAGAGCAGTTGCAGGCGCAGGTGGGTGGCCCTGGCATGACGCACGCTGTTGGTCATCGCTTCGCGCACGATGAACACCACCTGCAGGGACAGGGCATCGGGGAGGTGCAGTGACTGGATGCGATTGTCGAGCTCGAACACCATGCTGGAACGGGTCTCGAATTCCTCGATCAAGGCCTCCAGCACACAGGCAAGCGGCGCGTCTCCCCAGGTGGCGTGCGCGCCATTGATCAGTTCACGGGTCTGGCGGAAGGCGCGCCGGGCCTGGGTATGCACCTCCTCAGCCAGTGCCTGCACCTCCTGTGGCGCATGGCGGGCGGCACGTGTCAGGCGTGCGCTCTGCATCTGCAGATAACTCAATTCCTGGGCGAGGGTATCGTGCAGCTCTGCCGCCAGTTGTCGGCGTTCGTTCTTCAGGGCCTGTGCCACCGCTGCCTGCCTGTCTTCAGCGTGACGCGTCTGTTGCTGCTGCTGCAATGCCAGGCCACGGCTCAGAGCGTCGATGACGGCGTGTGCCAGCGGTGTCTCGCGTGAGGGGGCTGCGGCTGTCGGCTCTCCAAGCCATAACCAGGCATCGCCCGTCGCCCCTCTGCCCGTCTCCCCTCTGTCAGCGGCGTCCGTGAGGGCGATCAGCACGCCACCTGGCGTGCCGGCTGTGCCAGACGCCTGCTGTCGGGCGCCGGGATCGCGACCGATATCCCTGACGACTTCCTGCAATCTCTGGCGCGCAGCGGCTGACAAAGCGATGCCGGCAGGGGAAATCACCGCATGGGTCGCCTGACCGGGTGCGCGATGCACGACACAGAGTTCGCCAATCGAGGAGTGCGCCGTGCCGCTTTCAGGACAGCCGTTCAGCATGTCCAGCAGCTCTCTCAGCACGGATGGCAACGCCTCCTCGAGGTCAGCGCAGGTAGCGATGCGCAAGGTGATGGCATCGAGGTGGTGTCTGTCACGCAGATCAGGCGGCGGGATGGCAGCAGGGCGAACGGGAGTCTCGGCATCGGCGCGACAGCCTCGTGCGCGCTGGACATCAAGGCGATGCGCTATCCCTTGCGATGCAGGCGCCTTGCCTGTCTTCGATGCGCCGAGACTGAGTGCCATGCGAGTTCCTCTGTCGTTTCGCCGCCCCTGCGGCGCGCCATGATTCGAGTGTCACACCAGCAAGCTTCATGCCAGCGAATGGATTACTCCTTCATGGGTACCTCTCTTGATGGATTGTCGTCGTATCTACTGAGAGTAAATTTAATTAACCATGAAGAACGTGGTGCGCGACGCAAGGGGTCATGCACCATCCAGGCACATCTGATCCAGGCTTGCCCCTCGAGCACTTCCTTCGACTGGCTCGCCTGCCATGACAACAAGAGGTATCACCAGGATGGGACTTGCAGTCGAGATACCCGCTGCCACGCCGAACCAGCCGTATCGTTACCGAATCGCCGGCCTGGAGGTGTTGGCACTTGATCTGTCGCCCGGCGATAGCGTGCAGGTGTCATCCGTGGACGGTGCGCAGTCCTGTGAGTGGCTGGCGCTGAAGGCAACGGGTGATGAAGCCGCCGATGCGGCACAGCAGAGCGGGGAAAGCCCCCGCGAAGCGGTGAAGGGGGCAGGCACGACAATCGAGGCGTCGCTTGCGCACTTCGCGAGCGTCGTCAGCCAGGGAGATCACGCCTTCGCCAGTCAGCCTCAGGCCAGTGAGGCGCAGGAGACGTCCGGCAACAGGAGTCCGCACACTCGGAGTCCGCACACTCAGGCACGCCTGGAGGCGCTGGGGGTCGCGCATTGCCCGCCATCGTACTGGCAGCGCCTGTCAGCGGCCGGATTGCCGGCCGAGATTCGCTGGCCGCTGGAAGCGCCTGCCGCACGCCTGATTCTGCTGGCCCCCGGCAGTGACATGACGATCGAAGGAGAGCGGCTGGCCACCGAGCTTGAGGTGTCCCATTTCTGCACCGGGCTTGTGGGGCTGGAACATCTGCCGGTGCCGCTGGCGCCGATCCGCCAGGAGACGAGAGTCGCGGCGGGGACGGTCGAGGTCTATGAGGTCAAGCAGGGCGAGTGGATCCAGATCATCGATGTGGCGGGGCGTCAGTGCTCCGACTTCGTGGCCTTCGACGCCACTGCCTGGGCACAGGGCGAGGAGCTGGGGCTGGATGCCGGCGCTACGCGCAGCCTGTCCGGGCATTGCATGCCCAATCCGGGACTGTATTCGGTGTTCTTTGATCAGCACCTGCATCCGATGCTCGAGGTGATCCAGGACACGGTCGGACGTCATGACAGCTTCATGCTTGCCTGCTCGCCGCAGTACTACGAACACCACGGCTACTTCGGTCACGACAGCTGCACGGTCAACTTCAACAATGCCCTGTCGGCGTCTCATGGTATCCGACAGCGTGCCAGCTGGCCGGCCATCAACTTCTTCTTCAATACCTGGGTACAGCCCTGCGGCACCCTGGCGGTGGATGAGCCCTGGTCACGACCCGGCGACTATGTGCTGCTGCGCGCCGACCGTGACCTCATCTGTGCCTCATCCGCCTGTCCGGACGACATCGACGCCGCCAACGGCTGGGTGCCGACCGATATCCATGTGCGTATCTACGCCGCTGAACATGACTTCCCCCGCGGTATCGCCTATCGCAACCGGCCCGAGGAATTGCCGCGCATGACATTGCCCACCGCCTTCCATCCCTGCACCTCCGCCTTGACCAAGCAGTACATCGATTACCACGGCTACTGGCTGGCCACCCATTACGAGGGGTGGGGGGCCAAGGCGGAGTATCTCGCCTGTCGCGAACGGGTCGCGGTGATGGATCTCTCCGCATTGCGCAAGTTCGAGGTCGCCGGACCGGACGCCGAACGCCTGTTGCAATATGCGCTGACCCGCAACGTGCGCCGACTCTCCATCGGAGAAGTGGTGTATTCCGCCATGTGTCAGGAAACCGGCGGCATGCTCGATGACGGCACCCTGTTCCGCATGGGCGAGCAGACCTTCCGCTGGATCTGTGGTGATCCGGCCAGCGGCCAGTGGCTGCGGGATCTCGCAGAGCAGCAGGGCTATCGCGTCACGGTGCGCGACTCCACCCATCAGCTGCACAACATCGCGCTGCAGGGGCCGAAGAGCCGCGAGGTGCTGGCGCCGTTGATCTGGAATGCGCGTACCCAGCCGGAGGTGGAAACGCTGGGCTGGTTCCGCTTCATGGTCGGTCGCCTGGCGGGGCCGAATGGCATCCCGCTGATGGTGTCGCGGACCGGCTATACCGGTGAGCTGGGCTATGAGATCTGGTGTCATCCGCATGACGCCCCGGCCGTGTGGGGGGCGATCTGGGCGGCCGGTGAGCCGCATGGCATCGCGCCGCTGGGGCTGGATGCCCTCGACATGCTGAGGATAGAGGCGGGGCTGATCTTCGCTGGCCATGAATTCTGCCCGCAGACGTCTCCCTACGAGGCGGGCATCGGCTTCACCGTGCCGATGAAGAGCAAGGAGGATGATTTCGTCGGGCGTGCGGCCATGCAGCGCGAGACGCCGGAATCCCGCCATCGGATCATGGGCCTGAGGGTGGACAGCAGCGAGCTGGTCAGCCACGGCGACCTCGTCTATCACGGGCGCTATCCGGTCGGGGTGATCACCAGCGCGACCCGCTCTCCCTTGCTCAACCAGTCCATCGCCATGTGTCGTCTCGCCCCGGATTTCTCAAGCCCCGGAACGCAGCTTGAGATCGGCCAGCTGGATGGCCATCAGAAGCGCCTCGTCGCCGAGGTGGTGACATTGCCCTTCCATGACCCTGAGCGCCTCAAGGTGCGTAGCTGAGGGATGCATGGCGCATGACCGAGACCTCGCGCGTGAGGCTGGCCGGTGACGATCCGTATATGCAGTACGACTCACGTCATATCACGGTGCAGGACGCCGCCTGCCTGCCTCAATAACGAACACCCTCTTGCTAGGTGGTGATTTCCGGGCTTCATATGTGAAGAGGTGTCCACGATTTCGAGAAGATATCAATGAAAACAACGTATTACTGAAGGTGGCCATCAGGGGTCATCTGGCATGTCGCTTGCTTTATCCAGCAGGTCCCCCTTGAAAAACAACAACAACCTTCGGGCAGACAGGGTTTCCACCGGCAGGCATGCGGTGGCAGACCCGGCCCGGAAAAGGAGAAAAGACGATGGATGAAAAGACGTTGCAAAGCATATTGGATATGCACCAGGCGATGAACATCGAGGTGTTCTACTGGTGGTGTACCGCCATCATGTTCCTGATCCACGCAGGCTTTCTGGCCTACGAGATCGGTGCCTCCCGTTCCAAGAATGCCCTGGCATCCGGCATGAAGAACGTGCTGACGCTGGCCTCGATCATCCCCGCCTTCTACTTCGTGGGCTGGTGGATCTACAACGCCTTCCCCAACGGGCTGATTCCCATCGAGGCTTCCGCGGCACTGCCCTGGAGCGCGAGCATGCGCCCGGACGCCGATGACATGGGCACCGGTATCTTCTTCGCGGCCTTTGCCCTGTTCGGTGCGACCACGGGCTCGATTCTCTCGGGGGCGGTGATCGAACGCATCCGCCTGGGCGCCTTCCTGTTGCTGGCGGTGATTCTCGGTGCGGGTGTCTGGATCCTGGCGGGTGCCTGGGGCTGGCATCCGGATGGCTGGATGCTGCACAAGCTGGGCTACCACGATGTCGGCGCGGCGGGCGTGGTGCATGCCGTGGCCGGTTTCTTTGCGCTGGGCGTGCTGCTCAATCTGGGCGCGCGCATCGGCAAGTACAGTGACGATGGCAAGCCGCAGGTGATCGCACCGCACAACATGCCGATGACCTTGATCGGGCTGATGCTGATCATCGTCGGTTTCTTCGGCTTCCTCGGTGGCTGCATCATCTTCAACACCGGTGACATCGGCTGGACCACCATCTACGGCAATCGCACCAACCTCTCGGCCTTCGCCTTCAATACCCTGATGGGCTTCGGTGGCGGCGTGATCGGTGCCTATCTGTCCTCGCGTGATCCCTTCTGGACCATGTCCGGTGCGCTGGGCGGCATCATCACCGTCGCGGCGGGGCTGGATCTCTACAACCCGGGCCTGGCCTTCGTGCTGGCGGTCACCGGTGGCGCCCTGATGCCGAAGATTGGCGCGCTGCTCGAGAAGCGTGGCCTGGACGACTCCGTCGGTGCCTTCGCGGTACATGGCTTCTGCGGCTTCTATGGTGTGGTACTGGTGGGTGTCTTCGCCGCGGGCTTCCCGAATGTCGGCGAAGGCGTGCCGGACGTCTCCTTCACCGGGCAGCTGACAGGCGCGGTGGTGATGGCAGTGACGGGCTTCGTGCCGGGTTGGGGCGTTGCCTATCTGCTCAAGAAGTTCAACCTGCTGCGCGTGCCGCCGCATGTCGAAGTGCTCGGGCTGGACCTGTTCGAAGTGCCGGCCAAGGCCTACCCGGAGAGCATGGCAACCGAGTCATCTTCCAGCGTGCCGGCACGTTCCGGTGGGGTAGTGGCAGCACCGATGGACAAGCGTCCGGACATCAGCTGAGTCGGTTCTGACGATTACCCGCATGAGGATTGGCTCGTTTGTTGCAGCGTTCGTTGCCATCTGTCCTGAAGTCTGGCTGCCAGCCAGTGACGGAGCGAACGGGCCGATTCGTTTTCTTTCTTCTCCAGGAGTCTTGTCATGGAAACTGTCGATACTGCGGTACATGCTGCCAACTATGCGTTCTTCTTCAGCAATTCAGGGATGGTGGCGGTCAGTCTGTTGATCGCGGCTGGCGTCTGCATCTCGTTGAGCGTCAATATCCTGCGCCATGAGAAAGCGTCATTCCGCAGCAAGAAGACCCTCTGATCCATCGGGGCCTTCTTGCTCCGCAACCACAGAATGCACAACGCCGCGAAGCCATGCTTCGCGGCGTTGTGCATTCTGTAGGCCCGATGTCACATGTCAGGTGACACAAGGCCGTCAGTCAATCAGATCCTGTCCGTCACTCAGACCTTGTCAGTCGCGAGGGAGCGTTCGGCGGCTGTCTCGCCGCCTGCTTGTCTGGCGCTCTTGTCGGGCTGCGCCAGGAAGGCTTCCAGCGAATCATCCATCGCGTCGAGCCAGGGCGTGTGATGGCGCGGGGCCAGGGTGCCGGTCATCAGCGAGCGATAGGAGTAGTCACGGAAGGTCATGATGTTCTCGTGCTTGTGGAGCTCCCACTCGAGGAAGGTGCGATTGACGCCGTCGATATCGAAGCTCGGATAATCCGTCTTGGAAATCAGTGACTTCACGTAATCGCCCTGGAAGCGGATCATCGATTCATCGCTGTCCAACGTCTCTTCCCGGTCACGCCATGCCTGACTGTCTGCCTGCATGGCCTCGCGGCTGGGCAGCGCGATCTCACCGAGAATCACGTCACGCACCCACCATGCCTGGGCATCGAACATGTTGAAGGTGTACCACTGATCCTGCATGCCGAGATAGAACAGGCGCGGATTGGCTTCCCAGGCAGCGCCCTTGTAGAGACCGAGCGGCCACATGCGGTTGGCTGTCTTGAGGCGCAGCGGTTCATCGAGGAACGGGAAGTGATGGAGGTAGCCGGTGCACAGGATGATGGCATCGATCTTCTTGCGGGTGCCATCGCGGAAGTAGGCGGTGTCGCGGTCCACTTTCTGCAACAGCGGCTTCTCTTCCCAGTTCTCCGGCCAGGCAAAGCCCATCGGGGCGGTGCGATAGCTGGTGGTGATGCTGCGAGCGCCATACTTGTAGCACTGTGAACCGATATCTTCGGCAGAGTAGCTGCTGCCGATCAGCAGCAGGTCCTTGCCCTTGAACTCCAGCGCATCGCGGAAGTCATGTGCATGCAGAATACGGCCATTGAACTCCGAGAACCCCGGGAATTCGGGCACGTTGGGAGTCGAGAAGTGACCGGAAGCGACGATGACGTGGTCAAATTGCTCCTGAACGACCGTGTCCGACTGCTGGTCATGGACGCTGACGGTGAACTGCTGGCGGGTGTCGTCAAAGCTGACATGGCGCACCGGGCAATTGAAGCGAATGAACTTGCGCACGCCCGCCTTTTCGACCCGACCCTTGAGGTAATCGAAGATGACCGCGCGAGGCGGGTATGAGGCGATCGGGTGGCCGAAGTGCTCCTCGAAGGAATAATCCGCGAACTCCAGACATTCCTTGGGGCCGTTGGACCACAGGTAGCGGTACATGCTGCCGTGGACGGGTTCACCATTTTGATCAAGACCGGTGCGCCAGCTGTAGTTCCACAGGCCGCCCCAGTCGCTCTGCTTTTCAAAACAGACTATCTCGGGAATGTCGATACCCTTGTCAGCGGCAGATTGAAAGGCGCGCAGCTGTGCCAGGCCACTCGGCCCTGCGCCAATGATCGCAATGCGTTTTGTCATGGGTATTTCCTGTTGAGACTGTAATGAGACGTCGTGTTCCGTGAACCCCGCGTTGCGGGATGTCGTGTTGACCAGGTGCTTTTTCCTCTGTAGTGGATCGCGATAATAATGAGCATTATCCAGCGCTTGGGTGGCCTGGAAAGGTAAGGAATCCAGTTGACTGGCCACCTGTCATTTCGCTGAGCCTGAGCACGGAAGGCGTATTTTTTATTGCCTTGAGAGCCATCTACGGCTCGCGGAACGTGAGGCATCCTCGCAGAAATGATGCGTCATCTCAAATGTGAGGTGTTGATTCTGAGTGCATGAAGTGTACACGATCATGAGAGTGTTTAGGCTTTAGTGGCAAGATCCTTGTGGATTGTGTCTTTCTCCAGAATGGCCAGGATGAAGGATGTGGTTTATCGGCTTATGGTTGGTGTATTTATTTGGTAAATTGTTGATTTTCAGCATCTTTTTTATGTCGTGGTGGATTTCTATGGCGTCGTTTGGCGTGTTTTTCTGTGTAGAAAAAAGAAGATTTCCGTGTTGCAATGCCGCTTGGAAGGTGGATGATTTTCTGTCTCTTCAATGCGTAATTTGTCAAGCGGGTGGTGGGCTAAAATATCCTCTTTGTCAAGCAGGTTGGCGATCGTGATTTTGAGGTGTGGAGTAAATAAGGGTGTGAGAAGGATGGGAACGTAGTGTCGGAGTAGTGAGTGGCGTGAGAATGGAGAAAGAACAGAAATCAGAAGGGGAAAGGGTGCCAGATTATCGAATGATCCTCGCTGGAGGATTTTCTAGAGGATCTGCGGGGCTATTCACGCACCAGACCAGCGACGAGGGGGAAGTGGAGGTTGATCACTCTGCATGGCGAAAGGGCGTATACTGGGCCGGTGACAGAGAGGCCACAGGAGAAGACACCATGACTCACAAGCGCAAGGTGCAGGACAACGCCCTCAAGGCAGTGCTGCGTACCCCGATGTTCAAGCAGCGTGTCGTGAAGGCGCGCAAGGGCAAGGGCAGCTATCAGCGCAATGGCAAGCAACAAGGGGGTAGCGGTGGCAGTGAGGCTCCTTCAGTCGGTGTGTATTGTGCCGCTTGAAGAAGCCTCATTGCCGCCTCTGAAGGGAGCCCCTGTCTGAGGCGCTGGTCACACGAACGCCGCAGCATCAGCGCTGCGGCGTTCGCGTATCTGGCCACTTCGAGAAGCGGCTCAGTCGCGGAGACAGTCGGCGAAGTGCGCGTTCCAGGTCTTGGCGCGTGCGGCGTCGCGGGCTTCATAGTCGGCCAGCACCGTCTCCAGTTCGCCCAGTGATTCCTGCTCACGGTCCTCGCCCAGCTGGGTCAGGCGCAGCGTATACCAGGCGGTCACGCCACCTTCCGGCGGAGCGCTGAAACGCGGGAATTCTGGCGCAGGGCATTCTCCCGCTCGCCATAGCGTGGGCAGTGACGGGTGCAGCGCCAGTGGGCGGGCCAGGCCGACGAAGTCGACGGCGCCCTGTGCCACGGCGTCTTCGGCCTGCGCCAGAGTCTTGAAGCCGCCGGTCACCATCAGCGGCAGGGTCGTCACCTCGCGTGCACGCCTGGCGAACTCGACGAAGTAGGGGCCGCTGGCACTGGCGTCCGACGCGGAGCTGGCGCCGGGGAAATAGGTGCCGCCACTGATGTCGATCAGATCGATGGGTAGCTCATCGAGCGCTGCTATCACCTGTAGCGCTTCGGCTTCCTCGAAACCGCCCTCAAGTTGATCACTCGAGTTGAGTTTCACCACCACCGGGTAGTCGTGGCCAACGGCCTCACGCATGGCAATGATCACCTCACGCATCAGCCGCATGCGGTTGTCGAGGCTACCGCCGTAGTCATCCGTGCGCTGATTGAAGAGGGGAGACAGGAACTGGCTGAGCAGAAAGCCATGCGCGGCATGTACTTGAACCCCGCCAAACCCGGCGTCACGAGCCAGGCGAGCCGTGGTTGCCATGGCGGCAGGCAAGGCCTTGATGGCCTCCAGGCTCATGGCCTCGCAACGTAGCCCGGGGATATCCAGCGCGCTGGGGCCATGTGGCGTACTGGTCGGCGGGTAGGCCATCGCGCCGGCATGGCCGAGCTGCAGCCAGAGCTCGGCTCCGTGCTGTTGGCCGCGCTGCGCCAGTTGCGTGAAGGCCGCGAGGTCGGACTGCGCATTGAGGACCAGATTGCCGGGCTTCTCGGCGTGGTGGTGGTCCGGTTGCACTTCCCCGACCAGCGCCGCCGCCACGCCGCCTTCCGCCCAGCGCTCATAGAGGCGAATCTGGGTGTCACTCGGATGCCCCGTACCATCACCGAGAGAATCCGACATCGCGGCCTTGATGAGGCGATTGGCGAGCACTCGCCCGCAAGGCAGCGTGAAGGGCGTGAACAGGGCGGAAGCGGTCGGCTGATCTATCATGGTGGCGATGTCTCTGGGCACTGAATATGGCATGGAAGGAACAGATGCCATGGTGACATGGGCAGTGTCTGGTGATAATCCGGTGTGTGAGTACAGCATCCGTGAGCCGATGGAACATATGAAAACGTATACGGATCTCGATATCTTTCATGCCGTGGTCGATGCCGGCACCTTCACCGGGGCGGCGCGTCAGCTCGGCATTACCCACTCGGCGATCAGCAAGCGCATCGCGCATCTGGAGCAGCGTCTGGGTGCCCAGTTATTGATTCGCTCCACTCGGCGGATGCGCCTGAGTGAAGCGGGTCAGCTCTATGCCTCGGAGACACGGGAGCTGCAGGAGCGGCTGCGCAATGTGGAGCAGGAGATCGCCGAGGGCAGTGGTGCACTCAAGGGGCGCATTCGTCTCTCGTGTTCCAACGCATTGGGAAAATTGCAGGTAATGCCGTTGCTGATGCGCTTCATGGAGCGCTATCCCGAGGTCATCGTGGACCTGACCCTGACGGATGCCGTGGTCGACCTGGTGCATGAGGGGATGGATCTGGCCATCCGCAGCACCGCAAAGCCCGAGCCCGGCCTGATCGCCAGGCGGCTGGCCACCAATCAGCGTGTCATCTGTGCATCGCCGGAGTATCTGGCAAGACATGGCACGCCGCGCTCAGTGCCGGATCTGGCGGAGCATGTCAGCCTGATCCTGAATCTCCCCGGTTGCTTCAACGCCTGGGGACTCACGTCACTGCCCGAGATGCGCTGCGGCTTTCTCTCGAACTCCCTGGAAACCCTGCATACCGCCTGTCTGGGAGGGCGTGGCGTTGCCTGTCTGCCGTACTACCTGATCGCCGATGACCTGGCCTCTGGGCGCTTGATCCCGCTGCTGGAAGACATTCGCGGTGACGGTGCCGATACCAGCATCTTCCTCGTCCGCCCGGAGACGTCGATTCTGCCGCGCCGGGTGAGAATGCTGATGGATGCCTTGATCGCGGGATTTGACGCAGAGGAAGCTCAGCGTACGTGAGTAAACGACGATTTACCGAGTGATTGTCTTGCAGGATTCATGACATATTGACCCAGGGAGCGACCTTGAGACTCCTGTGACGTAGATCATGGAGCGAGACATGTCACCAACGGGAAAAGATCGATTTGCGGTACTGATTGATGCAGACAATGCCCAGGCAGCCGTCTGTGAGGAATTGCTGGCGGAGATCGCGAAACTGGGAATCGCCAGTATCAAGCGCGCCTATGGGGACTGGACCACCTCCAATCTGACGCCCTGGAAGGAGCCACTTCTGCACCATGGCATTCAGCCTATCCAGCAGTTCCGTTATACCCAGGGCAAGAACGCGACAGATTCCGCCTTGATCATCGATGCCATGGATCTGTTGTATGCGGGCAATGTGGAGGGATTCTGTCTGGTGTCCTCGGACAGTGATTTCACGCGCCTGGCGACACGTCTGAGGGAAAGCGGCATGCGCGTGCATGGCTTCGGGGAAGCCAAGACCCCTCAACCCTTCGTTTCCGCCTGTGACAGTTTCCTGCATACCGAGTGTCTGCGCAGGGAGCCGGATACGCCCGCCGTGGCGAAGCCCTCGAGCAAGTCGCCTGTCGTGAAGAAGCCCCCGAGCAAGCCGCCGACCGAGACGGTTACCCTCGTCAAGCCGACCAAGGCACAGCGACAGCTGAGGTCGCATATCCTCAATGCACTGAATGAGCTGCCACAGACGGATGGCTGGACGGCCCTGTCAGCGCTGGGAAGTTACCTGAAAAAGAAGATGCCCGGCTTCACGCCGGCGGATCATGGTGCCAGCAAGCTGGGGGGAGTGATTCAGACATTGGAGTATCTGGACAAATGGCAACGCCCTGTCAAAGGCGGTTCCGTGCATTTGTATGTCCGGAAAAAGACCAGGGAGACGGCAAACGCCAGCTGAATCCTCGTCATCTCACGATGCACGATGCCTTTCGACACAGAAGCCCCGTGATAACCAGTCTCCTGTCTGGCTGTCACGGGGCTTCTGTCGTTCAGCGTGGCGGTGGTTTCACGCCTGACGCGTGCGAGGCTCGCGCAGTCCATGTCACGACTGGCCGGGCTTGGAGTCCTCCGTTGATGCCTTGTGTTCTGTCGGTGATGTGTCGTTCTGTGAAGAGCTCTCTCGGGCGTCGTCCGGTGTCGAGGGGGCGGCACCGATGCGCTTGATCCAGCGCTGGCGGGCGAAGCGACGCAGATTGGCCACGTTGTCCGTCTCGTCGATGATGTCCTCGCCGAGAATCGTCTCCATCACGTCTTCCAGCGTGATGACCCCCAGCCAGTTGCCGAGATTGTCGTAGACGACACACAGGTGCTGGCGCTCGCGCTGCATGCGAGCGAAGGCCTGTTCGACGTTGTCTTCGGCGTGCAGTTCGCTGATAGGGCGCATCAGGTCCTTGAGCGGAGTGGTGGGTTCGGCCTGATGCGCATCGGCGCGGTGGATCATGCCCAGTGTCCTTTCATCGGCGGTCATCACCGGGTAGCGGCTGAAGGGCCAGACCGTCAACTGGTCATTGAACTCGGCCACGCTCATCTCGGGACTGACCGTCTGGCAGACAGGGCGCGGCGTCAGCACGTCACGCACCTTCATCTCGTGGAGATTGAGGATGTTGGTGATGACGCGCTGTTCATCATTTTCCAGGGCTTTCTTGTCGAGCCCCATCTGGGCCAGTGCCTTGATCTCGCCACGCACATCGATGTCATGAGCATCCTTGCCGATGCGCGAGGTGATCAACTCCGACAGCCAGATCAGCGGCTTGAGCGCGATGACCATGGCATTGAGCACGCCGGGCAGCATCGGCGACAGCTGACGCCAGTAGGTAGCACCGATGGTCTTGGGAATGATTTCCGAGGCCACCAGGATCAGCAGCGTCATCACCGCCGAGGCCACGCCGACCCAGGCTTCCCCGAAGACGACCGATACCTGCGCGCCCACCCCCGTGGCACCGACGGTATGCGCGATGGTGTTGAGCGTCAGGATGGCGGCCAGCGGCTTGTCGATATTGTCCTTGAGCTTGGCCAGTGCGGCGTGGCGCTTGGGATGTTGGTCTCTCAGGCTTGCCACATAGCTGGGAGAGAGCGACAGCAGCGCCGCCTCGAGCACTGAGCAGACGAATGAGATGCCAATCGCGATGGCGGCAAACAGGATCAACAGAAACATGAGGCGTGCTCCTTGAGGGAAAGGCATCCATTAGTGACATAAGGCACAGCACTGTCAAACCCGTGAATTCTCGCAGAGTTTTCAGCCTGCTGGCCAAGCTTGCCAGTCTGTGCGGCAAAGTGCCGTTGACTCCAGGGATGCAAGAGGACTGCAAGAGGAATGCAAAAGGTCTGCAAGAGATAACAGGGCTTTAGATGAGACAAGATGCAATACTTATATGATAATGAGATTGTTTTGCTTTCGGTAATCATTGTATTTTGTCGCCTCGGCCGTATTCGAAAGCCTCGGCCTGACATGGCCGTTGAGTGGCACCGTTCGACTCTTCAGCCGTCAGTGCGATCCGCAGCAAGCGGTATGCCTTCATCAGGATTCACATTGCAGGGATTTGCAGCGACATGTCACAGCCGCTTGGAGACACTGCCGACAGTCGGGCCACTCGCCGCGCCATGGCCCCACCTAAACAGAGCTCCGCACCGCCCAGCGAGCGGCGCGGCTGGCGAATGGCGAAATATCCGCATTGCGAGGGACAGGTGCAGGAGCTGCATCCCTGGCGGGATGCGCATCTGACGCTGTGTGATCTCGAGGTATCATGCGCCTATCATGGCCAGCATCAGTTTCACGAGGGCCTCTATCTCTGCCTGGTGCTGGAAGGACGGCTGACGCTATCTGGCGTGGACGGCGTGGGGGTCGACTTGCTCGCGGGGCAGGGGGGAATCTTTCGCCCGGCGAGAACGCAGTCTGTGCCGCCGACGCTGAAGAGCTACCACCCTGAAGGTCGCCTGCGCTGCTTGAGCTTGCATCTGGAGGGCGAGGCGAGCCAGTCGCTGCAGGTGCGACGCGGGCTGGCGAACTGGGATGAATTGCCGTGCACGCGCCTTTCCAGACCGATGGGCTGGACGCCGGGGCGCTGGCTTCATCAGCAATTGGATGAGTGTGTCAGAGTCCCTGGCAGTGATGGCGCACGCGGGGAGTGCGAGACGCCTGTGGTCACCGCCTGCGAGGGGGAGATGCTGGAGTGGCAGGGGATTGCGCTGCAGTTGTTGGGGGCGGCACTCAAGCGGGGTGCTGGTGAGGTGCAGGGCGTGCCGGCTTTTTCTTCCTCACCATTACCGTCCCCATCGCGACCCCACGGCGCCTGTCGACATCTCGAGGCGGTGCGTCAGCGGCTGAAGATGGCGCCGGAGCGTCAGCATGCCTTGCCGGAACTGGCGCGGCTTGCCTGCATGAGCGCGTCGAGTCTGCGCCAGAAGTTTCGCGAGACCTATGGTTGCTCGCTGAGCCAGTATCAGCGCGAATGTCGCATGCAGCGCGCACGTCAGGCCTTGTTGCAGGGCATGAGTGTGCAGCAGGTGGCGCATCGTGTCGGCTATGCGCATGCCTGCAACTTCGCGACGGCCTACCGACGTCATTTCGGGCTCTCGCCCCAGGCTGTGCGGGCTCGGCCGCAGCGGGCTGACTGAGCACTGCTGGCCGTCAGCCTTCGTCATGGTCGGGCGTGAAAAGAGAACGGGCACCCTCAGGGTGCCCGTTCTCTTGTCGTTGCCTGGTGTCTCTTGCGCTGCGTTGCGTGGCTGTCTGCGGCGCGAGAGGCCTTACAGGAAGGGAATCATCGGCAGTACCACGTCATCCAGCAGGCCTGTCGGGTAGTGCAGGTTCATCGCCGCCTGCATGCCGAGCAGGAAGACTGCCACGCCCAGCGCGAAGAGCCCTGCGAACAGCGGTGACTTGCGTGCGATGGTGAGCTGGAAGCCCAGGCAGAACAGCACGGCGGTGGAGACGAAGCCCAGCAGCGCACTGACGCCTATCAGCACGAAGAAGCCTAGTACCACACCCACTGCCTTGAAGGCCGGTTGCTTGACGAGAATCATGCCGCGACGCCAGCCGTTGAAGACCACGGCGATCACCGAGAGCAGCGTGATGAAGGCGGCCAGCGTCGGGAAGGCCTTGCCGAGTGGCATCAAATCCTTGACGTCGTAGAGCGCCCACAGGGCGGCTGCGCCCATCATCAACAGCAGCAGGAAGTCGACGCCACCGAAGCCACGCGATTCCAGCACATCCTCTTCCGGCGACGGCGCGGTCTCGACCACCTCATGGGTCTGGCGACGACGCATGATCGCCTTGCGGATCACCGGCAGGAAGAATGCCAGCAGGATCAGGCCGAGAATGATCAGCACGCCCGGACGCAGGAAGGCTTCGGCGCCGTGGAACTGCATGCTCTGATAGAAGTAGTTCTCGGCGCCCGGTGCCAGCACGAAGCCGATCAGGAAGGCCGGACGCGACCAGCCAGCACTCTTGAACAGCACACCGATCATGCCGATCATGCCCAGCGCGGCCCAGTCACCCAGCGAGCGGCTGGCCTGATAGGCAGCGAACAGGATCAGCACGGTGATGGCAGGGGCCAGAATGGCGAAGGGTACACGCGTCAGCTGCGCGACCGGACGCGCCAGCATCAGACACAGGCCCGCGCCCAGGATATTGGCCAGCGCCAAAGACCAGATGATGGTGTAGGTCATGTCCAGATTGGTGGTGATCATCGACACGCCAGGTTCCAGACCCAGCAGCAACAGCCCGCCCAGGAAGACCGCCGCCGTGCCGGAGCCTGGCACCCCGAACAGCAGGGTCGGCACCATGGCACCACATGCGCAGGCATTGTTGGCGGACTCCGGCGCGATGACGCCGCGGATGTCGCCCTTGCCGAACTGGCTCGGGTCCTTGGCGGTCTTGACCGCGAAGCCGTAGGTGATCCAGTCGACCACGGAACCCGCCAGACCCGGGATGGTACCGATCAGGCTGCCGATCCCGGCGCAGCGCGCGACCAGCCACCTGTTCTTGACCACATCCTTGATGCCGGCAGACCAGCCCTTGCCCAGGTCAGTGTTGCCGTCCTTGGCGATGCTGCCACGTCCTAGCAGCAGCTCGACGATCTCCGGCAGGGCGAAGATGCCCAGACCCAGCACGATCAGCGGCACCCCGTCGTACAGATAATCGATATCCAGATTCATGCGGTACTCGCCGGTCGCCGGTGCGGCGCCGATGGCACCGACCAGCAGGCCAAGACCACAGGCCGCCGTGCCCTTGAACAGGTTCTTGCCGGACAGCACCGCCACCATCGTCAGACCCAGCAGCGTCAACACGAACAGCTCTGCTGACGAGAAGGCCAGTACGAGGGGGCGCGCGACGAGGATGAAGCCGGTCAGGATGATGGCACCGATCACGCCCCCACACAGGGAGGACAGGAAGGCACTGGTCAGCGCACGCGCCGCCTGGCCTTTCTTGGCCAGCGGGAAGCCATCAAGCACCGTGGCCTGCGACGCGCTGGAGCCGGGAATGCCCATCAGCACCGAGGCGAAGGTATCGCCGGTCGGGATGACCGCGACCATGCCCATCAGCGTGCCCAGTGCATAACCGGGGTCGAGCCCGTAGAGAAACGGCAGCAGTAGCGCCATGCCGGCGATGCCGCCCAGGCCGGGGATGATGCCGACCAGCAGGCCGACGAAGATGCCGATCATCATGAATAGCAGATGCGTCAGCGTGAAGACGTGTCCAATGCTGGACAGGAGGGTGTCGATCATGGCGTTGCTCAACCTCTTGTTCTTCTCTGGTGCTTCTTGCGCTCTCCAGCGTCATGGCGCTGGAGAGCGTCAGTGGGCTTCAACGAGATTGCAGGCGAATACCGTGTCGTTCCATCAGCCAGTGCTTGACCCATTCGTGCTGGGTTTCGCTCAGTTGCATGGCGTCTTGCAACTGCGCCGCTGCGGCCTTGCCGACCATCAGGCCATAAGGACCGACCTTCACCGCCGCTTCCTTGAGGAACTCGGGGTCCTTGGCCATGTCACGTGCCGCCTGACGGTATTGCTCCAGCAGTGCTGGATCGACACCCTTCGGCACCAGCAGCATCTTCTGCATGGCGTAACCGGAGGCGAAGAACTTGTGGAAGATCTGATAGGCCTCGTCATCGCGTGAATGGCCTTCCTGCGCCAGATACAGCTCGGAGAAGGTCGGCAGGTCCGGGAAGGACGGGTCGCGCTCGATGTGGCCTTCGTCATCCATCACGCCGAGACTGAACAGCGGCACGGCCTGGCCGGCGTCGACCAGCGGCGTGACGTTGCTCCTGTAGGCGGAGGTGGTCTGGAAATCGAGGGCGACTTCGCCACGCTCGAAGGCCAGGCGACCTTCACCACGGCTCTTCATGCCGAAGACCGGATCAACCTGGAAGTCGAGCAGATCGAACGCCATCAACACCGGCATCTCGAGCCCGGTCGGGTTCTGGCCGGCGAACTTCACCGTCTGGGAGGCGAGGGCCTTGAGCGCACTGGCGCTGTCCTTGCCCAGCGAGCTTGAGGCATAGACGACACCGCCTGTCGGGGCGGCGAGGATCGGTTCCCAGTCGGCATAGTCGTAACGCACGCGGCGGTCGCGCAGCATGGCCGGATACTGGGTAGAGGCCGAGGTGACGACCATCTCGTCGCCGTCATCGCCGGCACGCTTGCTGAACAGGTTGACGCCGGTGATGGAACCGCCCCCCGGCACGTTGTCGATGACGACAGCCGGGTTGCCCGGCAGGTCCCTGGTTACCCAGTTGGACATGAAGCGTGCCCAGACATCGGTGCCGCCCCCGACCCCGAAGGGCACGGTCCAGGTCAGGGTGTCAGGGACTTCCGCCGCGGCGTGCACGGCGGAAGACAGCGGCAGAAGGCCCATGACGGGCAGCATGACGGCCAGGGCGGTGGTGCGGGCATGGCGCTTGAGGGCATGGCGTTTGGGCGTAGACACGATGAGGGACATGGTCTGACTCCTGATTATTGTTGGAATGCGTTGTCAATCAGTGATGCGCTAACTGCATGGCGGCGCAGAGAGGTCATTTCATTTCAATCAAATGCATTGTAAATCAATCTTCTGCAGTACTTTCGTCACGCTTGTCGAGGCGCTGTCGGCGCAGAGGTGCATGCGATCGTGAAAGCCTGGCGATCCTGCACGCGCGCGGACTGCGCTCAGGCGCGTTCAGGCATTTCCAGCGAGTCCGGGAGGTTCAAGAACACCTCGCCACTCATGATCTTGCGTGCCGTGCGCAGCAGGGACACACGGCTGGGGGTCATCGGGTCGTCATCGGCGTGTTCGACCTCGACGTCCAGGAACCCGGCCGGGTGTTCGAGCTTCACCTTCTCCGCCAGAGTCCCCGGTGTCAGGGTGCCGGCGGCCAGCGCCACGCGGTTGGCCAGAGTGCCGGGGAGGCTGGTCGCGACGGCCAGCGTGATGGCCCCCGTGACGGCCAGCGCGCCATGGCAGCGATGCGGCACGAAGTAGCGTGCGCACAGGGTGCCGCCCTCGGTGCGCGGAGCGGAGAGAATCACCGGCTTGGGCAGCACCGAGTCACTGACGTCACCCATGCCCATCAATTCCCCCGCCTTGAGGCGAATCTTCTCGAGGCGTGCCATCGCGTCACGGTTGGCGTCCATCTCGGCCGGCGCTTCGTTGCCTGCCCAGCCCAGACTTGCCGCTTCGATCAGTATCACCGGCGTGGCGGAGTCGAGGCAGGTCACCTCCACGCCCTCGATCACGTCGATGACCTGACCGCTGGGCAGCAGCTTGCCGGTCTTGGCACCGACAGCGCCCAGAAAGCCCAGCTTGATGGCGCTGCCGGCGCCGGGCACACCACTGATGCGCGTGTCGCCCTGGTAGGCGACGCGACCATCGGGTGTCGGGACCTGGCTGTCGATCAGGGTGCGGGTATTGAGGTTGTGAATCCGCAGACGGGTCAGGTCACCCTTTGCCGGGATCATGCCGGTCTCGATGGCATAGGGGCCGACCGCGGCCAGCATGTTGCCGCAGTTCGGCGAGAAATCGACCTTGTCGCCTTCCACATCGACCTGGGCGAACAGATAGTCGATATCCGCTTCAGGATGCGTGGAGGGGCCGACAAGGGCGACCTTGCTGGTCAACGAATTGCCGCCGCCCAGCCCATCGATCTGCAATGCGTGGCCGGAGCCCATGACCTGGCGCAGGACTTCGCGACGGCCGTCGTCATCGGCGGGGAGGTGATCCAGACGCAGGAAGGGGCCCCGAGAGGTACCGCCACGTAGGATCATGCAAGGAAGTGAATGCATCATGTTGGAACGCGCTCCTCTCTGTTTGCGCCTTTCTGAAGCATCACAGCCGATGATCTATGCATCAAATGCAAATAAAAACTATACTGTCACCATTACGCGCATTAATCCGAATAATGAATCAATAGGATAGTTGCATGCATAGATTGGAGTTTCTGGATCTGTCGGCATTTGTCGAAGTGGCCGAGAATCATTCCTTCAATGAAGCGGCGGAGCGACTGCACATCTCGCAGCCGGCCCTGTCGCGCCGTATCCAGAAACTGGAGGAAGTGCTCGGTGCAAAAGTGCTGGAGCGTACGACGCGGAGAAGCCGACTGACGCCAATTGGACGTGATTTCCTGCCAAAAGCCCGTAAGTTGCTCGAAGATTACGAATCCTCTCTGGTGGGCGTTCGCGAGCTGGCCACCCACCGCAAGGGGGTGCTGACCATCGCCTGCCTGCCCACGGCAGCCTTCTACTTCCTGCCCAGCGTGGTGCGCGAGTTCAACACCGCGTACCCCGGCATCCGGATTCGCATCCTGGATGTCAGTGCCAATGAAGGGGTCGAAAGGGTGGTCTCGGGGGAGGCAGACTTTGGTATCAACATGGTCAGTGCCCACCATCCGGCAGTGGATTTCACCTCCATCTATCGTGATCCCTTCGTGTTGGCACTGCGTCGCGACCATCCGCTTGCACAGAAACAGCGCGTCGAGTGGAGCGATCTGGATGATGTGCGCCTGATCACCGTCTCGCGTGACAGCGGCAACCGCATTCTGCTCGACAACACCCTGCTGTCCGCCGGATTGCATCTGGACGGCTTCTACGAGGTCCAGCATCTCTCGACCTCGCTGGGGCTGGTCGAGAGCGGGCTTGGCGTCGCCATCCTGCCGTCGATGGCGATGCCCGGGCCGGAGCACGAGGTGCTGTGTCAGCGTGAGCTGCCCGAGCCACGCATTGATCGCACCATTGGCCTGCTGCGGCGCCGTGGGGAATCCCTGTCACCGATCGCGGAGCTGTTCATCGAGATTCTGCTCAAGCGCTGGAACTGACCACACGCAAGGGAAGGGCCCATGAGTGTCAGGCGTACAGGGGCTGGCCAGCCTCGGTTCAATATATGAGTTGTTTATGTATAAGTTTTTTGTGTTTCACTAAAGGAACAGGTCACGGCCAGCATGTTCGACGGCGTGGCCGATGACAGCGTCTCGATGTCGCGGGATCCGCCTGATGGCGCAGGTCGGTGAGGGGCTTGCTCCCACCTCCTGCCGTCAGGCCATTGATGACGTGGATACCTGCCCAATACAAGGATGCACATGCCCATGAGTACCCGAATAGCCACTCACGCCACCTCCCGTCAGACAGCCCTTGCGCTGGGCCTGGCACTCGGGCTTGGCAGCGCGCTGCCTGTCAGCGCAGATGAGCCGATGGCAGCCGATGACACTGGCAAGCGCGCGCCGCAGGGCGAGCACACGCTCAAGCATGAGCAGCTGGCCAGTCTGGTCGAGCAGGGGCAGGAGACACTGGCGGCAGACTTCAACGGTTTCCTCAAGCAGGTCGCGGAACGCAATCAGGAAGACAGCGCGGTTTCCGGTGCCATTGACCACTATCTGGCCGGCGAGTCGCTGGAGGGGGATGACTTCGTCAACGTCTATCGCCTGCTGGGGGTCTACAACCGACTGCAGTATGGCGATGACGTCCAGGAGCTGCTCAAGGAAATGGTCGCGATCCCGACCTTCAAGGTCGGTGAGAAACCCCAGCATGAAAACCCCGAGATCTCGCGTTTCGGTGAGTTGATCAAGGACAAGGCCGAGGCATTCGGCTTGACGTTCCGCAACGTGGATGACCGTGTCTTCGAGGTGGAGCTCAAGGGGACGGGGGAGGATGTTTTCGGCATTCTCACCCACGGGGATGTGGTGCCGGCGGACCAGGAGGGCTGGACGCTTGAGGATGGCACCCACCTGGATCCGTTCGAGGTCACCGAGATCGATGGCAAGCTGTACGGGCGTGGCACCGAGGATGACAAGGCCTCCATCGCCGCGGCGCTGTATGCCATGAAGTCTCTCAAGGAGAATGCGGTGCCGGTCAAGCGCACCATTCGTCTGATGATCGAGACGACGGAAGAGACCGGCGGTGAGGGCTTCGCCTATTACAAGGCGCACAACGCGCTGCCCGAATACAACATCGTGCTGGACAGCGGCTATCCGGCAATCACTGCCGAGAATGGCTTCGGCACCATCGATGCGCGCTTCCCGCTGGCACGCGAGACACAGACGGGGCAGGCGGCGGATGCCCTGCCGGCGATCACTTCCTTCAAGGGGGGACTTGCGACCAACCAGATTCCCGAGCGCTCCGTCGCTACTCTGCACGCCAGTGATGCCGCAGGTGCCAAGGCGCTCAACCACAAGCTGGAAGCGCTTGGCAGCCGTTACGTCAACGAGCACGGCAAGGATTTCAGCGTCGCCAGTGAAGTGAAGGGCGAGGATGTCATCGTCACGGTGACGGGCAAGTCGGCCCACTCATCGGCACCGGCCAATGGCGTGAATCCGGTGACACGACTGGCGGGACTGCTGGCCACCTCCGGTATCGATTTCCAGGACAGTGCCTATGAAGATGCCGTGCACTACCTGAATGACAATTACGGGCTGGATTATCACGGCAAGCTGCTGGGTATTGCCTACTCCCATGATTTCATGGGGCCGCTCAAGGTGACGCCGACCTATCTGGAGAAGGAGGACGACGCGCTGCGTGTCGCGGTCAACGTGCGGGCTCCGGCGGGCGAGAAGTCGCCTGAGGAACTCAGCCAGGTGATCAAGGAAAAGCTCACTGCCTATGCCAGGGAGCAGGGCATGGACGTGGCGCTGAACGTCGAGATTCGCGACTGGATGCTGCGTGACCCCAGCGGTGCCTGGCTCCAGACGCTGCTCAACATCTTCGGCGATACCACGGGACTCGATGCCGAGCCGCGTTCCTCGGCGGGGAGCACGACCGCCAAGCTGCTGCCCAATGCAATCAACTTCGGGCCGTCGATGCCGGGCGAGACCTATACCGGACATACCTCTGAAGAGTTCAAGCGTGTCGACAATCTGCTGCTGGACATCCAGATGTTCACCGAGATGATGGCCCGCATCGGCAATCAGGATTCGCTCAAGTAATCGGGTGAGTTCGCGGGGCCGCCGTCATGTGAATCGCCTTTTGCATGGCATATTGAAATAGCCCTGGAAATTGCCTCTTGCCTGGGTGACAGGCATCACATGTCAACGCCCGCCACCGCCCCTGATGAAGGGGCAGTGGCGGGCGTTGTCGTCTGTGAAGGTCGCCGGTCGGCCAGTGCGGCCGCGCGATCTCACCTCGGGCGGTAGGGCTCGGCGGGGTGCGCGGTCGGGTAGGCGTCCATATAGGCGGTGGCCGCTTTCAGGAGATGGACGTCAGCGTGCCTGGCGCCTGCCAGCTGAAAGCCGACCGGCAGCCCCTGCGAGGTGAATCCGCAGGGGACCGAGGCGGCGGGTTGGCCGCTCAGATTGAAGGGGTACGAGAACGGCGCCCATTCCTCCCAGTCGTGCCATTGGCTGGCGGGCGGCACCTGATGATTCAGGGCGAAGGGGAGGACGGCGACGCTCGGCGTCAGCAGTAGAGGGTAGTCCTGATGGAAGCGCTCAAGCTGCTGGGTAAGCCGGTGCCGGGCCTCGAAGGCCTCGAACAACTCCAGCGAGGTCCAGTCGCGGGCACGCATGGCATTCTCGACCAGGCCGGGGTCGAGCTGTTCGCGCTGGCGGGCATCGCAGCCTTCCCAGACCCCTAGCGACGCGGTGAACCAGATCTTGCGAAACATCTCGAGGCTTGAGTCGATGGGGGGATCGACCTCCACGATCTCGGCGCCAAGCCCCGCCAGACGCTCTGCGGCGCGTGCTACCCGACTGGCGATCTCGGGGTCGACATCGGCCTGCCCGAGGCGCGGGGAGTAGGCGATCCGCAGTCCTGTCAGTGGCGTGCCGATCTCCACGCCCCAATCCTCGGGTTGTCCGCGGGTGGCGTAGGGGTCCTGTGCATCATGACGGCCGATGACATTGAGCATGGCGGCGGCGTCGCGCGGGCTGCGGGTGAGCGGCCCGATACTGGACAGGGACGCGGCCTGGGCGGGAGGCCACTGGGCTGTCCAGCCGAAGGTGGGCTTGAAGCCGAAGACACCACTGAAGGCGGCGGGAATGCGAATTGACCCGCCGGAATCCCCGCCCTGATGCAGGACTCCCAGGTTCAGGGCGGCGGCGGTGGCCGCACCCCCTGAAGAGCCGCCCGGGGTCAGCGCGGTATTCCAGGCATTGCCGGTGGCGCCATGCACGCGATTGTCGGTGACGGCCTTCCAGCCGAACTCGGGGGTATTGGTCTTGCCCAGCAGAATTGCGCCTGCCTCGCGCAGGCGCCGCACCGGAGGGGCGTCCTGCTGACAGGGCGTGGCTACCGTGGTGAGCGAGCCCTCGCGCGCCGGCATTCCGGCGACATCGGTGAGATCCTTCAGCGAGGTCGGGATGCCATCGAGCGGGCTCAGGGGCTGGCCCGCCTGCCAGCGCTGTCTGGCGTGATGCGCCGCCTCCAGCGCCGTATCATGCGCGACATGCACGTAGGCGTTGACCGCCGGATTGAGTCGCTCGATACGGGCGAGCACTGCCTGTGTCACTTGCAGCGGGTCGAACTGGCCACGTTGATAGCCGCGCGACAGCTGCTCGGCGTCCAGGGTGGTCAGGTCATCCTGGGCGGAATGTGGCGTCAGGTCGTGGGGGAATTCGGCGTCGGGCATGGCGGCTCTCCTGCGGGTGAACGGGGCCTATCGATGGATGGCATATGGCGCATGCATGGACGAGCGGTACGCTGTGGCTGGCGCATCGCTGACAAGGCGTGGCCTGTTGTTCATGGCCTTGGGTCAGCGGGGAGAAACTCAAGGCTTGTCGAGGCTTGAAAAGCTCGCGGGAGAGCCGCATGGCGGTGAATGAGCATGACAGCGAGTCACCGCGTCAGGCTCGTTGGCGCCGATCATGGCGCATGAAATTCATCCAGAGTGATGGGAGGAGAGTCATGCCAGCCAAGTCCAGAGCACAGCAGATGGCAGCAGGAGCGGCGTTGGCCGCGCGCCGGGGAGAGCAGAAGGCGAGCGAGCTGGAGGGCGCTGCGCGTTCGATGTACGACTCCATGAGCGAGGAGGAACTCGAGAAGATGGCCTCCACCTCACGTGAGGGAAAACCGCGGCACGACAACCAGAGCGACGATTAGCACGACAACCAGAGCGACAACCAGCACGACGACCAGAACGACAACCAGCACGACCGCCACGATCGAGGTGGTGCCGAGAAAAAGCCACCCCGAGTGGTTTGCTCAGATGACAGGGCGCCCGGCAATTGCCGGGCGCCCTGTCATGAGTGCTGTCATGAGTGCTGTCATGAGTCGCGTCATTCGCTGTCGAGAGAGGGTCAGCGCTGGTCGTCCAGGCTCTCGTGAGGCGGCTGATGCGACTCGCTGTCAGGCGGTGTCGGGCCGCCATTGGCCTTCGGACTGACCTTGGGCATCGCGATATCCGCACGCTTGCTGCGGCGCTCCTCGGTGCTGATGCCCAGGCGTTCATCGCGGCGCTTCATAAGCTCCTCGTCGATCTGGCCGTCACGGGTGAAGGCCATCATCAGTTGCGGAATCCCGTAGGGGAAGTCGTCGCGGTCGATCTGCCAGGTGTGGAAGGTCTTGCCGTAGGTCGTGACCAGATCCTCGAAGTAACTGCGCTCGGCCAGTTCCGGGATGCCCGGAGCCACCAGGATGCCGGACTTCACCTCATAGTGATGGCTGTGCCAGAGCGGCTTCTCTTCTTCGGGGAGACGCTCGTAACGTTCGGCGCTAATGATGTACTCGATCCCGATCAGACGTGCGTCGCTGCGGTTGGAATCGAAGATGACGCACTGGTGGAGATCATGTTCCAGGTGGATGCAGAAATGACTGGCTTCCACCTGGCGGCCCATGTCATCGGCGTAATGGTGGAAGCCGTTGAGGTAGGTGCTCATCGCTTCCATCGGGTACTTGCGCTGCATAACCTGCGAGGCCGCGTCCAGCACCTGGTGCTTGAGCGGATGGCCGCTGCTGACCTTGCGAGCACTGTTGAGACGGCGTCCCAGAAAGAAGGCGGTCGCCGCGGCCGCGCCAGCGAGCAGGCCAGTGCCGAAGCCGCGCGTGGAGTGTGAGGCGTGATGGCATGGGGTGGACGTACGATGATGCATACTTCCTCCTGCGTGGTCGTCTCGAGTAAGTGAGAATCCCTGTCACACCTTCTCATTGCAGTGCATCTTGCTTGGCGAGGTCAAGGGATGCGCGATGGTGACGTTCGGAACACGGCAATTCGTGCTCAAGGATTGCCTTGTGTCGCCTCCGCCCTCATGAATGAGAGAAATGATGACTGTCATGGCGTCATCGTTGCCCTGACAAGCCCCCTCGGGTGACAGGCCGATGCCATGCACCTCCCTTTGATTGCCTGGAGATTGAATGAAACAGCTGATATTTGATTGTGATGGAGTCCTGGTCGATAGCGAGATCATTGCCGACGGCGTGCTCAAGGAGAAGCTGCCGCTGTGGCTGCCGGATCTCGGCACGAGCGAGCAGATCGAGCATGAGCTGGATCGCTGCCTGGGGATGATGACGCGTGACATCCTGGTGGACCTGGAAGGCCGCAGTCAGCATCGCCTGCCGGCCGATGCCCTGGAGCAGGTTCGTCTGGAGGTGGATCAGCGTCTCGCCAATGGCCTCGAGGCCATGCCGGGCGTGGTGAAGACGCTCGAGTGGATTCGCGATCAGCGCCTGCCCCTGGCGGTGGTGTCCAACAGCTCCGCCTCACGCATGAAGATCAATCTCGAGAGCTCGGGGCTGCGTGGCATTCTGGACGAGATCGCCGCAGCCAACGGAGACAGCGAACTGCCGATCTTCACCTCCGATGACGTCATCAACCCCAAGCCGGCGCCCGACCTCTATCTGCTTGCCCTCAAGACGCTGGGGCGTTCCGCCGAGGAATGCCTGGTGGTGGAGGATAGCCGCACGGGGATGCAGGCAGCCGTGGCTGCGGGTCTCAAGGTCGTGGGGCATCTGGGGGCCAGCCACATTCCGCCGGGCCACGCCGAGGTGCTGCGGGATACCGGCGCCTGGCAGCTCATCAAGCATTGGGAGGAATTCCCCGAACGCTGCCGGGAGGCAGGCCACCAGGTGCAGGAGCCGGCATGACACGATGCCGTCCGAGGTGAACGACTGACATCATGAACTCGCAGGACGGCACTGGCCGGCTGTTGTAACATCGCGGGAGTGCCGTCATCGAAAAAGTGTCACAAGGGTGTCGCCACAGCGCCGCAAGCCGCTGTGCCTGACATCTTCGCGTGTCGAGATGCCGGCAGTCCTGTCCATTCATCGCTCCCTCGTGGCTTCTGGAGCTACCTCTTCGTCTTTCGGAAATCGTGATGATCAACGCCTTCATTGCCAGTGATACCTTTGAAAACAAGGGCTATTGGCTGCGCAAGCGTGTCCCCTGGTTCAGTCGTCGCTACGACGCCCATTACGGCATTGACCAGCTTGAGCCCGGCACCCCTCGGCATCAGCAAGCCTCTGCGGCGCTTGAGCATCTGCGCGCCGCGTGCGAATGCCAGACGAGCGGACACCAGACGAGTGAAGAGCAGCAGGGCGTCGAGAAGATCATCTGGATGTATTGGCACGCCCCGCTACAAGAGGCGCCGGAAGTGGTGCAGTTGAGCGTGGCATCCTGGCAGAGACAGAATCCGGATCACGAAGTGCGACTGTTGAACGCTGACAATCTCGAGCAGGTGCTGGGCGTGGACCTCATGGCGGCGTTCGAGCTATCCACCGTCAGGCTGTCGATGGCGATGAAGACGGATGTTCTCAGACTCTATCTGTTGAGTTGCTTCGGTGGCATTTGGGCGGATGCCACGACGTTCTGCCTGGCGCCGCTCGAGACATGGTTGCCCGGCGCCACCGCCAGACATGGCGTCTTCACCTTCCGTCAGCACAAGGCACCCAGCCGGCCCGTGGAAGCCTGGTTCATCGCCGCCCGGCAAGGGTCCCCGGTGGTCACGCGGGTTCTGGCACTGTTCGTGGAGCATCTGTTCCAGCCACGCCAGACGGCCGTGTTCGTGTCCAATCGTGCCAAGAATCACGCGAAGCTGGGGATCGGACGTCAGCATCCCACGCTGCTGTATGCCGATTTCGTTCGGGACGCGGAGCGCCACGGTTTCATGCCGTATTTCTCGGTGGGCTACTTCTTCAACGAGAGCCTGCGTCAGCACTACACGCCCTCTCTGATCGAGGCGTTCATGGCGCTGGACAACCGCTTCGCCAGCAATGGTGCACCGTTCGAGGTGTTCGAGACGGCCGTGGTCTCCAAGCAGACCTACAAGCGAGACTACGAGCACCGTGAGTTGTTCAAGGCACGCAAGGCCCACCTGCTGGCGCTGCTGGAAAGGCATCCCGAGGCTGCGCCAGAAGCGGCCGAGATCTGAGCCTGGCCAGTGTCCATCCCTCGGTGTCTATCCAGGGGTGTCGACAAGCGAGGTCAGCGGCGTCGGCGGGAGGGTGATGCGAGCGTGACGCAATAAAGCAAGACGACAAGACAGGCCCCCGGAGTCTCTCCGGGGGCCTGTCTTGTCATGAGACGTAGCGGCGGGAGCTGGTGGCAGAAGGTGTGCTTGCCGGAGAGCCCCACAGAGCCTGCGAGGCGTTGGGCGTGTGATCGCTAGCGAAAGCAGATCCTCGTACCCCAGGCCAGCAACTCCTCCTGGTTGAGGGAGCGCGACACCATGCCGATCATCTCATCCCCCCACTGATCCGCCCAGGTCAGCACGCCGTGACTGATGCCCCGCGATCTCATCAGATCGCGTATCTCTCCCGTGCCCTTGAACCACAGGGCCTTGCCATCAAGGCGAGTCAGATCGGAAATGCCGTGGCAGTGATGAATGCGCACCTTGTAGATGCCATCCAATGACATGACCTCGACGACCGGCACCATGCCCTGTTGCAGGGCGCGCGACAGGGAGTCGAGCGTCATGCTGGCCTCAGCCTGCCGCTCGGCAGGTGAGCTGACATGCAGTGTGTCAGGGGGCGTTGTAGGGAGGGTGGCATTCTCGGTGTTCGCCGTGTGGCGCGAGGTGGAGGCTTGAACAGGCATTGGGGATTCTCTCCGTGGCAGGTCATCTTTCTATCACTTGTGTACAAGTAATGTAGAAGTCTTTCGGCGTGTTCGCCAATGCCCGTCATGAGCTGCCTGTCAGGAATCATCTGGCAAGCTTCGCCTGCCATGAATTCACACACCGCTTTCCGACATCAGGATGATGCCCGTCATCTGACTGCCCCTCGGCGCACGCAGCGCCGGCCAGACGCAAGTTTTCCGTCGCTGGCCCTTGAAGTTCTGGGGAATCAGGGTCATGTCTACAAGGCACTGCGAATATTCGTTGGCGATAGCGCTACTCGTTTCTCGCTGGTGCGCGATCCACCTCACCGCTGTCACAGCTAACAGGGAGTAGCGATATATGACATCTGGAGGAAAGCGCGTATTCAGCGCGTCAGTCATCATCATTCTGGGTCTGGTCGCGTTGGGGGCAGGATTCCCCACCCGTTTCGGTGAATTGGCTGATCAGGCGCTTGGCGCCGTGACCAGCATGTTCGGCTGGTTCTATCTGATTTCCGTCTTTGGTTTCGTGATCTTTCTGGTCAGCCTCGCGCTGAGCAAATACGGCAAGATCCGCCTCGGGCCGCAGGATTGTCGGCCTTCCTACAGCTTCTTTTCCTGGGTCAGCATGCTGTTGGCGGCGGGGTTCGGGGTCGGGCTGGTGTTCTACGGCATGGCAGAGCCCATGCAGCACTATCTGAAGCCTCCCTTCGGTGACATGCCGGGGGAGACGCCTGAGTCCGCGCGCTACGCCATCCAATATGCCTTCTTCAACTGGGGCGTCCATCAGTGGGCCGCCTTCTCGGTCGTCGGGCTGATCATCGCCTATTTTCAGTTCAGGAAAGGGCAGGCGGGGCTGGTCTCCTCGGTGCTGTCGTCCGTGACGGCCAAGCACCCCAAGGTGCGCCGCTACGGGCCAGTTCTGGATGTCTTCGCGGTGGTGGCCACCGTGATGGGGGTCGCGACGTCGCTGGGGCTTGGTGTGTTGCAGATGAATGGTGGTCTGCACTTCGTCTTCGGAGTGGAGGAGAGCTGGCAGTGGCAGTTCATCATCATGGGGGTGATGTTCTGTGCCTACATGGCCTCGACCTGGTCCGGGCTCGATAAGGGCATCAAGCGACTGTCCAACCTCAACATGAGCATCTGCATCGCGCTGATGCTCTATGTGCTGTTCACCGGGCCGACGCTGGATATCCTCAAGACGATCACGCTGGGGATCGGCGATTATCTGCAGAACTTCATCGGCATGAGTCTGCGCATGTCGCCCTATGACGGCAATGACTGGAACAGTTCCTGGACCGTCTTCTACTGGGCATGGGTCATCGCCTGGTCACCCTTCGTCGGCACCTTCGTGGCGCGTGTCTCGCGGGGACGTACCATCAAGGAATATGTGGTGGGAGTGCTGATCGTGCCGCCGCTGCTGGCCTGTCTGTGGATCGGTGTCTTCGGTGGCGCGGCGCTCAACATGGAGCTGGGCGGGGATGTCGGACTGGCTGCCGCAACGGATGCCAACATCACGTCCGCGCTGTTCGAGATGTTCGATCTGATGCCCTTCAGCAATGTGCTGTCCGTTGTCGCGATATTGCTGATCTTCGTGTTCCTGGTGACGTCGGCGGATTCCGCTTCCTATATCGTGGCGCAGATGACGGACGCCGGCTCGATCAACCCGCCGCTATACAAGCGTGTGGTCTGGGGCGTGTTGATCGCGGCCATCTGTCTGACGCTGATCTCGACGGGCGGTCTCAAGGGCCTGCAGTCGGCCTCGGTCCTCTCGGCCTTGCCCTTCACCTTCATTCTTTACGGAATGATCGTGGTGCTGGTGAAGGAGCTGCGTGCAGACCGCCGCCAGATGCTCAGCCAGCTCTATCGCCGTCATGGCGAGACACCGGTCGGTGCGGATGTTTTCGAGGCTGATAGCCTGGCCGAGGAAGACCGCATCCGTCGTGCGCCGGACGTCAAGAATCGCCGAGTGAACCCGCGCGATCATCATTGAGCCGAGCCCATGCTCTGACAGCAAGACGCCGCTCACATGTCATGTGGGCGGCGTCTTGCGTGGGGCAGGAGGGTGGAGCGTGGTGGGGAAATCCCCTTTCGGTCAACGCCTGGCGACCTCGGCCAGTATCTCGTAACTCTTCAGACGGTCCGCGTGGTCATAGAAGTCCGAGTTGAACATCAATTCGTCCGCCTGCGTCACTTCCAGCAAGTGCTCGAGTTCGCGGTGAATGCGCTCAGGCCCACCGATGATGGCGGCTGCCAGATTCTGGCCGACCATGGCTTCTTCCCGCGCTGACCAGTCCAGCGTCTCGCGGGGTGGCAGGGCGCGCGTGCTCTCGCCGCGGATCAGGTTGAGGAACTTCTGTTGCTGGGTGCTGGCCAGGAAGTGGGCGCGTTCATCACTCTCGGCGGCGATCAACGGCAGGCCTAGCATCACGTAGGGCGCGTCCAGCACCTCGGAGGGCGTGAAGTTCTCACGATAGAGCCGGATGGCCTCCAGCATGTAGCCGGGCGCGAACTGGCCGGCGAAGGCGAAGGGCAGTCCCTTCTCGGCCGCCAGGCGTGCACTGAAATCACTCGACCCCAACAGCCACAGGGGCACATGAGTGCCCTGACCCGGCATGGCCTTGACGCGCTGGGCGGGGGAAGCCTCGCCCAGGTACTGCTCAAGCTCGGCCAGCCGCTGAGGGAAGTCGTGCACGCCGGCGGAGGGATCGCGGCGCATCGCCTGCATGGTGATGCCATCGGAGCCCGGCGCTCGCCCGAGTCCCAGATCGATGCGGTCAGGATAGAGCGTGGCCAGGGTACCGAACTGCTCGGCCACCACCAGAGGGGGATGGTTGGGCAGCATGATGCCGCCGGAGCCGACTCTCAGACGTGATGTCTTGCCGGCGACATGGCCGATCAGCACTGATGTCGCGGCACTGGCGATCCCATCGATGTTGTGATGCTCTGCCAGCCACAGGCGATGAAAGCCCAGCGCTTCGACATGCTGGGCGAGGCTGACGCTATTGTGGAAGGTTTCGGCAACACTGCCGGTGTCTCGGATGGGGGCAAGGTCCAGTACCGAGAGCGGTATCCTGCCCAGTCGTGAGGTGGATGCTGTCGTCATGTTCGCTCCTGAAATCGCGTTGCCGTGCAGAGGCAGCCAGAGGATCGCGGCCCATCTGGGTGCGTCTGACCGCTCTGCTGGATTGCGCCCAGCATAGTGGACAGGCGAGTGTCTGGCAGCGCCTCATCCTTCATTTCACTGTTTCTGATATGGCATGCATGGGAGATGTCTCGGGCATGCCGGGAGCCTAACGCGGCGACGAGGGGCTCGAGTCACGAAGAGGAGACATGTCATGGACAGACCGCAACGCAAGGCAGGACACAAGGGCCGGTGGGTCACGCTGACCTGCCTGGCAGTCATCCTGTTGGGCGTCGCGCTTCAGCGGGACATCCTCGTGCTGTCACGCTGGATACCCGCGCATCATCTGCCGTGGACGCCCCTGCAATTGGGCGACCCGCCCGGCATGCTGACCGGCTGGAAGCTCTCACGACTCAACGATGACCCGGCCGCCTGTCGCGCCTTTCTCGAGCGGGAAGCCCCGCAACGGGTGACCTTTCTGCCGGATCGCTCCAGTGACAGTGGCTGTGGGCTCATCAACAGCGTGCGCATGCATGCCGTGCCCGGGGACACGGGCAAGGGGCAGGGCGTTCGCTTCAACCAGTCCTTCATCGCCAGCTGTCCATTGGCCGTGAGCTGGTTGCGTTTCGAGCGCCATGGCCTGCAGACGGCGGCGCAGGAGGTGATGGGGAGTAGGGTGGCGCAGGTGGCCCATCTGGGGAGCTATGCCTGTCGCAATATCTATGGGCGTGAGAACGCACGTCGCAGTGAGCATGCCACCGCAGGTGCGCTGGATGTCTCAGGCTTCACGCTGGCGGATGGGCGTCAGGTCCGCCTACCACGCGACTGGACGGCACCAGAGGATGAGGCTGCCCCGGGGCGTTTCCTGCGCGCCGTGCAAGACGCTGCCTGCGAGAGCTTCGGCACCGTGCTGGGGCCAGATTACAACGCGGCACATCGTGATCATTTCCATCTTGGCACACGGGGCTGGCGATTCTGCCGGTGATTCCTCACGGCGTCTGAGCGGCGCTTGCCAAGCCGGCCAACCTTGATCGAAAAGGGCACTGATGCGACTCGCACAGTGCCTTTTTCATGTCTGATGACTTCGCCATTTCCGGTGTGACATGGCACGACACATTATTTTGCAGTTGAAACTCTCAGAACCCATTAATCTTCATGGCGTGGGCAGACGATGCAGATGAAAGTCTGACGGTGGCCACGAATTGTCGGACAGGAAAGCGACGCTGACGTAGATATCCTCACTGGAGATTCTCAGATGAAAAAGATAACCAAGAAGTCCCAGGCAGGTTTCGTGATGACGACCGAGTTGGTGCTGATTCTTTCCGTCATGGTAATCGGCATGGTCGTCGGATTGGTCACCATGCGAGATTCATTGACGGCTGAAATGGAAGATGTGGCAGAAGCTATCGGCCAGCTTGATCAATCCTATGCATTTGATGGTCTGGTTAACGCGGAAGGTACGGCATTCCTGGAAGGTTCGGGCTTCATTGACAGTACCGATACCAATGCCGGTGACGAAGTTACCTTTGATTTCGTGGCGGTCGACTTCACCGAGTCCGGCGCTGCAAATGGCTCGGGGCCAAGTACTGGTGGCGCTGCGGATGATGCGGCAAGTGCCAGCAGCTTCACTCCGTAATCGACATCGCCACGGGTCGGGTATCAGCGTCAGGATGCCCGGCCCGCCCGCCATGCCTTAACTGAATATCGGAGGATGCCATGAACATTCGTCTCAATGGCAGCACGACGATCGCTATGGTCGTTTTCCTGATATCCACCTCGATGGCAAGCCTGTTGGGGTATCGACAGTACGAGCGTGTGGGGGCTGAAGAGGTGCTGGTGGCCAACGATCTCATCGCTCGGGGTCAGATCGTCACCCCTCAGATGCTGGAACTCAAGATGATGAAGGATGTGGCAGGAGGGTTGCAGGACATGAGCATGGCAATCGGTAAGGTCATGACGCGCAATCGTCTGCCAGGGGATGTCATCCAGTCCCAGGATCTCCAGCCGGTGAAACGTCAAAGTCTCTCGCACTACATTCCTGAGGATAGAGTACTTTTTTCGCTCCCCATGGCGAGCCATTCTTTCCCCGTCTCACAGATAAAACCCAGTGATACCTTCGATGTAATCGGTAGCCTGAACGGGCGAGTTCGTGTCATTGCACAGCAGGTTCGCCTGATGGGTACCATGAACAATCCGCAGCCTTCTCCGGTGGAGAGTGGCCCCCTGTCATCGCTGTCACCTCAGGTCATCGGCAAGTCTTCCAGCCAGACATCCGGCCTGGTCATCGCGGCTCTTCCTGAGGATATCTTCCGGCTTGCAAGCCTGGGCGTGCAGGAAAGAGTGTCATTGGTGTTGCATGGCAAGGAGGTCAAGCATCGTTTACCTATCGCACCTGCCGTTCAGACGCGTCAAATCGAGATTTATCAGGGATTGCAACGTCGGAAGGTGGAAATAAGGTTGTAAGCCCTTGGTCAAGGTTTCAATGATATTTAAATGTACTGATGAGTTAACTTCATAAAGGCACGTGCAATACCTCTTTTCTTGCGACCGCCCCCTTGGCCACGTCGGCAACATCACTATCGCCTGGAGATGATATGAGCAAGCTTACCGCTTTTCTCCCAGAATGCTCTGGCGTCATTCTCTGCCTGTCGCTTGCCTGTGCTGGGCAGTATGCTGTGGCCGCCGAGATGGGTAACGACAGCACACCTGCTCAAGGACTCATCAATGTGGATACGGCCTACAGCAGCGGCAGTTCCCGTTCGCGCACCCTGGTGCAGTGGACGCACGCGCGATTGGCCTTCGGCAAGGACATCGAACGCATTGCCGTCGGCAAGCAGAGCATCATCGAGGTCGAGGTGATCGGCGGCCGGGAAGTCCTGATGCTGGGCAAGGAAGTCGGTCGTACCACGGTGATGGTGTGGTACGCCGATGGCAGCAACGAATCCTTTCTGTTCAGCGTGAGCCCGGATCTGAGTGTCCTGGGCAGTGCGCTGCGCGAGATTCACCCCTCCATCTCCATTCATTCCGCCCCGGACAGGCCTGTACTGGTGATGCGCGGCAAGGTGCCCACGGCGGACTATCGTCAGGCCGCCCAGCAGGCCGCGATGGATTACTTGCTCTCCGGTCAGCGGGGTGGCATCCAGCCTGCTGCCGCGGGAATGCCAGCGGGAGCACCGACGATGGGCATGAGCACCAGCATGGCAAGCCCGGTCATCAACCTCATCAAGGTGACCCAGAAGCCCAAGCCGATTGCCGACAAGCTCAAGGAGGCCATCGCGTCGCTGGGGGGAGAGGAGGTCACGGTCAGGCGGCTGCAATTCGGTGAGATGCCCAATGATCTCTTCGATACCTTCCTGCTGGAAGGGGAGGTGCGTGATCAGGTGGCGTTGACGCGGATTCTGAATGTCGCGGCGCGCGTTGTCGGGGGCAGTCCGCTGGCCGGTGGTGATGCGGGGATCGATGTGCTGGCGGATGAGTCCGGGGCGCTGATGGGGGACAACGCTCGCGCCGGGGGCTACGGAGGCTCGATCACCTCCAGCAGTGGTGTCGGTGGTGGCGGCAGCCTGAGCAACAACATTCGCAACAATATCGCCCGCTCCAAGGTGCTTTCCATCGCGGGCGGGCGCCTCATCTCGATGATCGAGGTCCGTGACGTGCCGCAGGTACGGGTGGCGATCCAGATGCATGAGGTCAATCGCTCGCGCATGAAGGCCTGGCGTCCGGACCTGAGCATCATGACCAACGGCTACAACGCCAGTGGTCCGCTGGCGCTGGGCGAGACCGGCGCCGCCGGTGCCTCGGGGCTCGAGAATGCCCTGCAGATTCTGGATGGCACCCTGATCAACAACCTGCAGATCGGCGGCAGTGACATCGCCTTTGACCTGCTGTTCAGCCTGATGGAGAACGAAGGCATCTCTCGCACGCTGTCACGCCCGACCTTGACGGTGCTGGCCGGCGAGAGCTCGGTCTTCCAGGTCGGCGGCGAGATTCCGGTTCCCTCCGCCTTCGCGCCTTCCGGCGTGGGCCAGGATGACACTCTGGGCGCCAACACCAACGGGGTGTTCAGCGGGACTGACTTCAAGTCGTTCGGGGTCCAGCTCAGCGTGCGTGCCCTGGTCGATGAAAATGATCGCATCACGCTGGATGTGCTGCCTACCATCTCGACGCCGGACACCCTGCTGACTCAGCAGATTGCCGACAGCACCGGCTCCGAACTCAACAGTACCGCCTTCAATGTGCGCAGCCTGCGCACCACCACGCGCCTGCGCGACGGGCAGCCGCTGATTCTGGGCGGACTGGTCTCGCGTGACATGAGTGGCCAGGAAGACCGCGTGCCCGGCGCCAGTGATGTCCCGCTGCTCGGCTGGATGACACGCTCCTTCAATCGTTCCGATGTCGACAAGGAGCTGGTCATCATCGTGACCCCCACCTTGATACGGGAGCCGATCAATGAAGTCGCCCAGTGGAGTTTCCCGGATGGTGCCAGCCGTCTTGCCGACATGCCGCTGAGTCGTCTGCCATCTTCGCGTTGAGGAGTCCGTCATGAACATTCGTGAATCCGTGTGTCGTCTTGGGGTACTGGGCGTGATGGTGGGGTGGTTGGCTGGCTGTGGCTCCATCGACAGCATGCGGGAGTCTCGCCCGGATGCCGGAGATCGCCTCGAGTACCTCAACGAGCGCTATCAGCAGTTGATGGTGCAGGGCCGAACCTGTCTGGAGCTTGAGGATGTGGCAAGCCCGATGGTGGATTGCCAGCGCCTGCTGCGGGAAGCGGAGCGGCTGCACGTCGAGTACCCGCGCAATCCCGAAGTCCTGTACTTCAATGCCTTGCTGAGTCATGCGGCGGGACGTGGAGACAAGGCCCAGTTCTTCCTTGATCAAATGAGCATCGGGCCCTCGCACCCGCCGGAGGCCTTCGTGCTGCGCAGTCAGTTGGCGCTGGAAGAGGGCAACACGACCCTGGCGCGCAACGTGCTCGAACGTGGCATGTTGCTGCACCCGAATTATGCCGGTCTCTATGAAGGGCTGGCTGCGGTGGGCTATGTCGAGGGGCGTTATGACGATGCCGAGCAGCAGTTGACGCTGGCCTCGCGTCTCGGGGCGCCTGCCTGGCGGGTGGAGTATCACCGCGGCTTGATCAATGAGGCGCAGGGGCATCTGGCGGACGCCTGCCGTCAGTTCGATGCCAGTCTGGCCCGCAGGCAGGACCATCAACCGGCACGTGCCCATCTGCTGCGCCTGGCGACGGCAGGGCATTGTCGGGGCGATGCCCTGAAGGCAGCGGCTGGTGGGATGAGGATTTCCTCATGAACGGCGCACTGTCACGCATGCGACGTAGCCGAGCGTCCTCACAGGATGCTGAACGCCTCGCAGTGAGCGAAGCCGAGGAGGTGCCGGTTGCTGAGACATGTGCCTTGATCGCGCCCGAGATCATGGATCGTCTCAAGCGCGTACTGGTCACGCGTCTGGCCGATGAGCAGGGACAGGCCGTGCGTTACCGTCGTCTTGGGACGCGCCAGGGTGAGCTGGAGGGAGATCATCAGACTGCCTTGGAAGGGGTGAAGCAGCGTCTGGCCTCCTCGCTCACCGTGCTCTGCGAGGAGTACCAGATCCAGCTCGATGGGCCCAGTCGCGAGCGACTGCTGGCCAGTCTGACCAATGATCTCTGTGGTTTCGGTCCGCTCACCGAGTTGATGAGTGATGAGAGCGTGAGTGACATCCTCGTCAATGGCGCTGATGAGATCTGGGTGGATCGAGGCGGGCGACTGGAGGCCACCTCACTCAGTTTCGATGACGAGGCGCATCTGCAGCGCTTCGTCGCGCGCCTGATCGCGCCGCTCGGCAAGCACCTGGATGCCTCAAACCCCATCGTGGATGCACGTCTGGCCGATGGCAGTCGTCTGCATGCGGTCTGCGCACCCCTGACCCCCGATGGCATCCTCGTCTCGATTCGCCGGTTCCGCCGGCACCATCTCACCGGGGCGAGGCTCGTGGACAGCGGATTTTTGAGTCCGGGCCTGCTGGCGTTGCTGGAAGCGGCCGTGGTCGCTCGGCTCAACATCGTCATCAGCGGCGGTGCCGGAGCCGGCAAGACCTCCTTGCTCAACCATCTGGCCGGTTACATCAATGCGCGCGAGCGGCTGGTGAGCGTGGAGGAGTGCGCCGAGCTGGATCTGCAGCATCCGCATGTCGTCAGGCTGGAAAGCTATCCCGTCGCCGGAGACACGCCGCGCCCACAGGGGCTGGGGGAGCTTCTGCGCGCGGCATTGAGGATGCGCGCGGACCGTATCATCGTCGGCGAGGCACGTGGTGGTGAAGTCTTCGAGATGCTGCAGGCCATGACGGTGGGGCATGACGGCAGCCTGACCACCCTGCATGCCAATGGCGCGCTGGATGTGCCGGTGCGCATGCTGGCACTGGCCTTGATGAGCAGTGCTCACCCGGACCGTCAGGTGATCGAGGAGATGGTGCGTCTGAGCGGGGCGCTGATCGTGCATCTCGAGCGCGATGCCGATGGCCACCGTCAGCTTGCCAGCCTGGCCTGGCTGGGTGAGGCGCGTCCTCGTGAGCTGTTGCAGCGTCGTGCAGGCATGCCGGCCGGTGAGGCATGTGATGAAGACGCCTATCAGGCCGACCCGGAGGTGCTGGATGCCTTCCTCGCGCATCTGGCATCGCGCGGGGCTTCCCTGGCAAGCGGTGTCAGGGATGGCTGGTGCCAGGGCCCGTCACCGCAGGGGAACTGACATGCTGATCCTGCTGCTGGTCTGCATCGCGCTGTCTGCCCTGTGGTTGATCATCAGCATGATCAGGGCGCAGCGTTTCATGGGCGCGGATACCACGCTCGGGCTGATGCACCGCCGAGAGATGCCGCGTCTCGAGCGCCTGCTGGCGTTGCTGGACATCAGCATGCGGCCGGTGCTGTTCGTGGCGGGCGTGTGGGGAAGCAGCGTGATGATCTTCGTGATCTTCCTCGGCTGGTTCCCCGGCAACCTGTTGCTCGCCTCACTGGCATTGATGACGAGCCTGTTGCTGGTCGGCTTCCTGCTGCATGAATTCGCCAGTCGGCGCATCTTCCGCTTCGAGGGGGATCTGATCCAGGCGCTGGACATGCTGGAAGCGAGCCTGAAGTTGGGAGACAACCTGCGCAACGGGCTGCGCCTGGCGGGGGCATCGTCCCTCAAGGCCTCACGCCGCGAACTGATGCAGCTTGTCTATCGGCTGGATATGGGACTGTCACTGAACGAGGCCTGCGAGCGGATGCTGCGCCTCTACCCCTGCGAGAGCGTCAGGCTGTTCACGGCGGCGATGATCAGCGCCGAGCGGCGTGGCATGAGCTTCGCAAGCCTGCTGCCCTCTCTGCTGCCCACGCTGCATGAGCGTTACCAGATGCGCCGTCAGCTGCGTACCGAACTGTCCGGTGCGCGCTACTCCCTGCTGGTGATCGCCTTGCTTCCCTACGCCATCGTGCCCTTCATTCTCTGGAAGGAGCCGGACTGGCTGAGATTGCTGCTGGAGCACCCGCTGGGCAGCGTGCTGTTGCTGGGCGCCGTGTGCTGCCAGATTCTGGGCTTTGCCTGGCTGCGTCACATGATGAGGAAGCAGCCATGAATGTCCTTGCCTCGCTGCCGTCATGGTCGCTCCCCGACGCCTACCTGCCGGACATCATCATCCTGTGTGTGCTGGGCGCGCTGCTGGCGCTGTATCTGGCCCTGCAGAGCACCTTCAGGGTTCGTCTGGAGCAGAGCGGCATCGCGCAGTTGCTGCAGGAGCTGTTGCGCAATCCCGACGACATCCGACAAGGCCGCTCACTCACGCCACGACGGCGCATGCGTCAGGCCGGGCTGGAGTCGCGTCGCGTGGTCTGGTGGTGGGTATTCCAGCTGATGTTGCCCGTTCTACTGGGCTTGCTGGTTCTGCGTGTTATGGGTACGGGGCTTGGCGGTCTGGCGGGCCTGCTGATGGGAATCCTCCTGCCGCATCTGTGGCTGGGGCAGCGTCGGCGTGAACGCCAGACACGCATCGCCGCGGCGCTGGGCCATCTGCTGGCTGTCTCGCTGGCGTATCAGCGCCATGGCCTGTCGCTGGCCGCATCGTTGCGCGAAGCTGCTCGTCAGGCACTGCCGCCTGCCCATCCGCTGGCCTTCGAGCTCGAACTGTTCAGTGCAGAACTGGAAGGCGGGTTGTCGCTCAAGGAAGCTGCCTCGCGAATTTCCAGGCGCACTGGCAGCCGCGAATTGCACCAGTTCGCCATGTTGCTGGTGGCGGGCAACCGGATGGGCAACCCCTTGCATGATGTGCTGGAAGCCTTTGCCGCCCAGCTGGCGCGCCAACAGAGCGAGCGCCAGCGCAAGGCGATGCAGCAACGCAGCGTCAAGGCGCTGTTTCCGATGTTGCTCGTCGGCGGCCCCTTGTTCTTCGTGCTGGTGATCTTTCCGGCCAGTCTGCGCGTTCAGGAGGTTCTGATCCTGATGAGAGAGCTGTGGTAATGCGGCGAGGCCGACAGCCTCGCCAGCACAATCATCTCGGGGGAAAGCACATGGCGGCAGATAAGAGGTCGGTCACTCACGCATGCCATTCGCCTGGCAGACAGGGCGGTTTTATCATTACCATCGAGCTGATCCTGATCACCTCGATCCTGATCATCGGCTCGCTGGTCGGGCTGGCAGCGATACGGGATGCCCTCTTCAAGCATTACATGACCCAGCAGTCACGCGAGCTGGTGGTCGAGGATGCCAACGGGCGCGCGCTGGGTGAGGTCTTCGATGTCGATGAGCATGACGCCCCGCGCATTCTGTATTTCGATCGCAGCCAGCCTCCCGTGGTCAGTCGCGCCTTGATCGGGATACGGGATGACCGCTTCTCCAGTCGTGAGCCACTCTATTACGCCACTGCCAACTGCAGTGGTGACCCTTGTCTCAAGTCCGCCAGTGATGAAGCGACCGACAGCCGTGATATCGCCGGTGACGTGAATGCCGGCAGTGTCAGCTATCTGCATGCGCTGCAGGGCGGACCTGTCTATGCCATCGGCCCTGGCGAACCTGCCGCCTTGCCGGGATTTCTCTATCGTGGAACACCCCAGCAATGTCCTTTCAGCGGCAGGGACGTGCAGTCGCGCTGGATATCGCAGAAGGTGATCGCGGGGACGCCTTGCGAGACGTTCACGCTGGAAGAGCAACAGAATCCGCCGGCGGATACCAGCTGTCTGTTGAGCACCGGGGTGCTCGACCTGTGCACGCCACCCCCCGGGACCGTCGCGCAGGATGACATTCTCACCAATTACCTCGGCCCGGTGGATGCGTTGGTGGATGCGACCCTGGGCACGGTGAATGCATTGCCCACCTGTAGTCTGCTGGGAGTCTGTGTTCCAGAAGTGGAGGTGGGAACCTTGTACTGTCCCGTGGGGACGCAGCTTCAGGAGGACGGTGACCTGGTGACCGCACTGGTACGTTCGCTGTTCGATCAATTGCGAGCTACCACTGACCTGGGACTGATCGAGCCCTTGCTGCAGCAGGTGACGAACCTGCTCCCCGGCACGCTTGAATGCTCCGCGGAAGGGGGCTTCCAGCTGGCGGAAAGCGTGCCTTCTGCCGAGAATCCCTCCGACAATGCGCTCGAAGGACTGGCAGCGCCCTTCCAGTTGCGGTCACCAGGCAGCGCAGGCAATGTCTGGTTCAGAACCTCGCCGGATGGAGAAGGGCGCTAGCGGCATGAGCCATCGGCGTGTCTTTTATTTCGTGTCTTTCACTGCGCGTCTTTCACTGCGCGTTCTTGACACCTCGGCTGATCACCGGCGCGCAGCGCTCGGGGTTGATGCTGACCACGCGCAGGCGATGCCCATCAGGCAACACACAGTCCAGGACCTGCCAGGCACAGCCCGGGGCGCTGCTGCCGTGGCTTTCCATCAAGTGTGCGCCGTGGGCCTGCAGCAGGTACCTGACATGGGGGAAGTCATCGCGATCCACCTCCAGGGTCAATTTGCGGCTGTCCGGTTGCTCTGCGCTCAACTGCAACAACAGGACGCTGGTCTGCCCATCGGGTGCGTGATGCAGTTCGAGCGTCGCGCTGGTCGCGTTGCGCAGCAATGTGGGCAGGGCGAGAGTCTCCTGGAAGAAGCGGCAGGCGGCTTCCAGATCGCGCACCTCCAGAATGGCTGGGTGCAGGGACAGGCGTTGAATCATGGGGGACCTCATGACAAGAGGGAGGGAATGAGCCTAGTGTCGTGGCAGTCCGAGGGCGACGCACTTTGAATCTGATGATGGTCATGATGGCTTGTCGCTATCGCAGCGTGCACCGAGCGTGGCGTGGCAACTTGTCGCATTTGTCGTATCTCGCGACTGAACCGTTAGCATCCGTGCAACTGACAGAGTCAGTGCCCATCGTCCAGGCGCACCGCATCGTGCGGTGACGCTCATTGCCATGCTTCCGGGGCTTTCATGTCGCTGCGCAAACTGGCCCTCATGGGGCTCAGTGCTCTCGCTATCATGTTGATCGTGCTGGTGATGGGGTTCAATGCCTCCCATCAACCGCGCGAGGCCTGGCCGACGACGCTGGAACTGTCTTCAACGCGCGGCACCTTGACTCCCGGCACGCTGGCCGGTGATGAATCCGGGCATCTGAGCCTGTTGATCCCCGGCTTCACCCATTGCCCGGATATCTGCCCGCTGTCTCTGGCGCGTCTGCAGATGGTCTGGCAGCGCCTGGACCTTCAGGATCAACACAGGTTGCACCCGCTGTTCCTGACCCTGGACCCCGCCCGCGACACCCTGCCTGTCCTCACTCGCTATCTTTCCGCCTTCCACCTGCCGGTGACAGGCCTTCGCACGGCCCCGGACGATGAGCAGAGTCTCAAGACCCTGACGCAGCGTTTGGGCCTCCAGTTTCATGTGCGCGAGCACGGTCCAGCCGCTCATCCTGCTGACGACTACATGATCGACCACAGCGTGGCGATTCTCGTCCTCGATGATCAGGGCCGTCTGCGCGATACCTTGCCGCTCAGTCAGACGCCGGCCCAGCTGGCCGATCGCATCGAACAGCTGCTCGACTCGGTGCATGACTCGGTGCATGACTCGGTGCACGACTCGATAGATCAGGGCACGGGGCATGATGTGCCAGCGGAGTCGGCCTCATGATGTCGGCTCCATGCTCGCGCCAGACTCGAGATGAGTCCGTCTCCTTCCACCGTGCACTGTCACGCCTGACGGCGGCCAATGGCCACGCGGTCTTCGTGATGTTGCTGGCGCTGGCCGCGATGCTGGTGATGCCACTGGCAGCGCCGCGTGTGGTGATGGTGAATGATCACGCTGTCTTCGAGAGTCCCGGTGCCGGACATTGGGTCAGCGGGGATAGCGACTGGATCACTCGCGCGGCACGCGAGAGTGGCTCCCAGGCGCAGATCACCCACAGTTCTGCCGCCTCGGATTGCCCATTGGCCAGCATGGCCGCCTTCACGCTGGCAGTGATCGCCGCCGTGCTGGTACTGATGCTGGCAGTCCTCGGGCGAGACGACACGCCTCGCCCATTGCCGGTCTCCCGACGGGAGATCGATGTCCATCTACGTCCTCCCGGGCGGGCACCTCCTTTCCCATCAGTGTTTGCGTGAACGCTTCCGGGGCCGTCGTGACGGCTCCAGACCATGTTCGGTGACCCCGCGTTGACCGACGGACCCTGGATCCGTCGCACGTGGGGCGCCTGCTGATGGGTAATTTGTGCAATGAAGACCGCAACAGACACTGGAACCGCCAGCCGCGCCGGGCGGGGGTTCAGCGATATCTACCGGGCAGTATGGCGCTGGCATTTCTATGCCGGCCTGTTGGTGCTGCCGTTTCTGGTACTGCTTTCCGTGACGGGAGGCCTGTACCTGTTCCGCGATGGCATCGATCAATTCGTCCATTCCGACCTGATGAAGGTCAACACGCCCGTCACGCAGAGTGCTCAGAATCCGGCAGTGACAAGCCTGCCGTTGAGCGAGCAGGTGGATCAGGCGCTCGCGAGTCTTCCGGGCACGCCGGTGCGCGTCGTGCCATCTCCCGCCCGTGACCTGACCACGGAAGTCGATATCGTGGCAGCCGATGGCAGTGGCAAGCAGGCCGTCTACGTCAATCCTTACAGCGGGGAAGTCCAGGGGCAGATGGCCTACCGCGACAGCATCATGTGGACGGTACGTCGTCTGCATAGCCTCGCGATCACGGGGCCGATCGGTAACGCGGCGCTGGAGATCGCTGCCGGGTGGTCGATCCTGCTCGTGTTCAGCGGGCTATATCTGTGGTGGCCGCGGGGGCAGAAAGGGGGGGTGGTCACGCTGCGGACCACGCCGGCGCGCCGGCTGTGGTGGCGGGACCTGCACGCCGTGTGTGGCATCATCGCGGCCGGCTTCATCGTGTTTCTCGCCGTGACCGGCATGCCGTGGTCGATGGTCTGGGGGGCCAAGGTCAACGAGTTGGCCAATGGGCATAACTATGGGTATCCCGATGGCGTGCGCGTGAACACGCCGATGTCGGATGCCCGCCTGGTGGATCAGGAATTGACCAGCTGGTCGCTTGAACAAGCCGTTATCCCGTTATCTTCCTTGCCGGGTGACACCGCTGATCCCATTGTCGACGAGGGTGAGCACGCCGGTCACGGCGGCTCTGGCGCAAGTTCCGCGCTGGTGAAAGCGGCTGTGCCACTGAGCGCTGCCGCGATTGCCCACGCCGATATCGGTCTCGACGAGGCAGAACGCATCTTCGCTCGCGAGGGCCTGGCGCCGGGCTATGCCATCAATCTGCCGAGCACCGCTCAGGGCGTCTATACCGGCTCCGTGTATCCGGATGCGCTGGAGCGCCAGCAGGTCGTGCATGTGGATCGCTACTCCGGCGATGTGCTGCTCGACATGCATTACGCCGACTACGGGCCGCTGGGACGGGCGCTGGAGTGGGGCATCAATGTGCATCTGGGGCAGCAGTACGGCCTGATCAATCAGCTGATTCTGCTGATGGCGTGTCTCGCGATGGTGATGATGAGCGTCGGGGCAGGCGTGATGTGGTGGAAGCGTCGTCCGGTGGGCGGTATCGGTATCCCGCCGCTGCCCAGGGAGCGCAAGCGTATCGCCGGTGTCTGGGGCTTGATGATGATCATCGGGGTGATCTTCCCGCTGGTCGGCCTCTCGCTGATCGTGATGGGCCTGCTCGATTGGCTGTGGATTCGTGTCAGTGCCTCTCGTCACCACGATGCGGCGGAGGCCAGCGCATGAAGCCGTCATCCGCCTTCTCATCACTTCCCTCAACCGTCTTCCCATCACTTCCGTCTTCTCCGCTCGCGCAGGCCATGAGCGGTCTGCCCAGTCGTCGGCGTCTGCCAGTGACGGTCGCGGCGGTATTGGCGAGCAGTGCCTCATTTGGCGTCCACGCCGAGGAGAGCTCCGTCTCGCAACTGCCTCTGGTGCATGTCGAGGCCGAGGCACCCATGGCCAGCCCCATCGTCGAGTCAAGCCAGGGGCATGCCAAGGGCAATCTGGATATCGGTGAGCAGTTGCGTGAGGTCAACGGTGTCAGTGGCTCTCGTCTGGGCAGTCATGGTGTCTCGGCCATCTTTCGGGCGCAGGGCGGTGAACGCCTGATTCAGGAGGTCGATGGGGCGCCGCTCTATCCGGCCTGCCCCGGGGGCATGGACACCACGCTGGGCTATGCGACCACCGGCAGTCAGTCGGATCTCACCCTCTACAAGGGCGCGCAGAGCGTCAGTCGTGGTCCCAGCTTTGCCGCAGGCACCGTCGAGGTGACGCGTCACACGCCATCACGCACCGACGATGACGGCGTGCATGGCACCTTGGGGGCCGGCTGGCGCAGCAATGACGATGCCACCAGCGAGACGCTGTCGCTGACCGCCAAGCAGGGCGATGTCTGGGCTGCGCTGGACGTCGAGCATTCCGAGCGCAACAACTATGAGGATGGCAACGGCAATACCCAGTCAGGCGCGTATCGCAGCGACAATGGCAGTGTCCGTGTCGGCGCCTTCGCCACCGAGGATGTCGCCATCGAGGCAGGGATCGCTGTCGTCAGGATCGACGATGCGCTCTATCCCACCATGGATGCGCCGCGCAGTGACATGGACCGCCAGTACCTCAAGTTGACCATCGACAACGTCGGGCCTTTCTCGCATACCGAATCGCAGATCAACCATGCTCGCGTCGTGCACGACATGGACAACGTCACCCTGCGTGACGTTGATGACTCCAGATCGAGCATGGACATGAGCTCGAGCATGGACATGAGCTCGGACATGGACATGAGCGACATGGCCATGTTCTCCAGCGCGACCACCGAGACCTGGTATGCCAGCACCCAGGGCGATATCCCGCTGACCGTCGCCGGGCGTGACGCGACACTGACATTGGGCGCTGACGCCGAGCGTCTGGAAAGCAACGCCGACTCCCGGATGGGCATGTCGCTGGACAGCCTCTCGGACAGTCAGACCTGGCCGGATGTCGTGCGCACGCGCGGTGGCGTATTTGCCGAGCTGGATACCACGCTGGATCAGGACAATCGTCTGGTGACTGGCGCGCGCTATGACGTCTCCCTAAGCGATGCGCGAGATGCCGATGAGGTGGTGGGCAGCAATGCCTCGGCCATCTCCGCCTGGAGGGATCAGTACGGAGAGGATGTCGAGGCCAGTCAGCGGGATGGGGAATTCAGTGCGCTGGCGCGCCTGGAGCATCGCGTCAATGATGAGGTGAAAGGCTACGCGGCGCTCAGTCGCAGCGTGCGCTTCCCTACCGCCACCGAGCGTTATTACAACCGCCAGTCCGAGACTGACGGTTGGCTGGGCAATCCCGAGCTTGAGCCCGAGATCCATCAGCAGCTCGAACTGGGCGTGGCAGTCAGGCAGGGCGCCTGGCGTTATTCGGCGGACACCTACTACAACCGGGTGCATGACTGGATCGAGTTGCGCGAAGGGGACTCGCTGACCACCTATGACAATGTCGAAGCCGAGATCTATGGTCTCGAGCTGGAGGCCAGCTGGCAGCAGCATGGCTGGCGGCATTCGGCAGGCGTCGCCGCCACCCACGGCACCAACCTGAGCGATGGCACGCCGTTGTCCCAGGTGGCACCGTTCAATGGCTATCTGGCGACACGCTATGACGCCGATGCCTGGTGGGCCGGTGCACGTCTCGATACGGCAGCACGCCAATCACGCATCTCCGACAGCGAACAGAAGACGGCAGGTTTCGGCATCGTCGGGCTGGAAGGGGGCTATCGTGTCACTGACGCCATCGAGCTGAGCGCCGGCATCTCCAACCTGTTCGACAAGGCCTACGCCTACCACGTCAATCGCTTCTACGATGATCCGCTGCAAGGCGACGTGCGCGTCAATGAGCCCGGGCGGATCTTCTGGACGCATGCCCGCTGGAGTTTCTGAGGTCCGCGTCACTGCAACAGTGAGCGCTGGTCGTTATCCGTTAGAGCGCGAGAAGCCCGCCATCGGTCGTCGAACATGACTGATGGCGGGCTTCTTGTTCAAGGCAAGTTACAGCTTGATGGCTCTCAGCGCTGGTGGGTTCTCCTCAGAGCCTTCAGGCGCGGCCGATATGCTCGCGCAGATGCTCACGATAGGCCCGCGTGTAAGCCTCCAGATCGGGATTCTTGATCACATCAGTGGCCAGATAGGTCGGAAGTGCCGACATGCCCAGGAATTCCATCGCCTTGTGCACGGGATAGTAGACGGCATCGATGCCTTTGCCTTCGAAGAAGTTGCCCGCTTCATCAAAGGCTTCGAGGGGTGCATTCCAGGTCAGTGACAGCATGTAGCTGCGGCCCTGCATCAAGCCACCCGTGCCGTAGCCCTGGGTCGGGTTGGTGCGGTGACGGCCATCGCTGGCATACAAGGCACCATGGCCTTCTGTCAGGACATCATCGAGATACTGCTTCACGGTCCACGGCAGGCCCATCCACCATGGGAATAGCGCTTTTTCCCGGCGATTCATACTAATTCTCTAATGTTACTTGCGGGCCTCAACCACGCGGGTTTGCGGCGTTTTTGTCTTCCTCCACGCTACCGTTGTATATCACCAATTACGGCCCTTTCTGTATCATCAGTGTACCAAATGACTTACTGGTACCAAATGAGAGGGGATGGTACACATTTTGGTACTCTCAAACAGTGTTTCTTAACCCAGAATCGAGCCATTTTTCGGCTTGGTACTGTACCAAGGAGGCAGCGTGGCAACATACCAAAAGCGGGGGAGCAGCTGGAGAGCAATCGTTAGAAAACAAGGGTTTCCCGTGCAGAGCAAAACGTTCCGCACGAAGGGCATGGCCCAGGAGTGGGCGCGAAAAATCGAGGATGACATGGCCTCGGGAAAAATGGATGAAGACGCGCGTCTACAGAGCATCACGCTGGGTGAGATATGGAAGTCCCACGTCGAGCATCTGAAGCATCAGTCGCACCGCCGGGACTACCGGAACCTGACCGACGCAAAGATCATGAACGAGTATTTCGGCTCCGATATGCCGATCGGCGAGCTGGACTACAACGCCCTGGTCAAGTTCTGTGAATACCGGGTCAAGCACGATGGCGTTGCCCCCGCGACCAACCAGCGCACCTTGATGGCACTGTCCAGCGCACTGTCCACGGCGACCATGACACTGGACCTGCCGTCGTCGTATGTGGTGGAGATGAAGAAGTGGCGCAAGCAGGTCGGGCGGTCAGGCTTGTCCGGCAAGCCGCAGAGCCGTGAGCGTCGTGCATCGCCCAGGGAGCTGGACGCGATCATCACGGCGGCGTACCACACCCGCCACATGCTGACGTCACCGTTGCATGATGTAGTGGATTTCGCCGTGGAGTCCGCCATGCGCCAGGGCGAGATTCTGTCGATCCGTTGGGATGACCTGGACGCAGAGTCGGGGATTATCGTGATCCGCGATCGCAAACACCCCACCATGAAGTCGGGCAACCACCAGCGCGTCCCGTTAATGGGCCGAAGCCTGGAAATCATTCAGCGACAGCCGCGTGTAGACAAGCGGATTTTCCCCTACACAAAGACGCAGATCGGCGGTGGATTTACCCGTATCTGTGAGCGGTTGGAGATCAAGGACCTGCGTTTCCATGACCTGCGCCATGAGGGGATTAGCCGTCTGTTTGAACAGGGATATCAGATTCAGGAAGTCGCAATGGTGTCAGGTCATCGGGACTGGGGAAGTTTGAAACGCTATACGAATCTGCGCCCGGAAGATCTGGTCAATCGTGAGCGTGAGCAGCTGGCAAAGAAGGACCGCCCACCGGCTGGAGAGGGGGAATAGGGCAAACAAATACGCCCCGGTTGTCCGGGGCGCTGGTACCAGTCATCGCTTCACAGCGTCTGGTCCTTGGCTAGATAGGATCACCTCCTTGCCGCTTGCCTCAGAGCGGGCCTAGCGCAAAGGACACTGCATGAATGACCTTGGCACTAGGCCCGCCGGCAAGTGGTCAGGCGGCGGCTTCCGCACGCTGTTTGTCGATGTACTCCGCAACATCGGTAATGTGAACCATCGGCTTGCCATTGATGCGGGTAACCTTGATCGGGAAGGTGCCCTGGGAAATCTGGTTCCGGGCAGTGGACAGGGCGATGCCCAGGATATCTTCCGCGACCTTGGGCAGCGGGAGCGTGACGGTTTCATACAGGGCGAGCAGGGCGAATTCGGTTTTCATGGTAGCTCCTACTGGTTACTGGTGTGATTATTATAAGCAGTGCTTATTAATTTCCGCAAGCGCTTGGACTCAGAGTAGGTAATGGGGCGTGGGTCCAAACAGCGCTTGATGGGGTAGCCGAGCTTGCGGCGGCGGTAAAACGTATCGGGGCTCAAGCCGTTGGCGACTGCCTGACGGACCAACCCCCCGCGCAGAGGGGTTGTCAGGGCTTCTTCTTCCGTCATGCCTAGCTGACTCATGCGGTAATAGGCAGTCTTGGGCGCGATACCGTGGGCCTTGCACCGGGCCTGGAAGGATGGGCGGATGGGGGCGACCAGCTTGTCGCCCCTGTGCCCGCGCACATACCGGGAACGTACTGTGGCGAACTTGAGCCCATGTTTCTCGGCCAATGCCCTCAGCTGCGCATGAGTCAGCTTGTCGCCTGACTTGCGGTTCTTGGCAAGTGCAACAAGGTCTTTCATAGGCGTGATACCACTCTATAAAAGTCGATGTCCTCCCGAGTATCCGCACTGCTTATAACGTGACCCGGTTTAAGGGCGTCATCGAGCTGGATGATGTAGCTGATCTTACTGCCGACACGGAACAGCTCGTTTGTATCGTCCCGGTAGACAAGAACCTCTTCACCTTCCTTCAGTTCCTTGGGATCAACATGTTGAAGCAGCAGTCGTTCGCCCAGGAAATAGCGAGGCTGGTAGTGGTCGCAATCAACCACGATCACCGTCAGGTTCTCGGCGGGTATAGCGGCATCAGCGGTGACATCCACTATTTCCCCTTTGGTGGCGTTGCTCATCATTCCTCCCTTAGACATGACAGATCGTGTGACGAGCGTCATCCGTGGGTAGGCTTCACTGACAAGGATTTTCGGGTCCAGCTCACGCGGTTCGACACCCATCAGACTGGCGAAACGAATGATGAAGTCGGTGTTGGTAGCAACTTTTCCAGACAGATACTGCGAGAGGGCGGGTTGTGACATCTCCAAACGAGCAGCAGCTTGGTGCTGGCTTAGACCCAGGTTCTTCTTGTTAGCGTCCCACACGGCTTTTATTCGCTGCGCGACTTCACGGTCGCGTTCTGTGATCCGGCGGTTCGGGGCAGTCATAGTGATTCAGCTCCAACGGAGTTAGGGGCTACTACATACCCCCCAAACGCTCATGGCCTTGTGCAAATATACAGTAACGACTGTATGAAATCGGCAAACGAAATGGATTTTTCGACTAGCGCTTTCGTCGTATAACCCTGTCGGCATTCGTCCAGATCAGTAATGACCAGAACCCCCTTCGGGTGACCAACAATGACCCACGCATCTATCCCAGATTTCTGTAAGCCTTCCAACCATTCGTACTGCAATTCTGATACATCGGGGATAACAACTGTGCTCTCCCGCTTAGGGATGCAACTAATATATTTATATTCAACCCACAGTTGATTTTTAGCGCAATAGAAGGCGTCAGGTACCCCACCTTGGAAGTTGTCATTGATCTTCCAGATGCGGGTGAGCCTGCGTTCTTCCTTCAGCGCCCGATGTACCTTTCGCACAAAACCGTGCTCATTCATCGTCGCTTTCCTCCCTGTAGGAGGGTAGCGGCACGGGGGGCGATAGCAATTCTAACGAAAAATCGAGAACGAGGTCAGCGACCTTGTTCCTACGCACGGTTGATCCTACAGCATTCCTGCGTAAAAAATCGTCAATTCGAGGCGCCAGGTCCAGCCGTAGTTCGTGATCCCGGGCTTCCTGCTCCGTTTCGTGTGAGGTGCCGTCGGAGGCGACGTACACCACTCGTTGTGTCACAGGCATTGTCTTGGTCATCCGTTCTCAAGGTGGGGGTACAAGAAGACCGGCCGGAGCCGGTCTTATCTTGAAGGTCAGTAAGCACTGCTTATGCTGCTTCGCGCGACTTCTCCGCTTCTTCTTCGAAGGACGCCTTGATCTGGGTGTAGAACTGCTTGGCGTGCTCGTACAGGTCCTCGGACGCCCAGCCCAGGTTCTCGACCTTGTAGTTGTAGAAGTCGCCCTTGGAGTTGGACTGAGAAGTGACGCTCAACTTCCAGACACTGGAGAAGCGGTCACCGCCCAACTCATTGAGATCAGTGTTCCAGCGGCGGCTGATCTTGAGCTTGGTAGAGTTCATGTTGAGGATGGCCGGGCGCAGCTCGCCGGTTTCCGGGTTGACGATCAGGACGGTGTGGCGACCCGTCTCCACCACCTCGAACATCTCGGTGCTGCCACCGCCTTCTTCCTTGGCCTTGGCCATTGCGGCATCGGCGGTCGGATAGGCACCATGGAAACCCCCACCGAACTTGCGCTTACGGAACAGCGCGTATTCGTGATCGTAGTAGAGGTTGATCAGGATCAGCTCGTCGTGCAGCGCGCTGCCCAGGGTGACCAGAATCTTGCCAGGCTCTGCACCAGGCACGTATTCCGCCTTGTCCTTCTTGATTTCTGGGGAGAGGTCCTGGAGCAGCTTGATGGCCGGGATGGCCATGTCAGCAGAACTGACGTTCTCGTTACCCGCGCCGGTTGCGTTGGCAACGTGAGACGGCAGTTTCTTGGAGTCATTGTTGACGATGAGATCGTTAGCCATGATATCGGTCCTATTGGTTCGATTGATTCTGAGGTTGTGACGCACAACCCCAAATATAAGCAATGCTTATTGAATTGTCACACCTTACGGAATGACAATTTGTCTCGCTCCATCGGAGAGGTGCCCGGCGGCACCACACCGTCTACCTGCAGCACCTCGCGGTAGGCGGCGCTGGCGATGCGTTTCTGGAGCAGGTAGAACGCATCGTGCTGCTTCACGTAGCCGAAGAACGCTTCCCAGTCGTCCACGCTGGCGACCGTCTCGGTGCTGTAGCTGGCCGTATGGCCCGCCGCAGACACACGATCCAGCTCGTTTTCCTTCAGGTACTCGAGCAGCTGTGATTCCAGCTCGTCGTGCAGCTTCTTGAGCACCTTGGCGCGGTCGTTGGCATCTTTCAGCTCGGCCTTGGCTTCGCTGAAACGAGTGATCAGGTCGTTGAGTTCGCTCATGTCAGAAGTCTCTGTTGTAGACGGTCATCACGACCGTTTTACCGTTGGAGAGGCGCACGACAGGGAAGACGCAGCGCCGTGTGATGTAGAAGCCGGGCTTGGCCCCTGCATGCTTGTTGTTGCGGATGTGCGGGAATGCGCGGTGGCCGAGGAGCTGGCGCACTCTGCGAGACGCGGGTCGTGCCTGGTGCCATTCGTCCTCGATGCCGTCGAGGTCATCGAAGCGAGCGGCCCACCGTGCCCGCGCGTGATGCGTGAACACGACATGCTTCATGCCGCCGTCCGTTGCTGGAAGAGGGCGAGCAGGTCATCCATCCGGGTCAGCTTGCCCTCCAGCTGCTCGTAGACCTGTTCCTCGGCGGTGTCACGGGCAGCGATGTGGATGGTCTGCGTGGCCTTGGTCTGGCCGGCGCGATAGATGCGGCGGTTGAACTGTTGGTAGTGCTCGGCGTTGTAGGTCGGGGAGCACCAGATCGTGGCCGTGCCCTTGGTCAGGGTCAGCCCGTGGCCGGCGGACTGCGGGTGAGCAAAGACCACCTGAAGGCGACCGGCCTGGAAGTCCTCGACCACCTTGATGCGGTCCTCGTTCTTCACCGACCCATCGATCACGCCGTAGGTAATCTTCAGCTTGTCGGCCAGCTTGGTCAGTGCCTCGACCTCATGCTTCCAGTTGAAGGCGACCAGGCTGTGTTCGCGTTCCTGGACCAGCTGCATGACCAGGTCATAACGGTCCTGGTGGAAGGTGGTCACATCACCGTCGCCGTTGTAGACCGCACCCGTCAGGAGCTGGAGCAGCTTGCGCACGCGGACACCGGCATTGACCGCTGTCACTCGCTCGCCGTCGTCGTTCTCAACCACATTGGTTTCAAGCATCTGCAGGTACAGGGCCCGCTGCTTCGGGGAGAGATCGACGTGGTAGGTGAGGGTCTGGTTGGCCGGGATGTCCAGGCAGTCTTCGAAGCGGTAGCGGATGCAGATATCGGCCAGTGCCTGCGCGACGTGTTCCTCGGCACCGTCCTTGGCGACCCACTTGACCATCTTCGGGTCTGGGCCGACCTGGATGGGGTCGGTGACCTGGTTGCGGAACTGGAAGAACTTGTTCCCCAGGTGCTCGCCGTCATCGATGATCAGCGTCGGATGGAAGATGTCGAGCACGTCCTTGGCCGTTGGGGTACCGGACATGGCGATGCGACGGTCGAAATAGGTGCGAAGGGTCAGCATGGCCTTGGACCGCTGACTAGTAGCGTTCTTGAACGCCGTGGCCTCATCGATGACCAGCCAGTGTTCCTGGTCATCGGGGAATGCTTCATGCATGAATCGGGCGTTCTCCTTCTTGGTGGCCCACTTCACCGCATCGTGGTTGGTGATGATGATGTCGGCGCCGGAGAGGAACGCTTCCAGGCGGTTCTTGGCGTAGGCGATCGAGTAGGTGAACTCGTCACCCAGCCACTTGGCGATGTCATCGCCCCAAGAAGGCTTGAGGATCGAGAGCGGAGCGAGGACCAGCATGCAGCCCTGGCCACCGTCACGGCGCCAGCGGCGGAAGGCTTCCAGCGTACTGATCGTCTTGCCCGTTCCCGGGTCGCTCTGGACCCAGGCGCGGGGAGTGTTCGTCAGAAAGACAGCGGTGTGTTCCTGATGATCAAACAGCTCCATGGAGTCTCCTATGAGGCATACGCCTTGCGATTACGGTTGGCACTGAGAAGCGCTGCCACGACGACGACCAGCAACTGGATCATTTGCAGGGTGGCCATCACGGTGCGCACGACGGTGGTCGCGGTGAACGCGATTTTCTGGAGCAAGAGCAAGAACGTCATTCACGTCTCCTGGGAGTCACGAGCCACAACAGCCCGAGGGCAGCGGCCATGATCATCAGGGCAATCAGCAAGTAGCCGATCGCGTTATGGATTGCGGCCAGCATCGCGCCTGTGAGGGCGATGGCGACCAGGGGCTTGCTTAGATTCATGAGTGGTTCCTTTCTCTATCAGGTGGAGGGGAGTGCCCGAGAGGCGGGCAAAGACGCGCGGCGGGCAGAACTTGTAGCGGTCGAGGTTCATGGCCTCGGCCCACTGCGCCACGGTGAAGGGGCGGTCCCGTTGCACCATCTGCAGGAACCGGGCTGTGATCATTCGGCGACCCTCCATTGGCAGGCGCCAGTCTCGGCGTGCGGGCAGAACTTGCAGTTGTTCTTCGACGGCTTCGGACGGGACAGCTGCTCGGCTGTGGCGTTAGTGAGCGCGAAGGCCCGCTTCTCGATACGCGGGAGGAAGACCATCGCCTGCTCACGGGTGAAGGACTTCTCGAGCTTCTGGCCCTGGTCGGTGTAGTAGAAATCGACCTTGATGAACTCAAGCTCCGGGTAGCGCTTGAACGCACCGACCGCGTACTGGAGCCCCTGATCGGAGTGCTTCAGCTCGTTGCCGAATTTCTTGCCGGTCTTGTGATCGATGATGTGGGCCGAGGTCCCCCAGCGACGGAACACGTCCAGCTTCATGCGGCACCAGACGTCCTTGTCGAAGAAGCCCGTCTGCCCCCAGGTGGCGGTGAAGCCCCAGTTCTGTTCCAGCTCGAACTGCTCCGGGGACTCGTCGAAGGCTTCGCGCAGCGTGCGATACTCGAAGCCCAGCTTCTCGAGGTTCTTGGGCACCTTGTCGGTGTCCAGCTCGCCACGGATGAAGTGCTCGGCCTCGTCGTGAATCCGGTTACCGCGATCGGCGGCTTCGCTGGACGGCTCGGCGATCTTGTCCACCTTGCTGAGGTAGACGCGGTAGGGGCATTCCTCGAACTTCTTGAGGACCGAGAACGACCAGGCCGGTACCGGGCCGCGCGGGGCATCGGCCAGTGACAGGGCATCCTCGGCCAGGGCAGTGGCGTCCGGGCGCTTGCCGGCGAATAGACTGTGGTTGGTGACGCTCGGCCCCTTGGGCGTCGCGGCCGGTTGCTTTTCAGGCGTGGTGGCGCCGTCGGGGCGCCCATTACCGAAGAGGTTCATGGGGTGGCTCCTAGTGGGTCTGGATGGAAGAGAGCGACTTCTGCTGGGCCGGGGTGCCGTTGTCACGGATCAAGGCCATGAGATCGACGTCCTCGTTGATTTCCCATGCGACGGGGGCGACACGAATCCGTTGGCCTGCGATGCGACGACGTTCGAAGTTGAGGCCGTAACGGGCCATCATCTTGGAAAAACTCAGTTTTCGAGTGACGTCGCCCGCCAGGGCGTTGTAGAGAATCAGCGCGTCGTCGAGGTTGAGAAAATCCCGAGACTCACCCGCCTCGAGGATGTCGATCGCCAGCCGCGCCAACACCTCGCTCGCCTGGCTGAGACGTACCGCGTCATCCGGTTGCGTCGGGCGAACATCCAGGACGTTGTTGATCAGCCACTCGAAGTCGCCACCGCGCAGTGCATCGACGTAGTCATCGACCCAGGTATTCGAGGCGTTACGCATCGCCGCCTTGGCTTCGGTCTGGAGCGGAATACGGGCGAATGCCTTGTCGATCTTGAAGGTGGTGAGGAAGTCCGCGAACTGCGGCAATTCCTGGGTAATGGCAAAGATCAACTTGGCCGTGTCGTACAGTGCATTGATCGGCGTGTTCTGGGCCGGGGCGACACAGAAACGGCGGTCGGTGGCACTGATCTTCAGCGCGTCGCGGGTGTTGGAGAAGAAGATCATGTTCTCGAACAGCTCGACGTTCTTCTGGTTGGAACGCATGTGGCGCACCGAGCCGCTGGTTTCCGAGATCATGTTCTTCAGCTTCTCGTACATCCGGCTCCCTTCCTTGGCATCGGCCATGCGGAATTCATCGATGACGACCAGCAGCATCTGCTCGCGCCAGCCGTCATAGTTGTCTTCCAGGTCAAAAATCTTCTTCAGGGAGCTGTAGCGCTCGGTGAACAGCGGCTTGATGATCTGGTGGAACAGCAAGCCTTTGCCGGTGCCCTCGACCCCGTGGAACATCCAGGCGACGGACGTCTTCTCGCGGTACACGAAGGCGAAGGCGAGCCAGTTGATGAAGTGCTCATACTCCGCTTGGCCGTGACCCACGACGTGGTCGATCAGCTTGTGGATGTTGGGCGCGACCTGGTTGAGGTAGCCGGCGGCATAGCCGTACTGGACGCCCTGGAACTCCTCGCTGATTTCCGGCTTGCGCATCATGTACGGCGAGGGGCGGAACAGGTTGAAGTGCTTGTTCGTTGAGTCGATCTGGCCCGTGGTGGACTTCGGGTCGAAGCTGACCTGCCAGGACTCGATCGGGTCAGGAAGGTCGGCGCCGTACTGGAGCATGAAGTCCCGAAGTGCCACACGGCTGGCATAGGCGTGATGCACCAGGGTGCTGTCCTCGGTGTTGTAGAGGACCGTCGAGTAGGTATCGGCATCCCGGTCGCGGAAGACCAGCGGTGAGACAGTTTCATCGACGACTTCATCCGAGATCGAGGCCATGTAATCCCGGTAGAAGTCCGGGGCCACCTTGACCATCTCGACGACAGGCTCGTCCTTGAAGTTGTAGATGTACTTCGGGTTGTCCTTCGGCCAGTAATAGGCGTTGGAGTCACCGCCGTTGAGGTTCGCGTAGACGAATGGGTCGTTCTCGTAGGCAATCTCGATGCTGACCGTATCCGGGTTGGTCAGCAGTTCATGGTAGTGACCCTTGCGCGTCTCGATGACCTTGGTCTTGCCGACGCGGCTGGGCAGCTGGGCCAGGGCGCGTAGCTCCTTGACCTTCTGCTTGATCAGGTTGTCAGCGGTCTGGGGGACAACCGCATTGATTTCCTTGGAGACGTTGGCCACCGGGGTTTCGCCGGGGATCAGGGCCACGCGCTCCTGGGGAGAGGTGAACGGGTCCTGGATCAATTCGCCGAGGAACAACGGCGTGGCGATATAGATCAGCCGGCTGTTGTCCGCCGTGCAGCGGTCCAGGGTGAAGTGCAGCGACTGACCGGACGGATTCAGCTCGATCTGCGCATCCAGGTCCGGGTGCGCGAAGTTGGCCTCGGTCAGCCACGCCTTCAGCTTGCCGGGTACCACGGGGGCGTCGAGCAGGAAGAACAGGTGCAGGCTGGCCGTCTTGGGCTTCATGCCGAAGGAGGAACTGGCGTGCGCGACGCAGGCCGTATTGCGTAGAGAGTCCGGCAAATAATCACGGGCGCGGTTGGCAGCGGCGGTCAGCGCTTGCTTGCCCAGTGGGCGCGGCAGATCCATGTTGCCCAGGGGCATGTCATCGATGTCGATGACCAGAATCTGCGGGCGGAACTTCGGGTCGCTGCGACCGGCACGGGATTCGTTGGCCAGTGGCGTCGGGAAGTGCCCGGTGAAGAACGCATCGCCGCCACCGGAGTGGCGGGCGATCAGCTTGGCCAGGGTGTCCAGTCCCTCGAAGTCCGCCGTCAGCGGGTACTCGATCGAGGTGAGGTTCTTGGCATGGGGCGGGTTCTGCCGCCCCTCGAGGGTGTAGGTTTTCCCCAGGTGGACCTGGGCATTGACGAATGTGGCTGGGAACTGGTCCATCATCCCCTCCTGAAATGGCTGGCATGTTGGCGCTTTTGCCAGTCATCGCGGCAGTCTGTGTCGCAGAAGCGTGTCTCGGGGTCGTCGAGTGCTTCCTGGCAGTCGAAACACCGACCTGTGGCCGGTGGTAGCTGAGAGGCTTGCCGTGCAGCACGAAGGCCATGATCAATCATGGCCTCCGCGATCTCCTGCGCCTTCTCGTCGTCGAGGTCGTGATCCATAGAGCCCCTGATAAATCTGACGTGTGACGCTTGAGTATAAGCAGTGCTTATTGTTGTGGTCTAGCCGCTTTCAGCTGTTCTTTCAGAGTCTCGATCATACGGAGCTGGTGAATGGCGTCATCACGGGCGTCGTGGTGCGTGCCTTCGCGCTCGACCTTGGTGTATACGCCCAGGTCCTCGGCCAGTGCCTTGAGGGTGCGCAAGTCACGCGCCATCCAGAATGCCCAGGGCGGTTGCATGCCGTGGGACCGGAAGGCGTGCTCGAGCATGGCGACATCGAAGCTGGACCCGTTGCCCCAGGGCGTGAGGCGGGCATCCTTGTCGCCCAGCTGGATGTACCAGGACTGGAATGCCAGCAGGCCATCGCGCATCGATACACCGTCCGCGCAACGGGCCATCATCTGATCAAACAGCTCACCTTGCTTGCGCCACCAGGTCAGCGTGTTCGGATCGATGTGGCGGTCCCGTTGGGAGGTCTTGACGTCGAGGTAGCAGACGAAGGTTTCCAGCTCGCCGTTCACGCGGGCGGCGGCACCAATCGTGGTGATACGGGCGTCCTGTCGGACTGACAGGGTTTCCAGATCGATGGAAACGGGCAGTTCATACTCGGACATGGGGCAGGCTCCTTTCTTGAGCTACTTCGATCAGCTTGTCGAGGGCTTCGGCCGCTTCCTCGCTGTTACTGCCGGGCGAATTGAGCGTGCGATCCAGGGCGGCGCGAGCACGGTTGAGCTGGGTGAAAAATTTAAATGCTTTCATTAGAGGGATAATATCGGAAGTTGGATAATACCTACACTTCAAGGATTTATTACCTGGGCGCAATAATTGGTTTGCATTGAAAATCATTTTTTTAGTGTGTTTACAAACACTAGGCGTGCATGCGACCTACTATACTTAGTACTTAATTACTATGATTTTCGTGCTACTGTCTAGTTGTTGTATTTTGCTCGAATTTTTCTAGTGGATAGATAAGATTTTGATTGTATGTTGATTATTGTGTTTTTGAATATGAGTCATTGAGGTTTTTCTTGTCTGATGTTTGATTGTGGACGGGGCTACCATAATGTATTATGATTAGTTGATGCTAATTGATATTGCGAGGATATAAAGTTGGTTACACATTCTGTTAAGGGTTTTAACGATCTCCACTCAGTTCTTAGCCAGTATCGAACTAGCAATAAATGGGTTTTTAGAGGGCATGAAAGTGAATTATGGGAGCTCAAGCCTAGAGCAGGACGAGCACCGTATAATAAATCTGACGATTTAGTCATGTTCAAAGCTTGGAAGCGTAGAGCAATTGAGTATGTTAATAGCTCACCTACCGATGATTGGGATTGGTTGGCTATAGCCCAGCATCATGGGTTAGTTACCAGATTATTAGACTGGAGTCTAAATCCTCTGGTTGCGGTCTTTTTTGCTATAGCCAACAAGCCAAAATCCGGTGATAAAGCATGTATGTACGCTTACTATCCTAATCGTTATATAGATGCTAAAGCGCATAGTCCTAGTAGCTTCGAAGGAGTAGCGCTTCTTAAACCAAATGGCGTAGCACCTAGAATTAGTAGGCAAGGTGGCCTTTTTACAATGCATGGAGCCCCTAGTGTACCTTTGAACGAATCCATGGGGAAGAACGATAAATTAGAAAAGATTATATTCGAACCTGAATGTATCAAGGATCTAATTTTTGAGATAAACCATTACGGCATTAATTATGCTTCTATTTTTCCTGATCTTGATGGTCTTTCAAGGCATGTTAATTGGCATACTGAAAACGCCAAATATTGGATGAGTTGAGGATGATTATGTACGAGCAAAAGTTAGTGGTATTCGTCGATATATTAGGCTTTTCGAGCTTAGTTGAAAAGAGTAAGGTCGATGAGTCTATAATAAATGTAATTTATGATGTTGTTACATATATGATGCCAGAAAACATGGCATTAAGGAGCGTGGGGAATATAAACTACGATTCAGTTCCCAAAGAGGAAGTTAAGCAAGTTGAGGAAGATTTTGCGCAATTTTCCAAGGCGTTTCTATGTGCGCACCCCATAGCATTCACTTCTTTTTCTGATTGTCTTGTAATTTCTTGCTCTGTTGATGACGCGGCTGCCATGCAAATTGTATTAGACTCTTTGATAAAAATGAATATATATTTTTGGGAGGCGCACTCATTACTCGTTCGTGGTGGTATTGTAATAGGTGATGTTTACCATGAAGATCAGGGGCCGGTATTTGGACCAGCTATGTCTGAGGCATACCTACTAGAATCACAAAAAGCTATATTTCCTAGGTTGATTATTTCGAAAGAAGCTATAATGAAGCTTAGAAGTTATGAGACTTTTAGTCTGATGGAGGCAGCAGTAAATGATGATGGTGATTATGAAAGTATCTCCCTCCTTGGTGGGTATAAATATATTGTATCTACTGATCTCCTTATGAGTAGCAAGCAGGAGTTTTATAAGCAAAATAAAGCTACGCAACTTGTTAAGATTCAGGATATGGTTTCAAGACAAGAAAATATAAGAGTGCGTGAAAAATTTCAATGGCTTGAAGGTAAATTTTGCCAGCCCGATGATGCTGAGAATTTTTTTTGAGGGAAATTCTGTTAATCACTTCGAGTAACAGGTGTCCCAGCCGCCTTCACTGTCGAGCGGCAGGTCAGGGGCCCAGTCCGGTGGCACTCGCATGAGGTCTTCGAGTCGGGCCTGACGGTCGTCGCTATTGTCGTCCGGCATCATCATCACGATTTCATCGTGGACAGCCAGGACAAGGTAGCTGTCAGGGAATTCGCGCACGGCGGCCCGTATCTGGTCAGCCACGATGGTGCGGGACAGCGCTTGGACGATATTCTCGGCCAGGATGCCGCCATAGATTCGCTGTGTCTTGCCGTTGCGGCGATCGCAGACCAGTTGGTCGCGTCCGTCCTGCTCGTCGATGATGACACGCAGGTTGGGGTACTTGAGCGCCATGCCATTGGGCATGTCGAGGCGTTCGTAACGGACCCGGATCGGACCGATCCAGTAATCGGTCTTCGGCAGCATCATGTCGTAACCGGCCTGGGTGAGCAGGCGCCAGTAGTTGACGATGTTGGGGCTGTCGGCACGGAAGGTGTCCACGGCCGTCTGGGCGAAGTGCTGGGATACCAGAATCGGGGGCGATCCCATGGGACCGGAGGCCAGGGTCGCACGGAACTTGGGCGCACCCATGCCGTAGCCGAGGCCGAGGCGAGCGGTCTTGCCGACGTTGCCTTCCTCCTCCTGCAGCTTGTTGCCGTCGGCGTCCTTGGCCTTGCGATCGACGGGATAGCCGTAAATCTTGGTGGCCATGTCGTTATAGATGTCCTCCTTGCGGCGGATCATCTCCAACAGGCTGGTTTCGCCGGCCACATACGCCAGGACACGGGCCTCGATGTTCGAGGAATCCGCGACATGGACCTTGTAGCCTGGCGGGGCCGTCAGCGCCTTGCGCAGGTCACCGCCACGGGGCAGGTTCTGCAGGTTCACTTTCTGGGTCCCGGACCAGCGGCCAGTGTGCGCACCGTAAAACGACAAGGGCACCGGGATGCGTCCCAGCTGGTCGTCCAGATCGAGCAGACGCTGGGCACGGGTCGTGTTCAGCGTTGACTTGACCGCTGCACGGGCCTTCCAGACGTGGGCGAACTCCGGGTGGTCGGCCATGGTGGCCAGGAATGCCGGGTCCTTCTGACCCAGGGCATCGGTTTCCTTGCCGGTGCTGGGGCTGATCTTGCGAGGCACCTCGATACCGTTCTCGCGCATCCACTCGGCGAACTTGGGGTTGGAGGACAGCGTGGTCTTGGCCAGTCCCGAGTCCTTGATCAGCTGCTTGGTGTGGGACAGCTCCTTTTCCAGGAAGCCTTCCACCAGCGGGCGATCGAGGATGAAACGTGGCTGGATGTACATGCGCAGCGTCAGTTCGGCCAACTCGACCTCGCTGTCGGGAATATTGGGCCGCAGATAGTTGAACAGGGCGCGGGTCAGACGGACGTCCTGCTTGCAGTAGTTGCCCATGACCGCTTGCTGCTCGGTGTCCAGCTCCCGGCAATTCTTGAAGTTGGCCAGCTCCTTGCCTTTCTGCATGTCGGGGTCATCGGGCCAGGCGCGTTGGCACATGGCTTCGAGGCTGACGTCCTGACCCGGCCACATGCCGCGTCCGAGTGACTGGGTATCGATGTAGTGCTTGGCATAGCGGTTGTAGCGCAGGGCCAGCACGGTGGCATCGAACATCAGGTTCTGTCCGACCAGGGTGGCCTCCTCGAGCGGCAGGTCGGCGATCGCGGCCTCGACCTCATGCTCGGGGTAATACTCGACCTCGCCGTCATCGATGGCGATCCCGACCCCCTGGCAGAGCCAGCGGTCATCGAGGATGTATTCCGGGTAGGTGAGGCCGGTCAGGGTGTACTTGTTGGCGTAGTAGCTCTCAAAATCGAGAAAGATGTGCATCAGGCAACTCCCATGCTGGCAGTGACAGCGAGTTGGCCGTTGTAGCGGCCACGTTTGCGGTAGCTGTACTCGCCTGCCGAGGCGTGACGGTGGAAGACCAGCTGGCCAAGGCGCATGCCGGGGCGCACCAGCAGACGGTGGTACTGGCACACGTTCTGGAACTCCAGGGTGAGGGTCCCGTAGAAGCCGGGATCAGCCCAGCCGGACAGGGCGTGGTTGAGGGCGGCACGGCCGGCGCTGGAACGCAGCTTGAACTCGCAGGACAGGTCGTCGGGCAGATCAAGGACTTCCTGGGTAGCGACCATGAAGAACTCCCCCGGATGAATCATCATCCCGGCGTCCGGTATCTTCACGCGCTCCATGTCCAGCTGTTCCTTGGCGCTCAGGTCGATGATGGCCGAGCGGTTCAGGTTCTCGATCAGGGCTTCGTCACCGATGCGCACATCGAGACTGGAGCCGTTGATATATTCAGGGGCGGCGCCCTTGATGACGCCGCTGTTGATCAGTTCGAGGATTTCGGGACCTGCCAGAATCATGGCGATATCGCTCCTTGTGGGGGTCCACGATAATAAGCATCGCTTATATGATCATTCAAGCTCGTCGAGCAGTGGTGCCAGGTCCCCATCGACATGTTCTGCTATGCCATTGGTCTTGGGATCACTGCCATAGAACCCCCAGCAAGATTCCGTCACGTACCAGAGGTCGTCGTCGGCCAGCTTGAGCGGTGAGCCATCGAAGCCGAAGGCCACGGCAGGGCGTGCTTCCAGGACGAAGCCGTAGACCTCCCCGCGCAGGTACTGGTCGTAGGTTTCCAGCTCGGCCTTCAGCGTGGCGTCCGGGTCGGGCAGTTCCTCGCTGCCATCGGGCATCCACAGGTGCCAACCGACCTGGCCGGAGTCCCAGCCGCAGGAGAAGGGCGAGTGGCTGACCGTGAGCCCTGAATGGTCGTAGAGGTAGACCGGCTTGCAGATCGTGCCTTCCGGGAGCAGGCCGCCTTCGTCCAGCATCTCGATGATCCGACCCACATGCGCCAGGTCGTTGGGCTGAAGCAGCTCGACGATGTTCTGGCCGTTGAAGGTCTGCTCGATCTCGATCTCGAACGGGTTGCTGATCCAGCCGCTGTGATCGCAGCGGTTGCAGGTGTCGCTGGGCTCGCGGTCATCGGCCCGGCACTTGGGGCAGATGACCTGGTCATCGTCCAGGTCACCGGGGAAATCGGCCTCCTGGATGTACTGCGTCATCAGCGGTTCCAAAAACCGGGTCACCTGCTCCATGCCGCCGACATCGCCCAGTTCATAGCGGCTGTGGCGAAGGGCCAGCACCCCCGCATTATCGTGCTCGGTGCGGGGATTCATGGGCGTCAGGTCCTGTTCGATCCGCAGGCGGTACTCGATGTGGTCCTTGATCATGACGGGCTCCTCAGACGCGGGCGGGCATCACGATGGCGATGGCGCCGGTATCACCGAAATCGAAGCGGACGGATGACGACGCATTGTCCGGCAGGTATGCGGTCACCTTGGACGGGGTACCGACCGGCGCCGGGAAACGCAGGGCTTCCTCGGCGTAACGCTGGTTCATGGCCGACTGTCCGAGCTTCAGATAGTTGCGGTACTTGGGACGGTTGTCGGGGAAGGTCATCTGCTCGAATTGATCGAGCTGGACGTCCTCGCGGGCCTCCATTCCGGCGGTCCCCGGAATGACACGATCGGTGTCGGGGAACTTGCCATCGACTTCCATCTTCTGGCGGGTGGCCGGCTGGTAGTACCCCGGCTCGACGCCCTCGGTATTCGGGATGCGGTGCAGACGGTGGCCATCGGTGGCCTCGATCCACTTCTCGCTGACATGCACGTAGTTGAGGTAATAGCGCACGTCATCGGTGCCGGCGGCCTTGGCGACCCATTCCCAGAGGTCCTTGGGCGTCTTGGCCAGCGTAGGCAGGAAGAAGTTGGCCAGCGTGTGCAGCTCGAGGTCGCCGGGCAGGCGGTCACCGTGGTGCATCTCCAACTCCTCGATCAGCTTCTTGAGCGCCTTGAGGGCGTCGTCGCGGTTGGACTTGTTGCCGGCGATACGGTGGCGGTATGCCTCGGCAGTGATGGCCTCGAACGGGTGCTGGGCGCGCTTGGTTTCTGTCATGGCGTTCATGTCACTTCTCCTCGGTCAGCCACTCGGCTGGGCATTTCAGGCACTGGATTCGGACCACGTCACCCGCATCACGGGCAGCGCGCTCGGCTTGCTGTATCTGCTCGGTGGTCGTGTCGTCGGTGATGAACAACATGACCGACATGCCGTCGGGGCCGGCCAGCTCCTCGTCGTAGTACAGTCCGGCGTGGGATTGGCCCCAGCGGCGGTTGTAGCCCACGGCGGATTCGACCTTGTGGCGGTCGAATTCCAGGTCAGCCTTGGTGATGATCATCAGCGCTCTCCAGGGCGGTGTTGATGTGATCGCGGATCAGCTGGTTGATGACGTTGTGGCTGGGCAACGGTTGCGGGTCGGCCGTCACCAGCGTGGCGTAGGCCGCGCCGACCGGACGACAGACGCTGTTGAGCCAGCCGATCAGGTCATCGGCGTAGAGCCGGCAGGTCAGTTCCAGTTCCTCGATGTCGTTGGTGAGCTTCTGGATGGCCTGGAAGTCGTAGGGGGCCGCGCCGAGGTATCCCGCTGTCAGGGCGATGACCGCCTGCCGGCAGCGCATCTCGACGGAGGGGCGAGGGATGATGACTTCCCCCAGGGTGGCCTGGGCGGCCAGGGCCTCCTCGCACTCCCCACTGCGGACCTGTTCATCGAGCCAGAGGGCGAAGTCCTGCCTGACGGCGGGGCGGTCGGTGACCGGGATGCGCGTCTGGTGCCAGGTGAGAAGGTACTTGCGACGCAGGGCCGCCAGGTCGTGCTTGAGCGAGGGCCCGGACAGAGTGTCGATGTAGGTCACGCAGAGGTGGTACTTGCCCAGGGCCCGTTCATCGAGGTACTTGGCCACCGAGCCGAAGACGTTGTCGTCCATCGGGTGTTCGGGCGTGAGATGGGTGAGCGTCTTCTGGCGCCAGTCGGCCAGCACCAGCCCATCGACCGTGGTGACGCAGTCCAGCTGGTCGCAGTCCTGAATGGTCTTCTGAATCAGGTTCCAGAGGTCGTCGGTGTCGTCGCAGAGCAGTTCGTCCAGCTCGTCCTGGATCGACTGGGCGAGGTCTTCGGCGCCGAGCTTGCGCGCCACGAGATGGGCCACGTTCGGCGGGCTGGTGATGTCGGTCAGGTCGCACAGGCGGACTTCCATGCTGAACAGCTGCTGGTCGCTGTTCTCGGAAATCAGCCCCCGCAGTTCCTCGACGTCGTCGGTAGTGGCGCGCAGGTAGACGCCGTGAATCTGGATAGTCATTCGCAGAACCCCTCGGTTGGTAAGCGGTGCTTATCGAAATCGGCAGGCGAAATCCACGTTTCCTTGCGACGGACGTCCACCGCCTTGCACAGGCAGACGCCGTCGCACTTGGCGAACATCGTCGTGATGCTGCCGGTGGTGAATTCGGACATCAGGAAACTGACCATGCCGTTCTCGCGGGTGTAGCGCAGGGGCGGCAGAACCTCCAGCGCCTCGTCAAAGGCCGGCTCGTCGATGACGGCCGCCGGGTCGCTCAGGTAATGCGCGTCCTGCCACTCTTGCTGGAAGGCTTCGAACGCCTCCTCGGTCATGGCTTCGGTGCCCGGGTTCGCGGCCAGGTAGTCCTCGACGGACTGCCCACCGGGGTAGAGCACCTGGCCCTCCAGGGCGACGTTCTTGGCATAGCCTGTGAAGTCATTGCGATCGATGAGGTAGGTGTAATCCGGCATGGTCAGCTCCTTATTGGCCAAGGGAGTGAAGGTTCCGACGACGTTCCACGTCGGTGACGCTGCTGCTGAGGGAGGCCCCGGTGGCCTCGATCGCAGGGCGCAGGTGCTTGGGGCCTGCCGGCGGCAGAGCCCCGAAGTCGCGCAGGTGGCGCAGGGCGGTCAGCTCGTACTGGGTGCTCCCGCCATAGGCGAAGGGCACGGTCAGCTGCTGCGGCGGCGAATCGTCATCGCCGAACATCTGGACGTGGACGCTGTGGTAGGTGTTCTGGCCGTCGAACCAGCGGCGTCCTTCCACGGTGAAATGGCTCATGAGATCGACTTGACCTCCTGCAGGTTGGCGATGGTCATGCGCTTCTCGTTGCGCAGCGACGCGGGGTAGGCCAGCTGGTGGCTCGGGTCCGTGCTGACCCGACCGTCCATGCCGAAGTGCAACAGGCGGGTGATGGTGCCGCCGAGCTGCATGGCGATGATCGGGTGGTTGCCCGGTGCCCGGGTTTCCAGAATCTTCACCTCCTGGCCGGTGCTGGTGACCCAGGTCGTGCCGATATTGACGAAGATCGGGCGCTGGATATGCCGGATCGCGCTCTCGTCCACGACCTCGATCTTGCCGTAGCCCAGGTGAATCTTGCCGGTCGATTCGCACTGCTTATAAAAGAACTCACGCTGAATGGCGTGCTCCTCGGTCTGGTACTCCACCAGGTCGGACATCTGTGCCAGCGCCAGCGGGATGGTTGCCAGAATGATCATGGTGTCGCTCCTACAGAATGGTGATGGGGTGCAGTGGACGCGCGTTGCGCGAAGGGGCAGCGTCGAGTTCCAGCACGCTGTCGGGGTCAAAGCCGTAGTGGTCCAGTTTGAGTTCTGCGTGGCAGATATCGCCGGCCAGGAATTCGAGGGTGAAGACCCGTGCCCCTTGCTGGACGCGGGCGCGGTACACCGTCATGGTCGGGTGGCAGATGTTCACTCCTCCTCGTCGAAGTCTTCGAGGTAGGTGTTGCCACGCTCGATGGCGACCTCTTCGAGCACGCCACCATCGGCGTCTCCAATCTCGTCCGGGGTCCATACGATGACGACATGGCCTGAGTCACGCAGTTGTTGAATGGTCTGATCCTTGAGGTTCATCAGTAGTCTCCCGGTGCCTGCAGGTAGGCGTCGTGTTCATCATCGAGGGCAACGGCCAGGGCGTGTTCGGCCTCGGTCTGGGTGTCGTGGGTGGACAGCACTTGGTCGTCCTCGGTGATCACCCGCCATTGGCCCAGGGACCAGAACCCGAAGTCGGCGCCGTCACCTTCATGGGTGCCGAAGTAGGTACCGTCGGGAGCAGCGTTCTCCAGGGCGTTGATCAGCTCCTCCTGGAGGAAGGCGGCTTCCTCGCTATCCCACCACTCACTGTCGTCACCCTCGTCCTGGACATAGGCCGGGATCGGCGGGTGAGGCTGGGCAGTCAGCTGCTCGTAGGCCGCGCTGTCGTAGTCGGCAAGTGCCGTCAGGAAGGTCGGGATCAGGTCCTGCGGGCGCAGCGTGCCCTGGCTTATGCTTCCGATGTGCATGTTCATTTCAGGGCCTCGTCGATGCGTTCGAAGGCGTTCATCGCCTCCTCGTTGTCACTGGCAATGTCGATGACGATGTCCTTCTCATCGACGTCGTACATCAGCAGCAGGGCACCGACCTCGTGCCCACCGGGGGAGGTCGCCAGCAGGTTGCTGGGCTCGTCGGTGGCCAGCAGCTCGTCGATCAGCGTATCCACGGTGTTGCCTTCCAGGGGTGTGACCTCGTCCTCGAAGGTGACCGCGATGTTGGTCCACCCCAGGGACTTGAGGCGGTTGATCAGGTCACGGGCGTGCAGCCCGTTGGTGGTAGCGAGCAGGGATGGCATATCAAAAACCCTCGGCCATGCGTTCATTGACACCCATCAGCGATAGCGCGTGCTGATAGACCAGGAAGGGACGCGGGAACTCGTCCCGGATCAGGTACTGCTTGACCAGCCAGCGGCCGACGGGCTCGGCGATGTCGTAGGCGAACACGCCTTCGTAGGAGACGTCCGTCTTGTCGAGGACTCGCCAGGCCATGTCCAGGATCGGGGCGAATTCCGTCACACGGCCAATGAAACCCAGCTCGCCTTCTTCCAGGGCATCGACCGCCTGGGAGAATTCCTTGGCCTGTGACGCGCCCAGGGCCAGATAGGCGAGGGTGACGTTGTCGTGCGAGCGGGGGTTCTCCCAGTCGAACTGGGGCAGGGTCAGGAGCGGGGGGACATCCCGATCCAAGTTCAGCCAGGTGTGGCCGGTGCGGGACGCCAGCAGGGCCAGGTCGATCAGGAACGGGACCTTGTCCTGGGGTAGGTGGGGGACCTGCTCATCGACGATCAGCAGGGTGGCGGTATCGCGCACGATGCCGTTGGCGGCGCGGTGCCGGATGGCATCATTGAGCACGGACAGTTCGGCCTGGGGCACATGGCAGGTGCTCAGGGACAGCAGTTGCTCGGTATGGGAATTCGGGAACATGGTAGGGGCCTTGTTGGTAAGCGGTGCTTATACAGAAGCCATAGCGAGAAATGTCAGGCGTTCCGGTGCCGGCTCCTGGTCATGGAGCGGGGTGCGTTCAACGACGTGGCGCTGATGGAGCCCGTCCACGGTGCCCAGGCAGGTGGCCCGGGTGCGTTGCCCACCGGGGAGGCGGGCTTCGACCACCCAGGGGTGAATCGGGGCGTGCGTCATGCGGATCAGCCGGGCAGCGGCCTTGAACGTGCAGCGGCGGCCACGGTTCGAGGGGCTGTCACCGGCCAGTGGGGCGCGCTCCTCGTAGGTCGGGGCGATGCCCAGACAGTCCCACTCGTCGTCGGGAATGTCGTTGAAGTGGTAGTCCGTGCTCGACAGGATGCGCTCGCGGCCGATCACGTCCTCGACCTTGTCCATTTCCTCGGGACCCACGAACTGGATGTAATAGTCGTGATGGCTCGTGCGATGGTTCACGTAACTTTCACGCGAGTACATGGTGGTTCTCCTTGAGGCTACGCAGTAACGGTAAGCAGTGCTTATTTTGGAGTCAAGCCGAGAAAATATCACTCTGTGTTTGGTAAGCTTATCGAAAATTGATCTCAGGAAATCGGCATGGAAGTCTTCATCCTCGTAATAGGCATTGTTGGTGTAGTTGTATGGAAGTATTGTAAAAAAATAGAAAATGATAATAAAATCAAAGACCAATATGTGGCAAAAATTAAGAATGAGGCCCGATGCCATGGTTATGATACATGGGATGCAAGGCTTGAAGGGCATGTGGATATTGAAGATAAGAATAGGCGCCAAGCGAACTCTCGAATGATTGCAGAGGCAAACAATTATAAATGCGGTGGGAGTATTAACAGCTCAAAAAATATATTCGATAACGTTGAAGCTGAGTCTAAGCCTAAGCCTAAGCCTAAGCCTAAGCCTAAGCCTGAGCCTGAGCCTGAGCCTGAGCCTGAGCCTAAGCCTATGGATTGTATTCAAGATGAAGAACAATTTATTAGGAAAGACAGTATAGTTGATAGCAATCTTCTTGATGCTCATGAAAATAAAATATTTATTAGAAGGGTAAAAGAAGAGGCCCGTGTCTATGGACATGACATATGGGATGTACGTTTAGAAGGTTACGTTGACGCCGTGGAAGAACGCCGGCGTAAGGCTAATTCAAAAATGGTCGAAGAGGCATATGAGCACAACACAAAGAAAGCAAAACAAAAATTAACGTGTTTTAGTGGTAATAATTCTGAAGTTGTTCTAGAAGAAAGTATATCTTATGTAAAAAAAATAAAGGAAGAGGCGCGCTGCTATGGTCATGATATATGGGATGAGCGCTTAGAGGGATATGTTGATGCACAAGAAAAGTCACGCCGTGAAGCCAACTCTAGAATGGTCAAAGAAGCTGCTAGCAATGAAATAATAGTAGAGGACGGGGACAGCAAAGAAGAGCTAGTTCTTCTAAAGAAACATCTTGGCGATGAAGAATATAAAAATAAAGTAGATCAAGGTTATCTATTACTAAGTGATCTCTTGGCTATTAAAATAACAGATTACGATCTTCTCAGAAAGGTTTCAATAAATCATGTTGGTTTGAAGATCAACTTTAATGATGATGGCAAAAAGATAGAGGCTGCTATCCAATTAAGTGATCAATCTTTCACTGATAATGTTGAGCTGGCAATTCGTATATTGAAGTTCTTTAGAGGTCACTCAAAATATTTGTTAGATTTTATTAATTCTGTTAATTTGGCATTGTCAAATAAAAAAATTATTAAATTTAAGGATCTACAGCACAGTTTATTGTATGGTGGTTATGGCTCACAGCGTAACAATCTAATCGCGTACTTTTTTAATGATGTTGTTGTGGGTACGGGAGAGTTTAGGAAATCTTACTATCGTATAGATAACAATTTTCGAGGTGGTGCTTTATACGCTATAACCGGTTACGATCATGCGCTCTCGTATTTTATATCTCGATGTATCGTCGTTGGTTTAGGAGATCGATGCGCACAGAAAGTATTTGATAAGGTAGTTGGTAAACTCGAGAAAGAAAGAGTTTCTAGCGATAATAGTAACGATAATTTATGGGGGTTTATTAGTTCAGATAAGTTTGATCCTAGGAAAAAAACTATTAGGCAAATCATTGTTTATATGAAGAAAAGTAAAAATCCAATGTTAAGCTTTCATCGTTATGATGTTGAGGAAAAAATAGCAGCTCAGTTGTTGGAAGATGACCTCTTTCCAATGTTTGAAGTTGAAAGTGGTGATGGGTTTATTGATTATGTCATTAATAAATCCCGTAAAAAACTTGAGAAGAAGATCCTATCACAAAGTGTAACAGTGTCACACGAGTATAATGAAGATATGGATGTTGAGAATGTTAATGCAAGATGTGAAGAGTTTAAAGGAACAGGTCTAGAATATGAAGCATACATGCATGCACGTATTGAACGAGAAACACCATTCGATGTGGAGCTGACGAAGTCGTCGGGTGACCATGGTGCAGACCTTGTTATACGTAAAATTGGGTACTCTGCAGTCGTCCAGCTGAAGCTTTATTCCACCCCTGTTGGAAATAAAGCAGTACAAGAAGCATATACAGCTAAGCAGCATTACCATGTTGGCCATGCATTTGTTGTGACGAATTCTTCATACACCCGTGCTGCTTATGAGGTAGCTGAGACGACTGGAGTTATGCTGTTCCAAGATGAAGACTTTATCAAATATCTAAAGTCAGATTTTTTCTATTAAGTTGAGGCCCGCTATGTGGAAATTTACTCTCGGAGTTATATGCGGGTTGTTATTGAGTTATTTGGGTGATTTGAAGTTTTTTTCGGAGGCAAAGTTAACGGATTGGTTGTTAGTAGCGGTAGGATTCACAACCGTGTGTGTGTATTTTATGCATGAAAAGGGGCTAAAGCGAGACCGGATATGGAATACCAATAAAGATAGTTTGATGAAGCTGCGGAAAAATTTGGCAGATGCTATATATGCGCTTGAGTATCTTGTTGAAGAGTATAGGTATGGTGAGTTGGCTATGGACTTTAATGAGGACTTTCCTTGCTATCCAGATTTGAAAATTTTTCGGCAACTACAAGAACAGATCGAAGAAATTTTAGTAGTAAATTCTACTATGCTAGACTCTTTGTTCGTCAATAGGCTGCTAGCTACAAAAGAGAGCCTTAAAATCATTCGCAACGATGTGAATGTAACCGGTGCGCTTGATAATGAAGAAGGTTATGAAAGTGAGCTGGAACTACTAAGGTCAGTGGAGCCAAATTTAAATCAGTTAATTATTGAAATGTCTGGTGTCGAGAGATCGTGAATGATAGCCCACAGTGCCAGGACTTAGCATCTCGACAGCCACGACAATGGCCCCCCGCCAATGGCGAGGGGCCGTGGGCCGTTACAGGTTGGCGATGACGCTGGCGCGACGGCGGCGCGTCTGCTGAGTCAGCGACTCGCTGCCAGCGGCGTTGAAGCCACGGTTCTGCGCATCCTGATCACGCGCCAGCTTGCCCAGCCATGCCGCGTGCGCGCGCTGATACTCGTGGTTGAGGGCCGACGGCGCTTTCGTCATCTTCTCGTAGCGCCCCTGCTCGGTGCGGCGGGTGCTGAAGGCGATCTCGTCACCGCAGATCGCGCGGAAGACGTCTGCCAGCTCGCTGACCATCTCCAGGGCGGCGACCTCGTCGTCACGCAGGGAATTGAGCAGCTCGAACTGCTTCTCGGACAGACGACGCGGCTCGACGCCAGCGGTGTCGGGCTCGGGGCGGATGTCGAGATCGACCGGCGACTTCACGAAACCGGCCTCGTCCAGCTCCAGCGGCTCGCCGCAGGCGTGCATGGCATCGTCGCCGAACTCGATGCGATCGGCGAAGTGCGCAGCGCGGGCCGACTCGCTGATCAGCGTCTGAATCAGGCGCTCGAGCACGTTCTGACGCGGGTACTGACCCAGCTGGGAGAAGAACGCATCGAGAGTGTCGGTGGTGGCAGCGGCGGTGGTCTGGGTGGTCATGGCAGTGTCCTCGGAAGTGGCAGAAGTGGTGGTGGCAGCGACTGGGGTGTCCTCCCAAGGGGCGGTGTCCTCGTAGTCGGCCATCTGGTCGCGGAGGTCGTTCTGGTTGTATCGGCTCATGGGTAAGGCTCCGGTTGAGTCACGGGATGTGACACGGGCCTCACGCACTGGCCCTGACGAAGTCAGGGCCTCGACTGCCACGACAAAGGGCTCCCGCAGGGGCCCTCGGTCGCTGATCCCGACGCGATCAGCGCAGCAGGAACGCTGTGCGCTGCCGGACGTACTCTGTCCGACCCACGCGGGCGAAGTCGGGACGATCGCGGCTGTCGTCCCAGTCCTCCAGCGCCTGTTCCTCTGCCTGCAACAGCAGCTCCAGCGGGTCCTGTGGCTCCGGCAGGCTGTGCAGGTAATCCGATCCATGATCGATGGCGTGTGGCATGTCGTGTTCTCCTCAGATGGGTTCACGACAGCCACGCAATGGCCCCGCCGAAGGCGGGGCCTGGGGTCATGCTGACAGCGGGGGGTAATAGAACGGGTGCGCGCCGGCTGTGTCCGGGATGGCCACGTTGCGACCGGCCTGATCATAGATGTCGGGCGTTACATGGCCGTTCTCGATCAGGCCCAGGGCGAAGTCGATGGCCTTCTGCCGGGTGATGAAGCGCTGATCGTGCATGTCGCCATTGAAGTCACAGAACAGGACGGTGTGGGTGATGATCATGGTCGTGATCCTCTGGATGGGTTCACGACCGGCACGCATTGGCCCCGCCGAAGGCGGGGCCTGGGGGATACGGTAAAAGGCCCCTGCCAGAGGGCAAGGGCCTGGGGGACTAGATCAGGATGTCGAGCAGGTTGTGCAGGTGCTCGACGTCAGGGCAATGGTGCTGGCGCTGCTTCTGCGTGTAGTCGCCGAAGTTCTCGTAGACCACGAAGGTTTCGCCTACGTCCTCCTTCTTGATGCGACGGACCGAGACAGTCTGCTTCTCGCCATGGATCAGGTAGTAGGGCCAGTTGTGGGTACTGGCATACGGGCCCTGGGCGGCATAGGGCAGCAGGGCGGTGTCGAGGCGAGACAGGCACTGGCGTTGGCCAATATTCGCAGTGCTTATATTAAACATGGCGGTCATTCGTGGGACTCCGTTTCTTATGTGTGTTGCGATGCTGCTAATGCAGATATTACGTTAAACCAACAGGGCCTCAAGGGAAGCCCCGTTAGACGATGGTGGCGGCTACTGGCGCCAGGCCGGCGGGTAGTAGCGCCAACGCAGCTGCATGCTATCGCGTTCAAGACGCTCGTAGCCGACCAGCTTCTTGGCGATCAGCAGCATGATCGATAGCAGGCAGCCGGCGAACACTGCAGCGGCCATGCCGGTGATGGTACCGCTGAACATGCCGACCAACATCGTGGTCGAGATGAAGTCCACGGCCGCGTCATAGCCCAGCACGCGGCGGATGTTGAGCTTGATCATCAGCACGAACAGGGCTGAGGCAGCAGCGATCGAGATCATCAGGAAAGGTCCCATGGTCAGCCTCCTCAGAATTGGGCCAGGGCGCGGCGCTGGACGGCGTTCTCGCGCGGGGTGATGTCACGGGCCTGCTCGAAGCGGCGCTCCTCCTCGGCCTTCTGGCGGGCTTTCTCGTCGGCACGCTTGCGGGAGAAGGTCAGGATGACGCGGGTGATGTTGGCGAACAGATAGGCGTTGCCGGCGGACGCCAGGGCGATGACCAGCAGCGTCAGGGGGTGGGCCACGGTCAGGCAGGCAGCGATCAGGCCAGCGAGGGCGATCAGGCGCAGGGCGAAGGCCAGCAGGCTGCGGCCGGTGAGGATGTCGAGGATCAGGTTGATCATGGTCAAGGCTCCGGTTGAGTCACGGGATGTGACATGGGCCTCACGCACTGGCCCTGACGGAGTCAGGGCCTTCACGTTTGTTACTCGACATTTTTCCGCTGTCCCGGATTGAAAAAAACTGGGACAGCTGAGGGCCATTTGGCGCGAGGCCAGCAGTGGCGCGGGCTACAGGGCGATGGCGGGTTTCGCTGTCCCAGTTGTGGGTTCAATGTGCGAAAACTGGGACAGAGGCCACGGGCCGCTCAACCATGCGGGTTCCAGACCTTTCTGTCCCAGTTGTCCCAGTTTTACTTAAACTATTTAAGTTAGTGATTGCATAAAAAGGGCAATAATAGGCCCTCTATAGCGTATAAAAAGCACTGTATAGAGGTGCGGAAATAGGGAGAAATTGGACCAACTGGGCCACGATTTTGTAAGCCATTGAAACGCCTGCCGAAAACGCTGTCCCGGATTGAGGGCCAGTTTTTGCGTTGACTGGCCATCCGGGACAGAAGGCCATTTTAACGCTGACCTGCTTAGTTGCTCCCTGCCCGTCAATAGGCAATCCGCTATCGATGTTCTCGACCCCATTACTTCTTTCTATTACTGCTACCTTTGTCGGAGTCTGTTAGCCGCGACAGGCAAGAAAAAACTAATATGCTCGGATTTTCGTGCGTCGCATTCAGGGCATTCACGGAGCTTACCGATGAAGGAATGGGCACGGATCAGCACCCTTTGCCCTGGTCCTCGGTCCTGAGTCGTGTCCCAGCGGTCACGTTGCGGGGATCAGCGGCCGATTGGCCACGGTCCTTGGTCCTCGGACGGGGGGGTGGGGGGGCCTCGAAAGTAGGTTCATCGGCGAGGGGCCGGGGTGGGGGGTCGCGGAACTCGGAAAAGGGGGAAGGGCCCCCCGTTGACGGGCAACGGGGGAGGGGGAGTACAAGGTATTTTCTGGCTAAAACTTTGTAATAGTTATTTGTTTTTAGTTATAGTTTCTCTTCATATATGTTATCACTTTTTTAAATTCTCCATTTTCTATCATTTTTTTGTACTCTGAAGATATATGTTTTAAACAGTTGTCTTTGCACTTGAAGCCATTCAAAGACATGTTTTTGGCGTAATAAATATATGGTGCCGGGTTATAAAAACTTACTGTCTCGTTCGCTTCTTTCGCTTGGTTTGTTAAGATGTGCCATGTTATCACAGATTCAAAAGTGTTATACTGGTCGTAGTATGAGGTCATATTTTTGTATAAGTCTTTCTTGAACTGCATAAACCCAACACACCTTGTTAACGATATTTTCCTATGATTTACCCTATGTTCTTGGCAAAATAAATCTGCTCTTTTTCCTGGTTTGATACTATTGTTGTTGAAAAAAGCATTTTCTTTTTTCATTGTTACGATTACGGCGCTGTTGTTATATTTATCCACGATTTTATATTGGTTAGAATTGCTTTTAAAAGATTCTTCGAACCTGCCAGAGAGTATAACCCAGTCACTACGTTGTGTGCTCTCATCGTAACCGTCTTTGCCTGTATAGTCAGATGGATATTTAATTTTATAGTTGCTGGATATATATTCTTTGATTGCAATGTTAGGACCGTCTTTCATTAGTTCACTGGCCCCTAAGGCCAAAAATATTTTTCTTTCATTATTATCTAAAAAAACTTTGTTTTTATCTATTGTCCTATTGCTGATTTTTGGCTCTAGATAGTGAGCTTGCGCATAAATATCGTAAGGATTATTTGCTTGTGTACTAAAGCTTAGAGAAGTAAAAAGGCCGAGAGTTGCTAGTTTTATAAATCGCATGAAATTTGGTGTGTCATTTGAATGTAACCTGCAATTGTACATTAGCAGGTTTTATTGTTCAAATGATATGTAATTGCAGCTTGGTTATGATAAAGGGTACACATTTTTTTGAGGGGATTTTAACGACATACTATAAGTTTTGACACCCTAGACTTGGTCTTGAGAGTTAGATTCTCGTATAGGAGCATACCCCCTGTTGCCGCGTAACAGGGGGATGACTTAGACCCAATACCTATCAAGCTTTTAATAATTCTATGAAGTTTTTCTCGCTCAACTCTTCGTTATAAGTTACTAAGTTACTGTTCGGTATATTCTCGAAAATTTTAAGCATCCTCCTGTATCTTGATAAAGTATCCCATTGGGAGACTAGGTAACGTCCCTTGAATTGAGTAAAGCGTTCTAATTCTTCAATAATAAATCTAGTTGCAGTGATATATTCACCTTCATTCATGCTGCTAAAGCCAATAAATTCGGCTTCAATTGGTTTTATTTCATTATTAATAAGGATTTTATGGGTTTTTTCTGTACCAAGTTTTTTCTGTTTGTTCTCGATCGAAGACCACATATCAAGAATGTCAAAGAGCTCACGTATGTACTCGGGTGGCTCATTATTGCTGAATTCTATCCCCGGGAATCTCCAAGGTATAGCCCAAGTGTTATTGCTGAAAATTGCTTCTTTAATAAAGTTTGGATCTAGTTCATAACTAGCTATGTTTGCATTTTTTTGACTGTTATAAAGATCTGCGAGCATCAGCACAATTAGCTTTTGTTCGTCACTAAATTTCATATTTCACCTATGCATTATCAATATGATCGTTTTGCTTTTCTAATAAAGGCTTGAATTCAGTTAATGTCAGATATATCTTTGAACCTAATGACTTAATTTCACTAGGCGAGCTAGCATCACTAAGCTTAGTGCTAGTTGAGTACATTTCTTCAATAACATCTCTGATTTCATCTTTAAGTTGCCCTGGAAGTAACCTCTCTTTGCTGACTATTTTTTGCCTATAGCTTTCTAATTGTCCTGTAATATCTTGAGTGCTATAACCTTTCAAACGCCTTAAATCACAATGAGGGCCTATGTCAGTTAGACTTCTAATAAGAATTTCTGTCTCTGCTATAATTTCGGATAAGGTGCTGATTGTTCTGTGGTTGCGAATTCTACCCAAAAGTTTAGTCGATTCGTCGGCAGATTTTTTTGATACTATTGCTTTTCTCCAGCTTACAATAGCTGAAATAATAGAAATAATTGATCCTATTAAGCTTAATATTGTTATTGGGTCTTTGTACCATGGCATTATTTTCATCCTTGTGAAAAATAATTTTATTCAGGTATCGACTGTGTTTTTGATCACATTATCACGAATGTATCATATACGATAATGCACGTTCACACCTAGACTCGTCATAGGCCCAACGTACTAGGACCCTTATCATGAAACGACTGATCCTCGCCGCCGCCACGGCCCTGTGCCTCGCCCCCACGGCCCATGCGGCCAACGGAGTCCCGGACGACGTGGCCATGAAGATGTACCAGGACTATGCCAACTGCCACGACATGGTCCGGCTTATCTCAGGCGATACCTATCGCGGCTATGTAGCCCCCGGATACGACCTCGATGCCCTCCAGAATGAAGTCAGTCGCCGACTGACCCACTATTGGAACCGGCTGCCACGCGACAAGCAGAGTGTCGAAATCCCTAACACGGCGGCCCGCGAACTGTTCTCCGAAGCCAAAAACCCCGATATCGTGTCGGTGGATGCCATCAATGGCCTTCCATCCGCCATCGAGTACATGGAATCGGCCGTCGAGCGTGAACTTGGGGCGTGTCATTACCTGGCCTTCAATACCGAACTACTCGAGTAGTAAAAAATCTGCCTGCTTCACAAGCGTTAATCTTTTGGCCCATACTATAAGCATTGCTTATTACCGTAGGGCCACCCTCCATGGACATTGATCAGATTCGCCATACGGCAGGCGTCCTCGGCCTGGCGTCCCTTGACCCCCAGGAAGCGACCTTCGTGCAGCACCTCCTGCGTGGGGTCCCCCTCATGCCGGCGGCCAAGGCCAGCGGCATCAAACCCGCGAAAATCCCCGAAGTGCAGGCGCGCCCCCACGTCGCCGGCACCTTGTCCTACCTGCGCGACCTCTACATGGCGTCTCACGTCGAGGTGAACCGCGACATGCTCAACATGATGCTGATGGAGTCCCACGCCAAGGCGGCCACGGCCACCGAGGAAATCATGGCCATCCGCGAGCTGGGCAAGATGAACGGCTGCTACGAGCCTGAGAAGCGCGAAGTCAGCATCAATGCCGAGGTCACCTACGAGAAGGTCTGCGAGATGGACACCGACGAGCTGGTGCGCCTGGCTGGCTCCGATGACCTGGAGCCCGACGTCGAGGACGCCGAGTTCGAGGAGGTCCAATGAATTGCACCGGCTGCGCGATGGACCTGCCCAACTACATGATGGATGAGAAGGGCCGCTGCCCGAGTTGCAAGACGACCTATGACCTGATCAAGCGCAGCATTGAACGGGGGGAGCCTGCCAATGGCCCGGAACAGCTTGTCGAGGAAGCTTGGAAGGAAGTCACTGCTGAACGCGAAGCGAAACGGCCGGCGGAAGCGGCAGCCACGGCAGAAGCCATTGGCCGTCTCCGCGAGCACCATGAGGTGGAATCGGCCCGAAAGGAGCGAGTGAAGGCCGCTGCCCCCGCCCTGGAAGCCCGGTATGAGGAAGTGGCCGAGGAAACCCGTGCCAAGGAGCAGGAGGCCACCGAAGCCCGCCAGCTGGCCCGCCAGGAGCTGGCCCGACGTGCCCTGGCCCGCAAGCACCTGCTGCCCTATGTCCGCTACCAGAATCCGGCGTACCAGGCCGGATGGGTCCATAAGGATATCTGCCGCCGGCTGGAGCGGTTTTCGCGTCAGGTGGCCGAGCAGAAGTCCCCACGTCTGATGCTGTTCATGCCCCCGCGTCATGGGAAGTCATTGCTGGCCTCGCAGAACTTCCCCGCCTGGCACCTGGGCAACTACCCCAAGCACGACATCATCACCGCGTCCTACTCCGCGTCGCTGGCCACGGACTTCTCCAAGAAGATTCGCGCCCAGCTCCAGGACAAGCGCTACGGGCAGATTTTCCCCAAGCAGGGGCTCGATGCCGAGAACCGCAACGCGGAAGGCTGGATGACCCGTGGCGGGGGCATGTTCGTGCCGGCCGGTGTCGGCGGCCCCATCACGGGCCGGGGTGCCCACATCCTGACCATCGATGACCCGGTGAAGAACCGCGAGGAGGCCGAGTCGGCCACCACCCGGACCTCGATCAAGGACTGGTACACCTCGACCGCCTACACCCGCCTGGCGCCCGGTGGCGGCATCCTGATCATCCTGACCCGCTGGCACGATGACGACCTCGCCGGCTGGTTGCTGGAGCAGGAGGCCAACGGGCAGGGCGACAGCTGGGAGGTCATCCGCTATCCGGCCATTGCCACCGAGGATGAAGCCTTCCGCAAGGAGGGGGAGCCCCTGCACCCTGACCGTTACCCGATCGAGGCCCTGACGCGCATCAAGAATGCCGTGGGTGTCCGTGACTGGCAGGCGCTCTACCAGCAGGACCCTGTGGCCGAGGACGGTGACTACTTCAAGCTGCCCGATTTCCGCTACTACACGCCCACCGAGCGGCCCGACCTCGACGACCTCACGGTCTACGCGGCCTGGGACTTCGCCATCGGCACCAAGGAACACAACGACTACACCGTCGGCATCGTGGTGGGCATCGACCGCGCGCTCAACGTGTGGGTGCTGGACATGTACCGGGGGCACTGGGGCTCGCTCGAGATCGTCGATCAGATGTTCGCCTGCTATGACCGCTGGCGACCGGCCATCATGGGCGCGGAGCGTGGGCAGATCGAACTGGCCCTGGGACCGCTGATCAACGAGCAGAAGCGTCAGCGCCGCAAGATGGGCATGCGCATCGAGCCCCTGAAGCCGGGCAAGCGCGACAAGCAGGTGCGTGCCAGTCCGGTGCGCGGCCTGATCGAGATGCACCGGGTCTTCTTCCCGCGCTCCGCGCCCTGGCTCGATGACCTGGTGACCGAGCTGTTGCGCTTCCCCAACGGCAAGCACGATGACCAGGTGGATGCGCTGGCGTGGATCGGGCAGATGATCGAGCAGTTCAACCCGCGCCCGGTGATCACCCCCAAACCGAAGAAGTCCTGGCGCGACAAGCTCGAACAGTATGTGGTCAGCGGCACCAAGGGCAGTGCCATGTCGTCTTGATACGATAATAAGCACTGCTTATACTCAACCAAGCCTATCCCGCATCACTACTGAGCCGACGCCTTATGTCCATGGACGATTCCCAGATTACCCGCACGCAATGGCACCGTTACGTCCGCGCCCGAGATGCGGGGCATAAGGAGTATGTCGAGGAGGCGCGGAAATTCGACGCCTTCTACTACGGCGAGCAGTGGTCCGAGGCCGATCGCCGCGTGCTCGAGGAGGCCGGCCGCCCGGCGCTGACCATCAATCACATCCTGCCGGCGGTCAACACGGTGCTGGGCGAGCAGGCGGCCAACCGGGCCGATATCCGCTTCAAGCCGCGCCGCAAGGCCGACGCCGACCGCGCGATGATGCTCCAGAAGCTGGTGCAGTACATCCTCGACGACCAGAAATACGACTGGAAGGAGTCCGAGGTCTTTGCCGACGGCCTGATCAACGATCGCGGCTACTTCGACGTGCGCATCGACTTCGACCACAACGCCTTCGGGGAAGTGAAGATCGACGTCGAGGACCCGGCCGACATCATCCCGGACCCCGACGCCAAGTCCTACGATCCCGAGGAGTGGAAGGAGGTGTTCAAGACCCGCTGGACCTCGATCGACGACATCGAGGTCGAGTACGGGAAGGAGAAGGCCGACGCCATTCGCGCACACGCCGAGCTGGCCGATCACGACGACACCCTCGATTGCTACCGTTTCCAGACCACGTTCGGGGACACCCGCAGTGTGGCAGGGCAGCACGGCAACGAGGACCGCACCATCCGCTCGGTGCGTATCGTCGAACGCCAGTGGCGTAGACCGCACAAGGCGAAGGTATTCGTCGGCGCGCGCGGGGACATCCGCCCGGTGCCCGATGCGTGGACGGATGATCGTGCGGCCGCGTTCGCCCAAGACAATCAGTTGCAGATCATCGACAAGACGATCATGAAGATTCGCTGGACGGTGACAGCGGGCAACCAGGTGCTGCACGACGACTGGTCCCCGTATACGCGGTTCACTATCGTGCCGTTCTTCCCGTATTACCGTCGCGGCCGACCGTTCGGCATGGTGCGCAACCTGATCAGCCCGCAGGAGCAGCACAACAAGCTGTCCTCCCAGGAGCTGCATATCGTCAACACCACGGCCAACTCGGGCTGGATGGTCGAGGAAGGGTCACTGGCCGACGGCATGTCGGTCAACGACCTGGAGCGTGAGGGCGCGAAAACCGGCCTGGTGCTGCGCTACAACCCCGGCACCACCGCACCGAGCAAGATTCAGCCCAACCAGATTCCCACCGGCATCGACCGCCTGTCGATGAAGTCGCAGGCATCCATCCGCGACATTTCCGGCATCCACGACGCCATGCAGGGCAACGCCAGCGCGGAGATGTCCGGGCGCGCGTTGCAGTCGCAGATTTCCCGGGGCCAGGTCCAGGTACAGAAGCCCCTCGACAACCTCGCGCGCACCCGCCACATGATCGCCCAGGTGATCCTCTCGCTGGTGCAGGAGTATTACACCGAGGAACGGGTCCTGTTCATATCCAACGACCTGGACCCGAATGCCGAGGACGAGGAGCTGGTGATCAACCAGAAGACCGCCGAAGGCATCCACAACGACATCACTCTGGGCGAGTACGGCATCGTTGTCACCCAGCAGCCGGCTACCGACACCTTCCGGGACAGCCAGTTCAACGAGGCCATGCAGCTGGCCTCTGCCGGGGTGCCGATTCCGCCGCACGTTCTGGTCGAGTACAGCCACCTGGCCAAGCGCACCGAGATCGCCGACATGCTCAAGCGTCAGCAGGGCATGGCCGAGCCGACCGAGCAGGAAATGCAGATGGCGCAGTTCCAGCAGCAGGCGCAAATCCAGGACATCAAGCTCGAGCTTGGCAAGAAGCAGGCCGCGCTCCAGAAGCTCATGGCCGAAACCGGCCACATCGAGGCGAAGACCGCGTCCGAGGCCGATCCTGCCGCCATCCAGAACCAGATTCGCATCATGGAGCTGCAAGCCGACGTGCAGAAGCACCTGCAGCAGCTCGAGGCCCGTATCCAGCTCTCCGAGCAGTCCCACAAGGCCCAGCAGAAGCGCCAGGAGCAGACCAGCCTGACGCAGATGCGCGGTCAGAACCTCCAGCAGGAAACCCAGATTTCCACCGCCTGGATCAACGCCAACCGCAAGGATGGCGAACAACGCCCCGCGAGGAACGACGATGTCCAGACCGACGAGTAATACCCAGGAACCGGATTACAACCTCGATGCCATGTTCGCCGGGGGTGACCCCCTCGACGATGACGATTTCGGTGACGCCCCGCTCGATCGCGGTGATGACGCCGAGCCGGCGCCGGCCCCGGAGCCCGCGCCGGCCCCTGAACCTGCCCCTGAACCTGCCCCGGAACCCAAGCCGGAGCCCCAGCAGCAAGGCGAACCGGAGCCCAAGCCGGAACCGGAGCCCAAGCCGGAGCCCCAGCAGCAGGCCCAGCCGGAGCCCCAGGTAGACGACAACGGCCTGCGCGTGCCGAAGTACCGCCTGGACCAGGAAGTGGCCAAGCGCCACCGCCTGGAGTCCGAGAAGACCGAGCTGGAGCGCCGTCTGCAGGAAATCCAGCGCCAGAATCAGCCGCAGCCGGACCAGCCGCCGCAGGCACAACAGGAACAGGAACAGGAGCCGCAGCAGCAACCGGGTCCTGATTTCGAGGCCCTGGATGCCCAGTACCACGAAGCGATCCTCGATGGCGACGCGGAGAAGGCCCGCCAGCTGCGCGCCGAGATTCGCCAGGCCGAGCGCGATCAGTGGCTCAACGAGGCCCGTGAGTCCTCCCGTCAGGAAGCGCAGCAGACCACCCAGCAGCAGCGTGTCCAGCAGGAGCTGCAAGCCGAGGCCGAGAAGGTCATCCAGGACTATCCGGTCATGGACCAGACCAAGGAAGGCCACGACCTGGATGTCCTGCGCGAGACGACCGCACTGCGCGACTTCTACATGCAGCAGGGCTATGAGCCCCGCCACGCACTGCGCGAAGCCGCCGATACCGTGGCGCTGCGCTACGGCATCCAGAAGGCCGGCCAGCCAGCTCCGGCACCGGAACCGGCACAGGAACCGGCAGCACCGGCCGAGTCCCAGCCGACCAGCGACCTGGAGCGCAAGACCGAGATGGCCAGCCGCCAGCCGCCGAAAACCCCCGGTTCCCGCAACGACGGGCAATCGGACGTCAACACATTGCCGGAATCCGAGTTCGACAAGCTGTCGGATGAGGACCTGGCCCGTGCCCGTGGGGACTACCTGTAATGGACAAGCAAACGAAGGTCACCGTCGAGCGCATCGATGCGCTGCGCGATCAGCTTGAGCCACATTACTTCGTGCTCAACACCACCACCTACTGCGTGCTGATGCTGCCCAACGGCTACACCGTGGCGGAAGGCATGAGTGCCTGCGTGGACCCGGCTAACTTCAATGCCGAGCTGGGTGAGGTCTACGCGCTCCAGGACGCCATGACCAACGCCATCAAGACGCTTTGGCGCATGGAAGGCTACCGCCTGATGATGGAAATGAACCCGGTATGATGGCCGCGCTCCCGGATGACCTCAAACGCTTCTCGGTCCTGGGCCACCCCCCTGGGGAGGCCCGGATCGAGTTCATCGAGATCGACAAGGACGACGCTCGCCATTTCTCCTACCTGGGGCCCTACGGCATCCTCAGATTCCTGAAACTCACCTTGCTCCCCCGCATGGCAGCACAAGACCAGGCCGAGTTTGCGATCGAGGCGTTGACCAGCGAAGGCTGGATCGAGGTCATTCCGGGGTGTGGCGCCCCGCCCGAGACGATTAGCCTGCGGTTACACCCGGCAGGTATCGCGCATTTCGTCGAGATGGCCGAGATGATGGGCGCACAGCCCATGGCAGAAGTCCTCAAGGAAGATTACCTGGACAAATTGGTTTGCCCATTAGATAAGCACTGCTTATAATCACAGCATCAACCGCGAGATCGTCCCTCGCGTGGCCCACCCGCCGCAAACGGATGTGTTTCGTACAGACCACGACACGGTCTGGGAACCGGCTTAACGACAGCCGTCCGGTTTCCCTACCAAGGCTGTCGATCAGCTTCCAAAGGAGGTGCCCCAATGGCACTGACGAACTTTGCCGCGCTGACCGACGAGCAGAAGACGGTCTGGTCACGCGATCTGTGGCGGGTAGCCCGCAATAACTCCTTCCTGATGCGCTTTGCAGGCAAGGGTGCCAACTCGATGATCACTCGCATCACCGAGCTGACCAAGTCCGAGAAGGGCACCCGCGCGGTCTTCCAGCTGCTCGCCGATCTTGAAGGCGACGGTGTGACCGGGGACAACATGCTCGAAGGCAACGAAGAAGCAATGCGTGCCTTCGATCAGGTCATCGGCCTGGATCAGCTGCGTCACGCCAACCGCCTGGCCGGCCGTCTCGCCGACCAGAAGACGGTCATCAACTTCCGCGAGAACTCCCGCGACGTCCTGGCCTACTGGCTCGGCGATCGTATGGATCAGCTCGGCTTCCAGACGCTGGCAGGCTGGGACTACGCACTGCGCCCGAACGGCTCCGCCCGTCCGGTCAAGGCGACCGGCCAGAACCTGGCTGACCTGGAATTCGCCGATCACGTCACCGCGCCGACTCAGGGCCGCCACCTGCGCGTCTCCAACGGCGGTGCCGACATCACCGAGGACGGGGATACCAGCGCGATCGTAGCTGGCGACCGCCTGTCCTATGCCTCTCTCGTGCTGGCGCAGGCGTATGCCCGCGACAACATGATTCGCGGCATCAAGACCGGCAGCAACGACGAAATCTTCCACGTCTTTGTCAGCCCGACCACCATGGCGCAGCTCAAGCTCGACCCGGACTTCATCGCCAACGTCCGCCATGCGGGTGTGCGCGGTGACAAGAACACCCTGTTCGCGGGCGCCAACAGCGTGATGGTCGATGGCATGGTCATCCACCAGTTCCGCCACTCGCCGAACACCAAGGGCATGGCCGCGTCCTCCAAGTGGGGTTCCGCCGGCAACGTCGATGGCAACCGCGTCCTGATCTGCGGTGCCCAGGCCATGGGGATGGCGGATATCGGCGCACCGTACTGGGTGGAAGAAGGCTTCGACTACGAGAACCAGCACGGTATCTCGATCGGCAAGATGTTCGGTCTGAAGAAGCCGGTCTTCCACTCCGACGTGACCAACCGCAAAGAAGACTTCGGCACCCTGGTGCTGGACGTCGCCAACTCGTAAACGGTTTACCACGGGGCATTGGGGGTCTTTCGGGGCCCCCCTTTTTCAACGAGGACATCTCATGCCTACGAATCTCGTATCCGATATCGACCGGCACGTCTCCACGAAGCAGGGCCATTCGCTCAACTTCAAGGCCGAGGAACCGCGACCCGTCCCAGACATCGCGGTTCAAGCGTGTTTGACCGCTGGCTGCCGCGAAGCGGGTCAGGCGAAGCCGGAGACTCCCAAGACCGATACCAAGGCCGATACCAAGGCCGATACCAAGGCCGATGCCAAGAAGGGCGGCAAGGGGCCGACGGTCGGTGAAATCGCCGCTGCCATGCGCAAGATCATCGATGAGGACAACGCCGACAAGCTGACCTCCGACGGCGCTGTCCGCGTGGATGCCATCGAAGCCGAGCTTGGCCAGGACATCCCGGCGCATCTGCGCGATGCCGCTGCCAAGCAGATCGAAAAAGGCGAGGTGTAAGCCATGCCCATCACCGCCCGCGATGTCATCACCCGCGTCCGTGACACCACCCTGGATAACACCGAGGGCGGTGTCCGGTGGCTGGATGACGAGCTGATCCGCTATATCAACGATGCCTCTCAGGCCATCGTCCAGCTCAAGCCCAGCGCCCACCCGGTCAACACCACGATGCTGATGTCCCCCGGGACGCTCCAGCAGGCCCCGCAGGGGGCAATCGTGGTGATCGACGTGGTGCGCAACGTCAATGGGTCCTCGATCCGACGCATCGACCGTGATGTCCTCGATATCGGCCACCCGGACTGGCACCTCATGAACCAGCAGCCGAGTGTCCGCCACTACATGCTCGAGGCGCATGATCCGACGCGCTTCTACGTGTACCCGCCCTCCGACGGCAGTGGCTCGATCAACCTGATCTATTCGGCCGAGCCGCCGATGGTCAACAGCCTCGATTCCACACTGCCGCTGGCCGCCACCTACCTGAATGCCTACACGGACTACGTGCTGTACCGCGCCTATTCCAAGGACGCGGAATTCGCCGCCAACCGTGAGCAGGCAGGCTGGTACTACCAGGCATTCACCCAGGGCCTGGGCGTGCGTATGCAGACCGAGCGTAATGCCCAAGGGGAAGACCCGACACCCGGAGCACCGTAATGGACATCGCAGCCCTCACACCGGATACCGCCATCCATGTGGTGGGCTGCCCTGAGCCGACCATCTGGGTCGAACTGCGCAGGGCCGCACGCCAATTCTGTCAGGACACAGGCATCTGGAAGGTTCCCTTCCAGGTGTTTGCCGTTCCGGGGTTAGACCGTTACCCCATCGAACCGGAAGGGTCGGCCACGGTGTCCTCCCTGGAGTGGATCGGTCTGGACGGCAAACGGCTCGAAGGCCGGGACAGCGAGGTCATGATGCGCAATCAGGACCCGAATGCCGAGCGCGGTCGCCCGACGCATTACTACTGGGGCCGGGCCGACGACATGGTCCTGGCTCCGGTGCCCGATTCTCAGTACCGGCTCGAGGGCGTCATGACGCTGATCCCTCGCCGGACGGCCCTGGATATCCCGGACTGGCTGGGCGAGCGGTGGGGCGAGGCCCTGGTGGCGCTGGCCGCTGCTTGGCTGCTCACCATCCCCGGCCAGCGCTGGACCGATGCCAACTTCGCCCGCGCCCAGATGGCCCGCTACCAGCAGTACGTGGCCCAGGCCAAGCGCCAGGCCGAAGGGCTGGATCAGCCTGCCACCCGCGTCGTGCGCTACGGGGGCTACTGATGCTGAATACCGTGACCTCTGTTCGTGAGCTTCGCACCCTGTACCCGTTCCTCGAGGAGGGGGTCGAGGCCATCCGGGCCAAAAGCCCCCAGGTGACCGAGATCGCAGCCGATGTCTATGCCGCGATCGCCTCGAACATGGCCGACATGGTGGTCCTGACCGATGGCGACCGCCCCTGGGGCTGGTCGGTCTACCACATCGAGACGGAGTCCACCGGGGACCGTGTGCTGCGGTCGTGGATGTCCTACATCCGCAACGGCGCCCCGAGCGCCATGCTGCGCGACCTGTTGGATGGCATGGATGCGATTGCGGTCAACGCCCGCGCGGATCGGATCAGTTTCACCACGACGCGCCCCGCCTGGGGCCGCAAGCTGGCCCCGGACGGCTACAAGGTCATGTCACTGGTATTCGAAAAGGAGGTGGATCATGGGTAAAGGCAGCTCGCCCAAGAAGCCGGAAGCCACGGCGGAAGAAAAGGAACTCGCCAAGCAGGGTGTCGAGAAGTGGAACCGCTACGCGACCATGTATGCGCCGTTGGAAGACGACATGCTGGCCAACGTGGACCGCTCTACGACCAACCTGCGGCAGGGGCGGGGTAACGCCGACCTCATGCGCGAGGCGTCGAATGATTTCCAGCAGTCGTTCGGCAACGCCAACGTGGCCACCAGCCTGTCCAACCTCAACGCCATCAACTCGGCGCTTAAGGCGGCCGGCGCTTCCAACGCCTCACAGTCCGTGCTGGGGGATCGGCAGCAGCGGGACGGCAATACGCTCGCCGCGATCAACACGGGTCTGGGGATCGCGGGTCAGCAGCAGCAGAGCCTCACCCAGCTGGGCCAGCAGAACAACGCCGCGATGCTCGACACCTACCGGCGCGAGTCGGAAGCGGATATCGCCAAGAGCAATGCCCAGTTCGGCGCCCTCAACTCGCTGGCCACCATGGGCATGGGGAAATACCAGCAGTACACGAACAACAAGGCGCTCCGGCAGAGTCTGTTTGAGAAGACCAACCCCAACGGCTTCACTGACCAGCTCGCAATTCCGGGCGGGTACAACCGCCAGTAAGGAGGCGCCATGAGCACTGTCCCGACAATCTCGCAGAGCGTGAGCCCCAACGACAACGCGGCCAAGGTCCTCAAGGCCCAGTGGGAGCGCTATCGCAACTCCTACACCCCGGTCGAGAACCAGCTGGCCGGGTCGATCGGCGAGGACATGACGCGACCGGCCATGGCCCAGACGCAGGCGGCCAACGACCGCAGCAACGCGGCCAATGCTCGCATGAAATCCCGCTACGGCCTGGCCGATATCAGCGGTGCTCCGGTGGCGGCCAACCAACAGCGCGCCAGCGCCCTGGCGACGTCCGATGCCTATAACACGGCCAACCTGGCGCAGATCGATCGCAACCAGAATATCCGCACCTCGCTGACGGATGTCGGACAACAGTTGGTCGGTCAGGCGACCGGCGGGCTGGTCAATTCCGCCGGCATGGCGTCGTCACGCAACCAGGCATACGAGGCGCAGAAGGCCAGCGCCGATCAGGCGCAGGATGCACAGCAGACGCAGATGCTCGCCACGGCTGCCATGGCCGCCATGATGTTTATGTGAGGAACGAAACATGGATTTGACCGCGATCGAGGCATTGGTGCGTGGTGGCCTGAAGGGCTACAACCTGGGCCAGCAGAACCAGATCGACCCGTACAAGGAAGCCCAGCTCGACATCGCCTCCCGGCAGTGGCAGGAGGGCGCACCCAAGCGCCAGGCGGACCTCGAGTACATGCAGAACGCAGCGGAAACGCAGCGGCTGCAGCTCGACGAGAAGAAGCGCCAGCTGGCCACCGAACAATTCTACCGCTTCGATCAGCTCCAGACCGAGGCTGGTGGCGTCCTGCCCGCGCTCAAGACCGAGCCCGGCCGCCGGATGTTCCTGGACGCCTACAACAACAACCCCGTGCGCGAACGCATGGGGCTCCAACAGGTCGATGACCTGGACTACGTGGACGAGTCCAATTTCGCTGAATTCGGCATGGATGAAGCTACCTTCCGCCAGCTCCAGCAGGAGCATGGCAGCACCGGCATGCTGATCCCGCTGGCCCACGACGCGGACGGCAACCTTACCCCGCTGCCGGATGCGGATGGTGATGGGGTGGAGGTCTATGGCGCCGAGTGGGCCCGCGACAATCTGCGCACGTTGTTCGACAGCTCCGGTAGCCTTGCCACCCAGTTCCAGAATCTGCAGGGCCCGACGCCCGGAATGGGCGCGTCTACCACGGTCACCCGTAACGGTGGTGCCAACCCGCTGGCCGTACCTCCGCAGGCCGGTGGCCAGCCGCAGGGCCAGTCGCAGGGCCAGCCGTCCATCGGCCGTCTTGGGATTCCTGCCGAGCCGGAAGCGCCCGCGAAACCCGTGCCGCCGATCTGGGAACGCTGGGGCAGTGATAAGTCCGAGGAGGAATCCACGGGCGGATTCCGACGCAATGGCCTCGATGTCGAGTACACCGGGGACGACAACGTCATCCAGAATGCCTACAGCGCGGTCACCGATACCGTGGGCAAGGCGCGAGACAAGCTGGCGTCCTTCGCCGAGAAGGGGGTCGAGCAGATCGTCGGCACCGAGAACCTGAATGCCGGCAACGAACGTCTGGCCAACCTTGGCGCCGAGATCGATCGTACCTGGAACCGCATGATCGGGGCCGAGAGCAACGGCGAGCAGTTCGATAGCCAAGGCAAACCGCTGCGCTCCCCGAAAGGTGCAACCGGCATCGCCCAGGTGATGCCGGCCACCGCAAAGGAAGTCGCCGAGAAGAATGGCATCCCCTGGGATCGTGAAAGGTACGAGAACGACGCGGACTACAACATGCGGCTGGGGCGCGCCTACTACGACGAGCAGGTCGAAACGTATGGCGACCCGATCATGGCGGCAGCGGCCTATAACGCCGGCCCCGGGATGGTGAACGACTGGGTCAATGGCACCAACCACACCGGCCGCAACAGCTCCAAGCTCAAGCTCGGGGACCCGCGCAGCGCCGACGTCGATGTCACGGAGTGGATCAACAAGATTCCGTACAAGGAAACCCGCAACTACGTGGCCAAGACCACGGATGCCGGACTCCGGGCCACGGCCAAGGGCGACCCGATTGCCCGCCGCGTGGTGGACGGCAAGGGCATCGGCCCCGGACAGGCCAAGCGTGTCATCTCCCGCACCGCCACGATGGACGCCCTGGCAGATTCCTCGTCGGACCAGGAAATGACCGCTGCGATGAGCGGGATGGTGAATTCCCTGACCCCGAATGGTGCCTCGGCGACCTACTCGGTCAATTCCGGCACAGGGCGCCCGACGCATGCCCAGATCGCTCAGGCGGTACGTCTGCGAGCCGCTGGCTGGCTGGATGATGCGCAGTTCAAGCGTTACGTGGACACCGGGGTCGTTTCGGCCGATGCGGTCCAGCTGATTGGTGCCGCCATGCAGCAATCCTCGGCGCTGGCCTCCAACGATATCGCCCAGCAGCAGCAGACAGCACGCACCTTGATCACCGAGCAGGGCAAGACACTCCGCGAGGGCATCAAGGCACGCGCTGACGCGAAGGGTGACCAACAGGACGTGGCCGGTACCATCGAGACAATCACCGATACCGTGACGGATCAGTATGCGGCGATGGGCATCGAGGAAGAAGGGATCGAAACCTTGCTACCCAAAATGCGCACCGATATCCGCAATGCGTATGACATGTTCCCGAGTGGCCTCCAGGGCACCGACTGGAACAACCAGGCCGTGGCCAACGGCTACGTGCGCCTGCAGCAGCTCAGTCAGCAGTTGCAGACCAGCAATGACTGGATTCCCGACTCACTGGAGCGTGCGTTCAAGGACAACGAGCATCTGGAGAAAGACCCGGCGGCCCTGTTCCTGGCAGCGCAGAACCCGGAAATCTTCAAGACGGTCGAAGGCGCTGCGCAGTACGACGCTGCCCGGAAGCGCTACAAAGCCGCCATGAACGGGCAGCAGCTCTACCAGTTTGCGGATGATCCGAGGGCCCGCACTGAGGTGCTGTTGCAGGTGGACAAACGCCTGCGTGAGGAGGGCACCAATTTCAGTGACGAGGTCCGCCGCGACCAGATTCTCGGAGAAGAGATCGGCAAGCTCAAAGCCGCGCTAGGCCAGGGCGGCGCAGGTCGTTAAGATAAGCACAGCTTATAAATAGAGAGGCGCCCAATGGCCTATGAAACCCTGATCCGCGACGAGCTGGCCCGCCGCAATGCACAACCTCAATACTCGCTCGAGACTCAGCGCCCGGACGCACAGTTCGGGGGCACCCAGCATGCCCCCCTGTCTTTCGGGCGCAGTTTCTCGGGCGGTGTGCAGGAGTTCAAGGGCGGGATCAAGTTTGCCGGTGCGATGCTCCAGGACATGTTCGGCGAGGCTGATCAGGCGCTGATCGATTCGGCCCTGCGCGACATGCGAGAGGGGCAGGACATCGCGGCTGGGGCTCCGACGTTCCATGACGTGCTGGACTCCGGCACGCCCGGCGTATTGCGCGATTGGGCCGTCACCACCCTGGGGCGTCTTGGCCCGGATATCATCGAGGGGATGGCCTCGGCCACGATCGGCGCGGCCCTCGGTGCCGCTGCCGCAGGTCCGGTGGGCGCTGCCGGCGGTGCAGCGGAAGGTCTGGCCATGCGCACCACCATGAAGACCATGCTGACCAAGGAGCTGCGCGACTCCCTGGAGCGCGTGGCCAAAGGCCGTGGCACCGGACTCGACCAGAACATCCTCGACAACACGCTGCGCGCCACCATGGCCCAGCGGGGCGCCCTGTACGCGGCCACCGCCGGGGGCTATCCGCGCTCGGCCGGCGAAGCCTACCGCGAGTCGCATGAAGCAGGCGATCCGTCCCCTTGGGGCGCAGCCGCCATCGGCGGCGGCATGGCAGCCCTCGATGCTGTCGCGGCCAATCAGGCATTCGAGGTAGTCGGTGGGCTGTTCAAGCAGTCCGGCCGCTTAGGGACTGATCTTGCCCGGCAAGCCCCCTCATTGCTGGCCCAGACGGGCCGCAAGGTCGGGAAAGCCACCGTGGCGGAAGGCGGCACCGAGGCGGCGCAGGAGGAGCTGTTGATCCAGTTCCGTGACTACCTGCAACCCGGCTATGCCAGTACCGAGGAAGCGAGCCATCGCCGGGTCGAGTCCGCCGCTGCCGGTGCCCTGGCGGGTGCCGCGCGCGGTACCGCGATCGATGCCCCGATCGGTATGCTCCAGGGCGCTGGCCGCAATGTGGTGGAAGGGCGCTCACCGATGGATGACGGCACCACACCGCCCACTGATGGCACGCCCGGCGGCCCGACACCGGACGCGGGCCCGTCGTTGCGTGAGCGCGCCGACGCCTTCGCCTCCCGCTTCGATCCGGTGGTGGATGATCGTGGCTATGTGGTCAACACCCGCCGCCCGCAGCCGGAGCCCCAGCCGCAGCCGCAGCCGGAGCCCCAGGCACAGCCGGAGGCCGCCCCGGATGATGCCGGTATCGTGATGCCGGAAGGCCAGGCGGATGTCGATGCCCAGTTCCGTGCGGCCATGGACCCGAGCAATCCCAAGCGGGGCGTCGAGGTCAACAGTGCGTCACCGGCCCCGACAGGACTGGCTGACGCCAAAGACGTGTACTCCGCACGCACGCGCAATGGCACCTTCTACACCCGTGACGCCGAGCTGGCCCAGCGGGTCGAGCAGGAGGGTGGCAGCGACGCCATGATGGCCGAGGCCCTGGGGTATGGTCGTTCCAAGCAGGACATCGCCCCCAATCGCGCGATGGCCGCTGCCGTGCGTGACGAGAACAACGCCGTCATCCACTCCGAGGTCATCGACCGCGATGATCAGTCGGCCGCAGCCGAGCGCCTGAAAGGCTATGGCGGGCGTGTTGAATTCACCAGCCTGGAACAGCACCTGGCTGACCGTGAGGCGCGGGCCAATGCCCGCAAGACCACTCAACGCCGCTTTGATCTGCGCAACGGTCCCGCTCGCCAGCCGGCCCAGCCGGCACCGCGTCAGGACTTCATCCCGGAACCGGAGCAGCCGCAAGCCCAGCCGGCACCGCGTCAGGACTTCATCCCGGAACCGGAGCAGCCGCAAGCCCAGCCGGCCCCGCGTCAGGACTTCACCCCGGAACCGGAGCAGCCGCAGGCCCAGCCGGCCCCGCGTCAGGACTTCACCCCGGAACCGGAGCAGCCGCAGGCCCAGCCGGCCCCGCGTCAGGACTTCACCCCGGAACCGGAGCAGCCGCAGGGCCAACCGGCACCGCGTCAGGACTTCACCCCGGAACCGGAGCAGCCGCAGGGCCAACCGGCACCGGCTCGCAAGTTCGATCTGCGCAACGGACCCGCTCGCCAGCAGGCCCAGCCGGCCCCGCGCCAGGACTTCACCCCTGAGCCCGCCCAACCGCAGGCACAACCGGCCCCGCGTCAGGACTTCACCCCGGAACCGGAGCAGCCGCAGGCCCAGCCGGCACCGGCTCGCAAGTTCGATCTGCGCAACGGACCAGCCCGCCAGCCGGCGCAACCGGCACCGCGTCAGGACTTCACCCCGGAACCGGAGCAGCCGCAGGCCCAGCCGGCGCCGCGCCAGGACTTCAACCCGGCGGTCGGTTCCGAGCCCCGCGACATGAAGCTCACCGGCCGTGAGCGTCCCGCCAGCCGAGAGGATTTCCAGGACCCGGACCTGGCGCAGGATGAATCGGATGCTCGCCTCGATCAGGCGGTCAATGACATCTTCCTCGACCGTCAGGGGGTGGACCGCGACGCGGATGGCCGCGCACTGGTGTATGACGTCTTCACCCCGGAGCCCCAGGGCACACGCCCGGTCACCGCGATGGCTGAAGGTGCCATGATCGACGAGGTCAATCCTGGGGCAGGCCGCAGCGCCGGTATCCAGACCCGGCCGCAACAGCTCGACCCGACCGCCCTGACGCGCCGCGACAAGGGCTATGACATGCGTGCCCGCAGTGCGCCAGTCCAGAACCTCGGCTGGCGCCCCGTGACCGAGAACATGGCCACCACCCTGATCACCACACCGCAAGGGGATCAGCATCTGGTGCCGACCTCGATGGTGAAGCAGGCACAGGAACTACAGCAGCGCTTCCCCAACGATGAATTTACGTTCGCCAACAAGCGCGAGAACGGTGCGGAGCACTACGCTCTGGTCCGCCGCCGTGATCCGACCGAGGCCGAGCGGGATTCCGCGTTCCATGCCCAGGATGGCACGGTGCAGGGCACCACCGAACGGGTGATGAATGCCCTCGATCGCGGCCGTTGGACCGGGCGTGAGGAGCCGCGCAACGACAATGCCAAGCGGTACACACTGCGCATGACTGGCCCGAATGGCCAGTCGATCTGGGTCAACCCCAGGGTGCTGGCTGCCGCCGGCATGGACGTTTCCCAGGGGCTCGGGGGTAACACCACCGCACAGCGCTCCCGGACTGGCCTGGCCACCGCGCTGGCCGTGCTGGATGACAGTGGTTACCGCATCGCGGCCTGGGCACCGAACACCGAGGCATCGCCGGCCCTGCAGCAGGCGACCAGCTTCGTGCAGTTCAAGAATATCTATGGCCTGCCATTCTCGGTCATGGGGCCACGCATCTCGGAAATCCGGCTGCGTGATTCGGACGCGATCACTGAGCAACAGCGTGTGCTGTTGCTGTCGCATCTGTCCGCGATTCCGACGCGCCGCAACAAGGAAGGCAACCTGGCCTGGACTCAGGACACGCTCAAGCGGTTCCGTCGCTCCCGCAAGATGCTGCACGACCAGGGCATCACCATGCCGTCCGAGTATGAGCAGAACGAAGCGGGGGACATCCTGTTGGCTCCGGGCCTGCATGGCGCCATCGAGATCGTGACCGATACCGACATCGCCTGGCCGTCGGATCAGGCGCGAGCCCTGTGGGAGGACATGAACGCCGATCAGCGCACCGCCCTGATCCATGAGTACGGTGACGCGGTCAGCCTGGTACAGCTCGACACTGTGATTGATGGCCCGATCGACCATGTCCCCAACGATGTGATCGCCGCACTCAACGAGCAGGCCAAGCACGAATGGTTCCTGGCCGAGCAGGAAGGCGGGGTGGACACCCGCGAGCGCAAGATCGAAAGCCGGGGCTCCACTGAGGGGCCGCGCGAGACACGCCGCCTCAAGGAAACCAGCCACGACACCTTCGTAGACGAGAGCCTGCCGACCTGGGTCGCGGACGCAACCAACCTGGCCCGTCGGGTGACCAACCTGCGCCAGCGGGTCGTGGTGGCCACCGACACCACCACGATGGAAGACCTCAACCAGGCCATGAGCGAGAACGGGCACCTCCACATGGAGCGCACCCCGGCGATCCGGCAGAGCCTCGAGGATACGTTGGCAGGCAAGCGTAGCGCCGCCGGCACGACCATCCATGTCGGGGATACCTCGGTCATCTTCCTGCGCAGCCTCACCGACGCCAACGGCCGCCCCCGCACGGACGCCATGGCAATGGTGATGACGCACGAGCTGGGCCATGTGGCCTACCGCGATCACCTCAACACGCTGATCAAGGACAAGCGCCGCTTCAACACCCTGTACCGCGCCTATGAGAAGGACCGCCGCGAAGGGCTGGTGAAGCAGTACGAGGACCCGAAAACCGGCTTCGAGGAATGGGTCGCTGACCGCTACTCCAGCTGGATGCACCGCCGCGTGCGCAGCAACCAGGCCGTGGTGGCCAAGGCCGGCGCCTTCGCCGAGCTTCGCACCAAGCTGCGCGGGTTGTTTGACGGTGTGAAACGCCAGATGTCGGCATTGGTGAAGAAGGGCGAGATGGCGCTGCCGACCCGGATGAAAGGCAACAAGACCGCTGACAACTTCTTTGACACGTTGGCCCGCACGGGCGAGCTGCAGGAACGGATCATGCGCTTGGAGCGAGAGACGACTGTCGGTCGGAACCGCTTTAATGCGGACGTTCACGCCGAGCTTCGCAACGCTCGCCGCGAGCTGCATACCCTGCGCAAACAAGGCTGGGACAGCGCGGGCGTTGAGGCCAGCCGCGAGCAGTTTGAAGCGGCGATGGACACTGCACGCAACGCCCTACAGCGGCGCGATGCCCAACAGGCGGCGCGTGACGCCCAGAAGACCGGACGTGAGCGCAATGCTGCCGTCCGCGAGGCCCTGTTGCGCACTGAGCAGCAGCAAGACTGGCTGGCCGGGCTGATCAATGATGGCCAGCGTCCGCCGCGTACCGACAACATCCCGCCGGCCGACCTCGATGGCCTCGAGATCGTTCGCCAGATGGCCCAGCGTGCCCGCGAACGTGGGCAGCAGGCCCGTCGTATGCCGACTGTGCCCGAACAGCCAGGGCTCCCGGTCGGTGACCCGGTGAGCGAAAGCGTCGCGGATATCATGGCCGAGAACGCTGGCAACAGCTGGTTTACGCGAAGCCAGAAGTGGGTCGATGAACGCTCGCCGCGCTTCCTCAAGACCGGAGCCCGTGCCCTGCGCGATATCGTCTACACCGATGACAGCCGCCTGCGGCAGATGGGGCCGCGCGGGGCCCGCATCGCCAGCATGTTCTGGAGCGCTCCAGGCACTCGCCGCGATTCCACTACCGCCGGCTATATGAACCGCCGCGAATCCGAGACGGCCAACTGGCTGCGCAAGTTCGATCAGGCGATCCCGGACAACGAGCGCCGTGCCGAGCAGGTCATGGCCCTGGTGCAGCGCGAGGTCCCCCGCGACCAGCTACCCCAGGATGCCTTGCCGCTGTTCGACCTGATGACCGAGTTGGGCCAGCACCTGGAAACCCATGTGAACGGCTTCAACAGCAAGAGCGTCTACGGGACGCGCGTCTATAACGTCTCCGAGATGATGGCGCGGCCCGAGGAGTTCAAAGCGTTGATCATGAAGGCCGACAGCAGCATCGACACGGCGTCGGCTGACAGCATCTTCATGGCCATCACCCAGCAGGGCGGCCAGGTCGAATTGCAGACAGCGGATCAGGCCGGCGCCGGGCCAGGGCTCAATGCCAAGGCCGCGCGCGTCCTGACCAACGTCAGCAACGCCGACCTTCAGGCGGGCAAGTTCCTGGAGACACCCAAATCCTCCTTTGTCATGCACATCCGCTCGGCCATCCACCGTGCCGAGTTCGAGCGGGCCTTCGGTGCCGAGCGTGACGGCAAGGCCGTGGTCGAGGACCTGGAATACCGTCGCTCGCAGGGGCAGCCGATCGATGAAGATTACCTGGCCAAACTCAAGCACCGCGTCGAAACCAGCCAGGACCCGGTCATGGTCTATGACCCGGCAGCCAAGGTGAAGAACGAGATCGACCAGCTGGACGGTCAGGACAAGGCTCTGGCGCGTGAGATCGTCGAGAACTACATGGGCCGCAGCAACCGCCTGTTCGGCAAGCAGCTCCCGCCCAAGGTCGGACGCGCCTTGTCGGCGGTCGGGGCCTACGTGTACATGACCACGTTGGGGCTGGCCTCGATTTCCCAGGTTACCGACCTCGGGACCACCGCGATGCGCATGCAAAGCACGTCGGCGTTCAAGGACCTGTACCAGACGCTGACCAAGTTCACCCGCGAGGAGCGCACGGAACTGGCCCGCCGCGTCGGCACCGTGCAATCGCAGATGACCATGGACGCGCTGCATAACAGCTACGGTAACGACTTCATGACACCGGAAGTCCGCTGGGCCACGGACGTGTTCTTCAAGATCACCGGCTTGCAGGCCATCACGGACCACAACCGGGCGCTTGCTACCCAGATGGGGCTCGGGTTCATCACCCGTGCCACGCGACTGGCCAATGAGGGGGACGCCACGGCGATCCGCCAGCTACAGGACCTGGGGCTGACGCCCCAGGATGTCAGCGCCTTCTATAGCGAGGGGCAGAATTTCGAGACACCTGCCGGCGAGAAACTGCGCCAGGGGCTGTTTGCCTTCGTGGATGAATCCATCCTGCGCCCGAACGCGGCCATGCGTCCTGGCTGGGCATCCAATCCATGGTTCTCGCTGTTCTGGCAGCTCAAGTCCTTCGCCTGGGGCGGCAAGAAAATCTTCATCGATGGGGTGGCACGGGAATACACCCAGCGCCGTCGGGAAGGGCAGACCATCCTGGCCTCGACGGCCGGTGCTCAGGTCGGGATCGCCATGGGTCTGCCGCTGGCCTTCGCCGCTGTCATGCTGCGCGATATGGCCAAGGAAGGGTTGAACAGTACCTTCGATGATGACGAATACGACTGGCGTGCCTTCGACACCGATTGGTCTTCCGGTGGCGGTATCACCGAGCTGGTCGATCGCGCGGGGCTTCTGGGGCCGTTATCCCTGGCCGTGGGAGCGTACAGCGGCATGGATTATGGGCGCCCCATTGGCGTCTCGCTTGCAGGGCCGGCGGCCGAACGGGCCTACAGCCTTGTCCAGGGGGAGTATGGCCGAGTGGCGCGGGATTCCGTCCCGTTGCTTGGCCTGGTCCTATAACACCGGCTACAATATAAGCACTGCTTATCGCAGCCAACTTTTACGAGGAATGACTAATGGCAGCTTTTTCCGACTACCTGGAATCCGGCATCTTGAATGCCACTCTGCGCGGGCAATCGCTGTCCACGCCGTCTTCCATCTATATCGCCCTGTTCACCTCTGACCCGACCGATGAAGCGAGCGGCAACGAGCTGACTGATTCCGCGTACCTGCGTCAGGATGCGGCCAAGGGCGAGACGATCAGCAACGGCTGGACCGCACCGACCGTGTCTGGCGACGGCATGATGTCCTCCAACGCCAAGGTCATCCAGTTCCCGCCGATCGCAGACGGTTCCGTCACCATCAGCCACTACGGCATCTTCGATGCCCAGACCGGCGGCAACCTGCTGTACCACGGTGCCTTCACTGTCTCCAAGACCCTCGAGGTCAATGACGTGCTGTCCGTCGATATCGGCGGCGTGCAAATCATTCTCCGCTAAGGGGTAACTGCCCATGTTCGCGCCGCTGAATGGGGCGCCGCTAAACGGCGGCGCGACAGGACTCTGGGCACAAGGGACTGCCTCCGCCGAGGCACAGATCAGTGCCTCGGTGGACATCTATTCGATCGAGTCGGTCACCATGCCGTCTCGCCAGGCCAACTCCGAATCCTCGGCGGTTGGCCTTCGCATTACCTCCGCACCCACCGCCGTCTCTACTGCATCGGCTTCTGCCGAAGGGGTGGGCCTGCGAATCACGTCCGCACCCACAGCGGGGGGCACCGCCAGCGCTGATTCTGAGGCGACCCCCATCCGCATGGCAGGGTTCGACGCGGAGCTGATCATCGAAGCCGTGGCCGAGCTGGCTCACGAGCGCCACGCCTACCTCTATGCCACCAGTCTGATCGAGGCGCAGTCAACGGCAGACAATGCCCGCCGCACTCGGGCCAAGGCCAAGTCGGCGGCGACGGCGTTCATGGCCGCCGATGGTTTGCGCCCCGTGTTCGCGGAAATCGACCTTTACGCCGATGCGGATACCACAGCGGATATTCAGGTCACGAAAACCGCCGATTCCACGGCGGTCAGCATTTCTGAGCAGGCGGCCATTGCCGTTCGGCAGGTGGTCCCGGATGCCGCCCTCGATGCCATCAGCAACGGCCAGGGCGAGTATTGGCGCCACGCCTATATGGACGGCGCGGCCACCAGTGAATCGGATGCGGTCGCGGCAGAACCCTCGAGTCGGGGAGTCGCACTGGTTTACATGGGGGGCAGTATCGAGGCCCGGAGCTTCGCCCCCGATGTTCCACCTGACCGCACCGCCTGGGCCAAACTGGCCCGGGCCCGCACCCAGACCATCAGCTGGCTGGATGAATCCGATGTCGAGGTGCTGCGCGTCCGCCAGCGCTACGCCGAAGGGACAGCGGTCGCCAGGTCGTCTACCCGCGCGGTGCCCAACACGATCCTGGGGTATAGCCAGGTCTATGTGCAGTCTGAGTCGGTAACCGATCCAGACAAACTCTGGCTGGTGCGTGGTGTGGAAGGGCAGTGTACCGGCGAGGTGGACGCCACGACGCGGTCCTCTCGCATCACGGTCATCGAGGGCAACCCGATCGGGGAAGCCTTCACGCATATCGCGCCGACCATCACCCGCGATGGCGTGGCCTACTCCTACGCCACGGGGCAAAGCGCGGCCGAGGCCGAGCAGTGGTTCAACGCCCTCAACTACACCTGGGCCCCGGCCGGGATGTCACCCGCTCAGAGTGACGTGATCCTGACGCCCTACATGGATCGGGACGGACGCGGCGATGTGGTGGCAACCGCTGGCACCGCGATTGTGACCCGCATCAATCCCTGGGTCTTTGCCGAAGGGCGCGCGACCGTGACGGCGCAGACGGAGGCCGAGCCAATCCATTACCGCTCGATCTATGGCGAATCCGTCATGGAGCCGACGGCCGAGACACAGGCCGAGCCGATCCATTACCGCTCGATCTATGCCGATGCCGTACTCGATGCCACGGCGGATTCCGAGGCCGAGCCGACGCACTACCGCTCGATCTATGCCGAGGCGGACCTGGTCGCCATCGCAGACCCGGTGGTGAAGGCCAATCGCCTGCGTTGGGTCGGCATGGAAGGCAGCACGATCGCTCGGTCGGATCAGCTGGCCGAGGCCATTCGTTACCGCTGGGTCGGCATGCAGGCCAAAGGGGTGGCGGCCAGTGCTCCGGTGGCCGAGGCCGTGCGCCTGCGTTGGGTCGGCATGGAGGCCATGACGATTTCGGTCAGCGACCAGCTGGCCGAAAACGGGGCGATCCGGCTGGCCAGTGCCAACGATGCCAACGCCAACGTGATCTCGATCGCGGATAACCGCCGCTGGACCTCGGGCCAGGGCACCAGCCACAGCTACGCGCGCGGTGGCCCCACTCAGGTCACCATCTTCCACGTCTGGTATGCCAAGTCGCTCATGCGGCCCACGGCAGACCAACGGGCCGTGGCTTTCCGCATCACCTCAGCCCCCCCAGGCCAATGCACTGCGCGGGCCAGTGTCGGGCGCGGGTCCTTCATCATCAATCCCGGTGCCGCTGCCCCTGATCGCCGCACCATCGTGGTCCCGGCAACTGATCGCAGCATGACGGTCGCGGCGACCAACAGGGAGTACCAAGTCGCATGAAGACATTCCGCAAGCAGCCCAGGGACCACCTGGATTACGACATCGTCATGTCCGAGTGGCTATCGCCCGGCGACGAGGTCGAGAACCTGGAAATCGTGGACCCGCCCAGTGGCATCGAGGTGACACAGACCTCGGTGTCCCCTGACCGGGTCAAGCTATGGATTACCGGCGGTGAAGATGGGCAGAGCTACAAGTTCACGGTCCTGATCTACACCGAATCGCGCACCAAGGAAGTGGATTTCCTGATTGTCGTTACGGAGCTTTGAAATGTCACAACTCTATTTGAACAACTGCCATGCCGTTCTCGACGCAGCCGTCTCCCCCGTAAGCACAACCCTTGTGCTTACGGAGATGCACGGATTCCCCCTGTCGCTCGCTGAGGATGAGTGGTTCACGCTGACCATCTTTGTTGATTCATCGCGCTATGGCTCCAACCTAGAGGTTGTGAAGGTTACGGCCATCTCCGGGAATGAAGTTACCGTCGAGCGCGGGCATGAGGGCGCCGCCCTTGGGCATAACGCAGGCGAAATCGTCGAGTCCCGACTGACTGCGGATGCTATGGCTGGCCTCCAACGACTCGCTGAAATCCCATCTTGGGAAGCAGGCGATATTCGCTATTCTGTCGGCGTGTTCGACACTCCCTGGCATCCGTCGCGGGGTGATTACGCGATCCGCAACGGCCTCCAGATCGCGGACATGCTCGCCCAGCCACTTGGCGCTACCGTCCAGGACATTACCCCAGCACCGAGTGTGGGTCGTACCGCTAATTCCGCTGCCAGCAACGGCGAAATCATCATGGTGACGCCCCGCATTTCCGGCGGGCAGCTCCTGACGGTCGATCTGCGCGATATGACTTACTCCCAGGTGGCGTTCCCTTACGACGACGGGGATAACTACAAGACCGCTCGATTGTACGCCACAGCAAACGGCGATTTTTTCTACGGCTCCGCGCACGACATGCTGTTCACTCGCGACGGTATCGACAATGACCACGTGGACTTTCCGGCGACGCCCACCTCGGACCCATACAATGTGGTGTACGGCGCGGGGGTAATCTTCGTGTCCTATAGCGAATCTTCTAGCGCTGCGGATGCGCCGCGCGTGAGCCTCGATCGCGGGGAGACTTGGAGCACCTGCACCTTCGACCTTTCCCAAGCGTCTGACCCCTCAATCCTCGGCGATTTTGATCACCCGATCGTGAAAGTAGGGGGCTACTACATCACGGTGGCCGGTAAATCCCGCGACGAGCGAGTGCTTCGGTCCGTGGATGCCATTCACTGGGAGGTAGTCGCGGAGCAGTATGGTTACTGCAGTGCGGTTGCCGCGTTTGGGGACAACGTCGTGTTCGACTTCGGGGGCAAAGCGTTCATGTATAGCCCGGCCGATGGCGCCTTTAGCCAGTTGTCTGACACGCCCATCGGACCTCCTTGCGTCGAGCACGATGGGCGTCTATGGATGCTTTGTTCAGGTCGTGCTTACGCGCTCGCTATCTCCGCCGATGGCACCGTTGAGGAAGTTCCGTTCACTGATGAAGAGCGTATGCACGCCGAATGCGCCGTCAGCACCCCTCGCGGCATTGTCGCGGTGGGCCGGTACTCTGAAATCCTCCTGTTTTCTGCATATCCGAAGTATGTGGCGACGGCTGATGCCCCGCGCACTACACCCGTACTCTACGACGCCAATGTAGTTGAGGACTCTTCGGCTTCCGAGCTTCCCCCATCACCGCTATACGACACCGTCATTGCTGGACGCGATGGCGCAATCGCATTCCCGAATGGGGATTCGTTCGGCACGTATAAAGTAGCCCATACCTCTGGGGACGCGCGTGATTGGGAAGTCTCCCCTGAGCAAACACAATACGGCATTACCTCGGGGGTCTATCACAGGGCGACTGATACCCTCTATGCCACTACAAGCAATGATGGACTCGTGCGTAGTCTGGATGGCGGATATACCTGGGTCGAGGTTCCGGGCCTCACTGAATCAGGCGTTAGGGGCGACACGCTGCACATTGCTGGCAACCGGATGTTCTACTCCCCGGCGGACTCCACGGTTGCCTACACCGCAAAGTCCGATGGTGTGTGGGTGGCGCTCCCCGAGGTTATGGTCAGTGACGCCCCCTTGGTCATCTCGGGGATCGCCATGCGGACATCAGACGTGGGGCCGCAAGGACTCATTACCTACGAAGGCCGCTACGTCTCCACGACTGACTTCGTTACCGTTTCTGCGCCGGTAGCGGTGCCGCCTGTCGAGGGTAGTACCCGCGAGTACACAGAAGTGGCCGGCATCCGCGATTTGTGGGCAATCCACCAAGCCTATGCTGGAGCCATGATGACTTCCGCAGACGGAATCACCTGGGCTGAAGTCTCAGTCAGCACGCAGGTGGATAGCACTCGCCCCGTGTTGTGGTCCTTCGAGGGCGCTCTGATCCTCTCCACAGATGCGTACAATGCTGTACGCAAGGTGGCCCGCTCTACGGATGGCGAAAACTGGACGGACATGACAGGGCTCATCCCCAACGTGCTTCGTCACCCTCCGTTCAGACTGCCTTACACCAACGCCATCTTTGGTGGGGCCACGATCACTTACGACTCCGCTCCTTATTACGACCCCATCGCGGCGCTACGCCTACCCGAGTTGTCCGATGTTGGGTTCTTGAACATGGGCGGCGAGTTCGAGATCGGTCGAATCGAAACCGCCAACAGTGGCGGCGATTTCTAAATAAGGTTATCCCACCGAATAACCCCCGGCGTCCGGCCGGGGGCATCGCATGAGGGCATGACTATGCCGGCTGTTATCCTGAAAATCCTCACCAGTATGGCCACCACGCTGCTCACCGAGCGGTTCCTGCTCAACCTACTGATTGTCCTGGCGGAACGCCTGGCGAAAAGCACCAGCAACACGCTGGATGACCAGATCGTCCGTGAGCTGAAACGTGCCGTCGAAGGCAGCAAACCCACACTCTACAACGAGGTGAAAAAGTAGCCTCGCATAATAAGCAATGCTTATAATGGCTACTCTGGCGCAGTGCAATTCATGGGCGTCGAGTGATAGGAGGGATGGCAATTGTCGGATGAATTGAAGCGCATTGCCGCCGAAAAGACCGCCCAATGGGTTGTGCCAGCGCTGATTATATTTGGAGCCGTTTTGGTCAAATGGCTCTACTCAAAAACAAAACGGTCATGGTTCGACTGGCTGCGGTATTTAACCGTGTCGATCTTTGTCGGCGGGGTAATGAATCTGTACTTGGCGGATATTCCTGACCAAGACATGGGTCCAGGGGCAAAAGGCGCGATTCTCGCATTGGTGGTGCTCGTCGCCGACCACATTCTGACGGGAATCTTCAAGGTGGGCGCGGAATTCGCCCGTGATCCGCACGAGTTCATGGTGAATTGGTCCACCACATTGCGGGACATCTGGAGGGGAAGGAAATGATCACTGTTGTCTCCTGGCTCAACGTCATTGCATCCGTCGTCGTGATATTCGGCGCGGTTCTCACTGCCCGAATCGTGCCGAAAGGCCGACGAACGGACCTGCTGATCATGGAAGCCATGATCGCCGTGACCTACCTGATCCTGATCAATTCGCGGGGGATTTATGCCTTCGCGTTCACGACCAGCTCCGTGGCATGGCACCTGTTCGATAGCGCTGTGCTGTTCTACATCGTCTTCCAACAACGGCGGGCCTGGTATATCCGCCGGAGGCTACCGCGATGATGACATTTGGTGTGGCATTCGAGCGCGTCATTGGCCATGAGGGCGGGCTATCCCTGCACCGCCGTGACCCAGGCAACTGGACAGGTGGCAGTGTCGGGGTCGGGGTGCTGCGTGGCACCCGCTTCGGTATCAGTGCGGCCCGCTACCCGAGAGAGGACATCCAGAATCTGACCCTCGATCGGGCCAAGCAGCTGTACCGCCGCGACTTCTGGGATCGTGCCCAGGCGGACCAGTTCCCGCCGGCCGTGGCCTATCAGACCTTCGACGCCGCCGTGAACCATGGTCCTGGTACCGCGATCCGGTTCCTGCAGCGCGCCCTCGATGTTGCCGATGATGGCCATGTCGGGGCTGTCACCCTGGGCGCTCTGGAGCGTTCCGACATCGATGATGTGCTCAAGCGGTTCAATGCCGAGCGCATCCGCTTCTACGTGAAGCTGTCCTCCTTCGCTGACTTCGGGCGCGGCTGGATGGAGCGGGTGGCCACCAATCTGGAATACGCGGCGGATGACTACAACGCCCCCTGGTATGTGCAAGTGGAGGCCGCATGAGAATCCTGACCTTCGAGGGCATGGCGCCCCAGGTGGACCCATCGCGCCTGGCAGAGGGTCTGTCCGAACGTGCAGTGAATGCGGGTTTCCAGCGCGGTGCCCTGACGGCGCTGCCAGTGAACTTCGCCAGCACCAACTACAGCAAGCTCAAGGGCAACCGCACGGGCGGGCTCAAGACGGCCGAGTCGCTGTTCTACTCGCACATGGCCGACGCCTGGTTCGTCTTCACCGATCAGGTGCGTCGCGGCATCGACTCCCTGATCGCCCCGCAGGACGAATGGCGCCGCATCTATTTCGCGGACTCGACCGGGCCGCGCTACACCATCGGCGACAACTACTCCGACAACTCGGTGAACATCACCCCGACGTCCTATCGTCTGGGAGTCCCGGCCCCGGACGGTGCGCCCCTGGCGCGGCTCGCATCCGAGTCCATCCCGGAGGGTATGGAGGAAGAAGACCTCAACCGCCAGCGGGTGGTGTACGTCTTCACCCTGGTCGATGACCTGGGGCAGGAAGGTCCGCCCTCGATCGCGTCCGGCGGGGTCGAGGTGCCAATCGAGTTCGACTTCAGCGTCACGGTCGATCTTCCCCTGGGCAACAGCGATACCGGGCAGCGTCGATTCACGGGCGCAGCCCGCAAGCGCGTCTACCGCTCCACGTCCGGTTCCAGCGGCACCTACTTCCAGTACGTGGGCGAGGTGGCCTACACCCAGGCCAGCTTCACCGATACGGTGCCTTACGGGGAAGAAGCCGAGGTGCTGCCCACCGACACCTGGCACCCGGCACCGGACGAGATCAAGGAAATCGATGCGGTCGGCTCCAACTTCCTCGCCGGCTTCTACGGCAACATGCTGTGCTATTCCGAGGTCAAGCTGCCGCACGCCTGGCCCTATGAGTACCGTTTCCCGCTCAAGACCCAGATCACGGCGATCCAATCCACGGCCAACGGCCTGTTCGTCGGGACCACCGGCAAACCGTACTGGTGCTATGGCGCGGACCCGCAGGCCGCCGTCCCCCAGGAAATGGACTACGACTACCCGTGCCTTTCACGCGACAGTGTTGTCGATGTGGGCGGCTTCGTCGTGTATGCCAGCCACGATGGCCTGGTCGCGGTCGATGGCCAGCAAGCCCAGCTGCTGACCGGCGGCATCTTCACCGCTCAGGACTGGAAGGACCTGGACCCGGCGACCCTCAAGGCGTTCGCCTTCGAAGGCCGCTACCTGTTCTATGTCCCGCTGACCGACACGCTCTACGCCATCACGCCCAGTGACCCGCGCTCGCTGACCCTGGTGTCATCCGGCTCCGCCGAGCTGTTCAGCAAGATGACGTGCGCCGCGCGGGACAGTCGCCACGATCGCACCATCCTGGTCGCCGACGGCTTCGGCATTCCCAACCTGACCGAGGTCATGAGCACTGCCGCCGGCAACGTGTCCTGGACCAGCCGAGTGGTGCGCGACCGCCCACGGGCCTTTGGCCTGGGGCAGGTGATGGCGTCGGAATATCCCGTGACGCTCACCATCCGGGGCGATGACCGCGAGCTGACCCTGACGGTGCAGAGTGAGGACCCGTTCCGACTGCCGGCCTGGGGCCGCAAGCGCGAGTGGCAGCTGACCCTCGAGATGGAGTCCAAGGGGGACAGCCGCCGGGCCATCTATTCCGCCGTCCTGGCGGGGTCCACACAGGAGCTGGTCTATGGCGCGTAAACGCATCACGGCACTGCCGGACATCCCGCGCGACGCCACGCCGACACTCCGCCGCTGGATGGAGGCCATGAAGGAGGCCACGGAAGTGCGCCTTGGCCGGCGGGGTGATCCGGGCGAAGCAGCCGTCACGTTCAACGATTTGGTGGACAGCGGTCTGGTGCAGGGCCTGGGGCGGATCAATCCGCTGACGGGCCTGCCGACGGTGCTGCCGGTCGGCGATAGCGGCGACGTGGCCACGCCGCCGCGCCCCACGGGCGTCTACGCACTGGGGGTGTTCGACGGTATCCACCTGTTGTGGGATTTCCCGGGCTCCAAGTACCAGATTCGCATCGTCGAGATTCGTCGGGGCCAGACCAATGACTTCAACGAGTCCGATGTCCTGGGCAACGGTGCCGGGGCCAGCTACTTCGACGTGATCCCTGGGCAAGAGGCGCAGACGTACTGGTACTGGCTGCGCTTCGTGAATGCCTTCGGCACCGTGGGCCCGTGGTCCGAGGCTGTGTCGGCCACCAAGATCGCGGACATCGGCTACCTGATCGAGCGCCTGACCGAGGAAATCGACGCCTCCTATCTGGCCGAGGAGCTGCGCAAGGAAATCGAGCTGATTTCCAACTTCGAGCCTGGGTCCGTCAACAGCCGCTTGAAGACCGAGACGGATGCTCGGGTGCAGGCGATCCTCGAGGAGCACCAGGATCGGGTCAAGGCCCTGCAGGCGGAAGCCAAGGCCCGCCAGCAGGCGGTCAGTGCCGAGGCCAAGGCCCGCGCCGATGCCCTGGTGGATGAAGCCAAGGCCCGGACGGCGGCGATCGAGGCCAACCGCGAGGCATGGACGTCAGAAACCGAGTCGCTGGCCCGTGAAACCGAATCCCTTCGCTCCACGGCACAGGGCCTGGGGAGTGAGATCGACAGCGTCCGCCAGGCGAGTGTGAAAGGGGACGAGGCCCTGGCCCGGACCCAGGAAACGCTGACCGCTGCCAGCAACAAGGCATTCGCGGACCTGGCCACCGAGCGCCAGGCGCGGATCAACGGCCTGAATGCCCTGACCACCAGCTTCGAGAGCCAGATTGCCCAGGTGGCCGAGGACTATGAAGCGGCCATCCTCGAGGAGCGCACGACCCGTATCCAGCAGGGCGAGTCGCTGGCCCGCGACCTGGGGCAACTGTCCGCGCGGGTCGATAGCAACGTGGCCGACATCACACGGGAAGAACAGACCCGCGCCAGTGCGATCAGCGCCTTGAGCAGTGCCGTCGAGAGCATCACGGCCCGCCTCGATGCCACACCCGTATGGGTCAGCAGCTTTGAGGACGGGGCAGACTACGATCGTTGGAATGCCCCCGGCGGGGCCACGATTTCGGCCTACACCGCTGACGACTTCGGCGGCGAGCAGTCTGCCGTGATCGGCTACAGCGGCAGCAATCCGTCTTCGGGCGGCGCGACGGGCGGGGTCAATGCCCAGATCACCGAGAGCATGGCGCAGAACTTCTCCGAGAAGCGCATCCGTGTGACGGGCTATGCCAAGCGTTTCCCCACCGCCAGTCAGGCATCGAGCGAGTTCGCCGTGGCCTACTCGACCGCCGAGGTGGGCAACAGCGGCTGGCAACGGTTCCCGGTCGAGGACGACTGGACCCTGTTCGAATTCCTGTGGGACGTGCCGGGTGCCAACAACGGCGGGGCTGACTACCTCGGTATCTGGGGTGACACCAGCAACAGCGGCAAGAAGGTGTTGATCGACCTGATCAGCATCCAGCCGGCCACTACCGAGGAAGACCTGCCGGCCATCACCGCCGCGATCAACGAGGAGGCCAGCGCTCGGGTGGCCGGTGACCAGGCCAATACCCAGCAGATCAACACGGCCAAGTCGCAGCTAAATTCGGCCATCGCCGAGGCCAATTCGGTTCGCGAGACGGAAGTGAAGCGCGTCGATGACCGGGTGACCAGCGTCAGCCGCAAGGTGGACACGACCCGCAATGCGCTGGAAGGCAGCATCGCCACCACCAACACCCGCCTGGTGTCCGAGGTCAAGGAGCTGGAGAACGGCATCAACGCGGCCAGCGGCAAGATCGACACGGTGGAATCGCGTCTAGGGGACACGATCGGCGACGTCCAGTCGGAGCTGAACAGCGAGACAAAGCGCCTGGATGGCCGGATCAACACCACCAGCAAGAAGATCGATACGACCCGCTCCCAGCTGGAAGGGAAGTTGAGCACCGCACAAACCGAGCTGACCAGCGAGATCGAGAAGGTCGATAACCGTGTCACCTCGACCAGCCGCAGCATCACCAACGTGCGCAATGAGCTGAAGGGCGATGTCTCGGGCGTGCGCAACTCGCTCAACAGCGAAGTGAAGGAGCTGGAAGACTCGATCAAGAGCACCAACACGGCATTGACCAAGGCGCAGTCCCAGATTGGCAAGGACGTCGCGGCCGTGGAAACCAAGCTCGGGACCGAGGTCGGCAAGATCAACGGCGAGCTGACGACGCTGAATTCCTACTGGTATGCCAAGGTGCAGACCAACGGGCTGATCGGCGGCTTCGTGGTGGGCAACAACGGCGACAGCATCGACGCCATTTTCGATGTGGACCGCTTCGCCGTGGGTCGGACCAGCAAGGATGCCCGCAAGCCGTTCATCATTGTCGGCGGTGATACCTACATCAACAGTGCCCTGATTGCCGAGGCATCGATCCAGGAAGGGCAGCTGGGGCCGATCACCATCGGCAAGCTGACCAAGGGCGACGGCACCCCGATCACGACCGTGGGCGGGTTGATCCGCGCCGACGCCATCGAGGTCAACAACCTGGACGTGCGCAGCGCGGCGCGCTTCTCCGGTGACGTGTTCTCGGACAACTTCCAGTCAGGGAAGACCGGGTGGGCCATCCTGCAGAGCGGCTATGTCGAGTTCAACGACGCCATGATCCGGGGCAACCTGGAAGTGCAGTCGATCACGGTCAACGGCCAGTCGCCCTTCGGGGCACTTCGCCTGAATGACAACGACGAGCGCCGCAGCGCCAGCCTGGCTGGGGGTGGTAACAGCTATGGGCACCGGGATGCGGATTACCGCGAGATTTCCGCCAGCCATGTGGCCACGCAGAAACTGTCCAAGATGCCATCCGGTTCCCGCTTGAGCCTGACATCCTATCCACGGGTCGCGGCCTCAATGAGTGGTCGCTACGGCAGCGGTAGTCTTCAGGACCGTACCGGCGATGGTGGCGATTATTGGGTCGCGCGCACGGGGGCGATCAAATGGTTCGTTCGTGTGCGAATCCGCACCTGGATCGATGGCAAGTTGGTGCTCGACAAGAGCCACACGCAGTCGGACGAAAGCAAAGGGTCGCGGGGTGAAGGGCGGCCACAGCCGACCGCAAGCCATGACTATTACCACCCGAAAGCACGGGGTGGTTACAACATGGAATACAAGTACGGCAGCTATCGCTCTACCTCGACCATCAAGACTCAAACAGACATTTCGGTGAAGGGGTGGGTCTACAATGGCGGGCTCGGGATTTCCTTCGATTCCGACGGCGGCAATATCACAACAGGTGACGTCTTCAGACTGGGGTAATGATATGGATGACATGATCCGCGACACCATCGACGAGATCAGTGAGCAGGGTGAAAATCTCGAGACGCTGATCGCCGTCGGACGCACAAAAGAAGGGAAGGTCAGTCTGGTAACGCTGGATGGTGACCGCGAAAGGCTGATCGTTTTATTGGAGCGGGCGAAAAATATGCTGGTGCGGAGTATGGACCCATGAGCGTTCGCCTGGTGCCGATTCCAGAGGATGTTATTGCGATCCTTGAGTCGCTACGCTGGCCCGTCGAAACCTGGGAGCGGTTCAACACCTTCGAGGATTTCGATATGTTCGGCCGCCCACCGGCCAGGGACCTGGAACAGGTGGCCACGGGCACGCAGGTGATGCTTGACCGCTATGATGCGTCCTATCAGCCCTTGCTCGAGGCCCTGGGCGCAGAGCGTATGACCAACGCCATCGTGTATCCGGCCGGCAGTATCATGGGGTGGCATACCAACTCGGACAATCCGGGGGTCCGCCGCTACTACACCTGGAGCGAGGAAGGCGGCGCCGTCTTCCGCTATATTGATCCAGAGACAGGTGAGCGCCACGACTCCATCGACCCACCCGGTTGGGTCTGCCGCGAGTTCACCGTGACCCGTGACCCATTGTTCTGGCACACTGTCTGGACGCCGGTTGAGCGATGGGCTTTCGGAGTCATGATGGCCCGCGACGAGCGTTGAGACATTTCTGGGTGTACCACCAGCGTACCACCCGACAGAAAAAAAGCCTCCAACTCATTGAGTTTGGAGGCTTTTATTTTCACATGATCCCATCCACCAACCCGGGGTCTGATAGATGATCAGGTCCGCCCACAGCTGTTTCTCCACCTCCGCCTTGGCGTCAAAGCCTTCCACGATGACGGTTTCGCGCACCTCATGGCCCAGCTCGGCCAGCTCACCGCGTGCCAGCTCATGCAGGGTCGCATTGAGCTCGCCATTGGAATGGGCAAAGGCCTTGCCGCCGTTGATCAGTAGAATCTTCATGCCGGGTACTCCACAACTGTTGGCTTTTCAGCAATGGCGCACAGCATGAGCGTTCGCAAGTCATTGATAAAGCGGCGCTGGCGTAAAACACCTTTGCTGTGGGTGCAACAATCCGATCAGGTTGCGCGCGATATCTACGCATTCACTCCCTTCATGCCTTCTGCGGTGTAACGCTCCCCGATGATGGGTAGCTGAGCTGTGGCTTCTTCCAGTCGACGTTGCTCTTCAGGGGTAAGGATAAATGTCGTGGCAGCGGCATTTTCCATGAGATAGCGCTGCTGCTTGGTGCCGGGAATCGGTACGATGTCAGTTCCTTTCGATAGCAGCCAAGCCAGCGACAATTGCGCGGCAGTACAACCCTTTTGACTTGCCATATCGGCAATCACCTCGGCCATCCGGCGGTTGGTTGCCATTGCCTCATCGGAGAAGCGGGGTAGGCCTGAACGGAAATCATCTTCACCGAAGGCATCATTGTGTTGAAAGCGTCCGGTGAGATACCCACGACCAAGCGGCGAGTAGGGAACAAAGCCGATGCCCAGCTCACGACATGTCGGCAAGATGCTTTGCTCGACATCCCGCGTCCATAGTGAGTATTCGGTCTGCACTGCCGTGATCGGGTGTACTGCATGAGCACGGCGCAGTGTTTCCGCATTTACCTCACAGAGTCCGATATGGCCGATCTTGCCTGCCTTCACCAACTCTGCCAACGCAGTGATGGTTTCCTCAATCGGTTGATTGGCATCGACACGATGCACGTAATAAAGATCGATCTGTTCGATACCAAGGCGCTTCAAGGACGCATCGCAGGCAGTACGTATGTACTCGGCGCTGTTATCGAGGCGACGTGCATATTCGCCCGGATTGCGCACGATGCCGAACTTGGTGGCAATGCGTATCTGTGCTCGATGTTTGGCCAGAACATCCTTGAGTAACGCTTCGTTGTGATGTGGCCCGTAGCAGTCGGCGGTATCCAGGAAGTTGATGCCAAGCTCGATAGCCTGATCAAGAACGCGCAATGACTCAGTGTCATCGCGGGGCCCGTAGAATTCGCTCATTCCCATGCAGCCGAGGCCGATGGCGGATACTGACAGGCCATTACCGAGGATTCGATGTTCCATTCGATGTCTCCTTGAGTGTTGGAGTGACAGCGCGTCACTATCCTGGAATGAAAAAAATTGACGAGTTGGATAAGTCGTTTTCCAGAAATGGAAGGCAAGGTTCACGCGGCTGGGTCTGGGATGACACGCGGGTGTTTCTCGCTGTCGCTCGGCTAGGGACTTTGAGTGCTGCTTCACGCGAGCTGAAATTGGGCATAGCGACGTTGTCGCGCCGCATCGAGCGACTTGAACAGGCGCTGGGGATACCGCTGTTCGTGCGTCAGCAAACGGGCTATCAGCTCACGGAGGAGGGGGAGGATCTGCTTGATAAGGCCGAAGGGCTGGAATCAGCGGCCTTGGCTTTTGCTTCGGAGGTCTCTGCGCAAGCGCAGATCAGCGGGAAGGTACGTCTGGCAACAGCAGAAAATCTAGCCACGGAATTGATCCTGCCGGCATTGCCAGCCTTTTATCAGCGTTATCCTGAGCTATCGATTGAATTGATGACCGATAGTACGACCGTCAATCTTCATCGCCGGGATGCCGATCTTGCACTGCGCATGCTCAAGCCGGAGCGCGGAAATGTAACATTGAGGCGGTTGGGCGTCCTTGGCTACGGGCTCTACAGCAGCGCTGAGTATGCAAGTCAGAGAATCGAGGAGATCAGACCTCTCTCAGCGTCAGGAGTCATGGATTCATGGGCATCTCAATCGTTTTTCCGCGATAGCTTCATCACCTGGAGTGATCATTACTCACACCTACCTGCCTCACAGTGGATCGAGACTGCGTTACAGGGACGAGAACCGGCATTGAGAACGACGTCGCTGAGGTCTCAGGTCGTCGCTGCGCAAGCAGGACTTGGTATCGCGTTATTGCCGCATTTCATTGGCCGCGAGGCTGATTTACGTTGCCTGTCAGCCGTGACGGCAATCGATCAAGACATTTATCTGGTCATGCAGACAGACTTGGCGCATTCACGTCGTGTCCGTGCTGTCGCTGATTTTCTGGTGGAGCTGGTCAATGACAATGCGACGCGACTGAGTGGCGAGTATTGGCACTAACGCAATCGCTTCAATTCCTGCCAGTTGGTGGTGTAGCGGGCGCTGCGGTGGGCGCAGCGCAGTTGCCAGGCGGCGTCGGGGCGTGCGACGCCCAGACGCACGGTGCCGCGGCCCATCTTCTGATTCATGGCGTCCAGTGTCGCCATCAGCTGCTGACTGCGTTCACGCCCGGCGATATCCGCTTTGATGTCGAGCAGCGAGAGCTGTTCGCGTAGCCGTCAGTTGAGAGGGCGTGCAGCCTCACGTGATGAAGCTGTTCCATGAGCGTCACGAGAGATGAGCGCTGACGACCCAGGGGTTTGCGTTTCCAGGCTATCCACCTTACCTTCATATATTCCTTATATAACAATATTCGAGGTGGGAAATGCGGTTATCGATGCTGGCGATGGGATTGGCATATGGGTTGTGCAGTGCCAATGCACAAGCTGCAGATCATCAGGATGTGCAGGATGCCGTCGAGCAGCAAAGAGCCCCCTTGCTTTCGACACTCGAAACGTTGGTCAATGTGGATTCTGGCACGGGTTACAAAGCAGGCTTGAGCGATGTCGAGGCAATGCTTACCAAGCATCTCAAGGCGCTTGGTGCACAGGTGGAAACGTATCCTGCCGAGACATATGGCGGAAACACGATTGTCGGTCGCCTCAAGGGAGATGGCAGTCGCAAGATCATGCTGATGATTCACTATGACACTGTCTTCGATGAAGGCGCCGCTACGCAGCGTGCCTTCCGTATCGAGGATGGGCGTGCCTATGGTCCTGGCGTGGGCGATGCGAAGGGCGGTGCAGCCGTTATTCTGCACAGTCTCGAGGCGCTGAAGACGCTTGGGTTTGATGACTATGGTCAGGTGACGGTCGTCTTCAATCCTGATGAAGAGAAAGGCTCCCCCGGTTCGCATGAACTGATTCATGAGCTATCGGCTGATCAAGACGCCGTGCTGGTATTCGAGCCGACCTTTGCTGATCCGGGAGTCGATGCCGTGACCGTCGTCACCAAGGGCATCAACTATGCATTTCTCGAGGTAAAAGGCCGTGCCTCCCATGCCGGTGGCGCACCTGAAGAAGGGCGCAACGCCATCATGGAGTTGTCTCATCAGCTGCTGCAGTTGAATGAACTGGGTGATGCGGACAAGGAGACGACACTCAACTGGACGATTGTCGAGGGTGGCGTCAAACGTAACGTGATTCCCGAGCATGCCAAGGCAGAAGGTGATATGCGCTACTTCGATAGCAGCGAGTATCAGCGCGTCTTGAAGGAAGCGCAGTCCATCACGAAGAATCAGTTGATCGATGACACCGAAGTGGAGTTCCACCTCGAGAAGGGACGTCCGCCGCTACCTGAAAATCCGCAGAGTCAAAAGCTGGCCGAGCAGGCTCAGAAGATCTATCAAGAGCTGGGGCAGACACTGCAAGCGGTCGAGATAGGTGGCGGCACCGATGCGGCCTACGCCTACCATGCTGATTCCGAGAAACCCGCAGTGCTAGAATCCTTGGGACTCGTCGGGGGCGGCTATCATAGCGACAAAGAATTTGTGCTGGTTGATAGCATCGTGCCACGCCTTTATCTGACGACACGCATGATCATGCAGCTTTCCGAGGTGGATTGATCAGAAAGCAGCCGGCGATTTTCTATAGAACCTGTTGATGTAAAAACGGCACTGTCGATGACAGTGCCGTTTTTTATGCGTTGCCTTTCTCATGACCGTTTCATTGCGAGAGCTTGGGATAGACAAGTTTAGGAAGCATCTCCTCCAACAACATGGCCGCATGCATCACCTTCATGTCCTGGAATTTACCTCCGACAATGTGCAGGCCGACAGGCAGTCCCTGATCATCCAGCCCACAGGGGAGGGAGGCTGCGGGTTGTTGAGTGAGGTTGAAGGGGTAGCTGAAGGGGGTCCATTCCATCCAGTCGTGATATTTGCCCTCCGGCGGTACGTTGTGGCCGGCAGTGAAAGGTGAGATGGGCAGTGTAGGGGTGATCAGCAGGTCCCATTGCTCGTGGAAGGATTGCATGTGTGCGCAAAGCGCAGTTCGCTCTCGTTTTGCCGCCAGATATTGCGACAAGGAAGTGTTGCTCCCGCGCGCTGCTATGTCCAGCAAGCCCGGGTCCATCTGATCTCGCTGGCTGTCGGTCATCTTCTCGAGCACCTGGGTGGCACCCGCGAACCACAGGGTATTGAAGGTCTCCAGCGGGCAGGAGAAGCCCGGATCTATCTCGATGACCTCCGCGCCCAGTCGGGACAGCTGAGTGACGGCGTTATCCACTCGCTTGCGTATGTCTGGCGCGACTTCCACGTAACCCAGGGTCGGGCTGTAGGCGATCTTCCAGCCTTGCAGCGAGACTGGCGCTCGGGTGTCCATTCTGAGACTGCCCGGATTGCCAAGCAGACCATCACGGCTATCGGGCTGCGCCATGCTCTCGAGCATCAGGAGGCTATCGGAGGCCGTGCGCGTCATTGGTCCCAGGTGTGAGAGGGTCGACATGGCACTGGTCGGCCACTGGGGAATCCAGCCAAACGTGGGTTTCAGGCCGAAGGTGCCGGTAAAGCTGCTGGGAATGCGGATCGACCCACCTGCATCACTGCCTTGATGCAGCATGCCCAGGTTGAGCGCGGCCGCTGCTCCAGCTCCACCCGAGGATCCACCGGAGGTCAGCGCGGTATTCCAGGGATTGCGTGTCACGCCGTGCAGCGGGTTGTCCGTCACTCCCTTCCAGCCGTACTCCGGTGAGGCTGTCTTGCCGAGAAACACGGCGCCTGCCTTGCGAAGACTCGCAGCCACCGGGGCATCGACATCACTGCCTCCGTCCGGGGATGTGGTGGCGGAGCCGTACCGGGTCGGCATGCCGCGCGACAGCGTGAGGTCCTTCAATGTGGTCGGCACGCCATCCAGTGGGCCGCATGGCGTGCCCTTCATCCAGCGGGCTTCGGCGTCTTTCGCCGCCTTCATTGCCCCATCATGGGCGATGTGCACGAAGGCATTGATCTTGGGGTTGAGCGTGTCGATACGTTCCAGGCAGTCTCGGGTCAGCTCGACAGGGGAGAGCTCGCCTCGTCGAAACAGTGCCAGGGCATCAATCGCTGTCAATTCAGATAATTGCGTGGGAGTAGAGACTGGGTTCATGGCCGATCCTGTCCATTGGGTAGCAATCAATCGAGTGGCTGAATGTGCTCGGAAACGAAAAGGGCCTGCGTGATGCAGGCCCTTTGTTCTGGTCAGCGGGCTTCGATCACCTGAGATGGACCAGCCTCGGCGTCTTCCAGCTGCTCCGGGTGATATTCCGCGGTGTAATCCCGACGCGCCTGGGCGAAGCGTTCCACCACCTCGGCATCCTTGCGCTGCAGGGCGAGGCTGAGGATCACGAAGGCTGACGCATTGAGGATCAGGCCCCAGATACCGGCATGCAGGCCAAGCGGATTGCTGACACTGGCGCCGTAGGACAGCCACAGGACGGTCACGATGCCCAGGCTCAGGCCCCAGAAGGCCGCTTGCGGGTGCGCCTTGCGCCAGGTGATGGCGCCCAGTGTCGGCACGATCAGCTGAGCGGTACCCGCCAGTGCCGCGATGCCGATGGTGACCAGCAGTCCCGGAACGGTCAGGGCCAGGATGTAGGCCGCGAGAGAGAAGCCCACCAGGGACAGGCGCCCGATATGGACGATGCGTTCCTGATTCGCCTGCGGGTTCACGTAGCGCTTGTAGATATCCATGGTGACGACGGTCGATACCGCATGGATCTGGGAGTTGGCCGTGGACATCGCCGCGGCGGCCCCAGCCGCCATGATCAGCGAGGCCAGCAGGTAGGGCGCATAGTTCATCAGCATGATGGGCAGGATCTGGTCAGCATTCTCCAGGCCAGGCTCCAGCAGTACCCCGGTATAGCCCGTCAGTACCGAGCCGAAGTAGGCGAAGGCGGCGAGCCCCAGCAGAAAGGGCATCAAGCCGAACAGCTTGCCGCTTTTCACCGAATACATGCGCAGCCAGATCTGGGGGCCCATGAAGGCACCGATGGCCACTATCACGAACAGCGAGAACCACATGGAGTAGCCCATGTTGCCATTCGGCCCCGGCAAGGTCAGATGCGCGGGCGAGTCGCTGGCAAGCTGCGCGAACATGCTGGTCGGGCCACCTGCCTGGCCGGCGATGTAATAGCCCGCATACATCATCCCGAAGAACAGCAGCGCCCCGTAGATCACATCCGTCCAGGCGATGGCGCGGATCCCGCCGACCCACACATAGACGATGATGATGAAGTAGAACAGCAGCGCGGCCAGCCAGAAGGGCACGACGCCACCCGAGGCAACCTCGATCAGATACGCACCGCCGGTCAGCTGGATCTGCAGATACGGCACGGTGAAGATCAGCGTGATGACGGCGACGAGAATTCTCAGCGCTTCACTGTTGTAGAAGTCGCCCATCAGGTCTGACGGCGTCAGGTAGTCGAAGCGCTTACCGAGATACCAGACACGCTTGCCCACCCAGTAGTACATGAAGCCGAAGAGCAGGTTCCACGCCAGCGCCGTGAGATAGATGGGGCCACTGGTATAGAAGGTGGCGTTGGAACCGAGGAAGGCAAAGGCGCTCCACCAGGTGGCCGCCACCGTGAAGAACACGGCAATGCTGCCCATGGCCCGCCCTTGCACGAAGAAATCTTCACTTGTCGTCTGGGACTTTCGCGCGGACACGAGCCCGACGATCAAGGGGATGATCATGAAGGCCGCGATGATCAAGATACTTCCCGTCATGATGAGCTCCTCAGCGCTTGCCGCCGGTGGAAGGGGCCTTGGCGCTACCCCAGTTGGTCAGGTAGGCATACAGGAACACGGCGGTCAGGAAGCCCCACCACACCAGGTTCCAGACGAGGAAGAACGGGATTCCCATCACCATGGGCTCGATCTTGTTGGCCATCAGGATCATCGGGCTCTCGAGCATGAAAAACCCGAACAGCATGCTGCCGTAGATGGCGACCTTGCGGGTCGTGAAGCGCTTCATCATTGCATACCCCTTTATTGTGGTTGGTGGGGGGTGTTGTGACCTGTCGTGGACAACGACAGGGGGCGGAACATGGCAATGCATCAATTATTGTATTTATGCGTATAAATTAACCAATAGGTGACAATCCCCATACCGTCAAGAAAGTGGCGGCGATTGCACCGGATGTTTCAGGAAGTGAAGAAGATCCGCCGGCCTCCCTCAGCGGCTGGCGACAGCAGGAGTGCGCAAGTCTTCCGCTTTTTGTCTCACCCGCGACGCAGGCCCCCAAAATCTGGATAATGGCGCCCATCGCGTAGCCGCCTCCGGCGTGCTGGCGCCCATACTCTTCACAGCGGTGCATCGTTCATGGAAATCAAGGTCAACTTTCTCGACAACCTGAGGCTCGAGGCGAAATTCGACGACTTCACGGTCATCACCGATCAGCCCATCCGCTACAAGGGCGATGGGTCGGCGCCGAGCCCGTTCGACTACTTCCTGGCGTCCTCGGCGCTGTGCGCGGCCTACTTCGTGAAGGTGTACTGCGTGGCGCGCAACATCCCGACCGAGAACATCCGTCTGTCGCAGAACAACATCGTTGACCCGGAAAACCGCTACAACCAGATCTTCAAGATCCAGGTGGAGCTACCGGAAGAGCTGTCCGACAAGGATCGCCAGGGCATCCTGCGCTCCATCGAGCGTTGCACGGTGAAGAAGGTCGTCCAGACCGGCCCGGGCTTCGAGATCGAGACGGTCGACAACCTCGACGAGGACGCCCAGGCCCTGCTGATGGCGGAGCCGCCGGAAGGACAGAGCACCTGGATCGAAGGCAAGGACCTGCCGCTGGAGCAGACCATCGCCAACATGACGGGCCTTCTGAATGATCTCGGTATGAAGATCGAGATCGCCTCCTGGCGCAACATCGTGCCCCACGTCTGGTCGCTGCACATTCGTGATGCCGCCTCGCCGATGTGCTTCACCAACGGCAAGGGCTCGACCAAGGAGAGCGCGCTGTGCTCGGCGCTGGGCGAGTTCATCGAGCGTCTGAGCTGCAACTTCTTCTACAACGACCAGTTCTTCGGCGAAGCCATCGCTGACAGCGATTTCGTGCATTACCCGAACGAGAAGTGGTTCCAGCCGGGCCCGAACGACGAGATCCCGGAAGGCGTGCTGGACGATTACTGCCTGGAGATCTTCAATCCGGACGGCGAGCTGGGTGGCTCCAATCTGATCGACACCAATTCCGGGCGTGCGGACCGTGGCATCGTGTCTCTGCCGTTCACCCGTCGCTCGGATGGCGAGACGATCTACTTCCCGTCCAACCTGATCGAGAACCTGTACCTCAGCAACGGCATGAGCGCCGGCAACACCTTGCCAGAAGCCCAGGTGCAGTGCCTGTCCGAGATCTTCGAGCGTGCCGTGAAGCGCGAGATTCTCGAGCAGGAACTGACCCTGCCGGACGTGCCGCAGGAGGTGCTGGCCAAGTACCCGGAAATCGTCGAGGGCATCGAGGCACTGGAAGCCCAGGGCTTCCCGATTCTGGTCAAGGACGCCTCGCTGGGCGGCCAGTTCCCGGTGGCCTGCGTGACCTTGATGAACCCGAAGACCGGCGGTGTCTTCGCCTCCTTCGGCGCGCATCCGAGCTTTGAGGTTGCCATCGAGCGCAGCCTGACCGAGCTGATGCAAGGCCGCAGCTTCGAGGGTCTCAACGACTTCATGCCGCCGACCTTCAACTCGCTGGCCGTCTCCGAGCCGAACAACTTCGTCGAGCACTTCATCGACTCATCAGGTCTCGTCTCCTGGCGTTTCTTCAGCTCGAATACCGACATCGAGTTCGTCGAGTGGGACTTCTCCGGCAGCAATGAAGAAGAGGTCGCCAACCTGTTCGGTATCCTCGATGAGATCGGCAAGGAATCGTACATGGCGGTGCACGAGGACCTCGGCGCGCCGGTGTGTCGTATCCTGGTGCCGGGCTATTCCGAGGTCTATCCGGTCGAGGACCTGGTGTGGGACAACACCAACATGGCGCTGGATTACCGCGAGGACATCCTCAATCTGCATCGTCTCGATGACGATCAGCTGGCGGACCTGGGCGAGCGTCTCGAAGAGAGCCAGCTTGATGAGCACATGGACATCAAGACGCTGATCGGCATCGAGTTCGACGAGAACACCATCTGGGGTCAGCTGACGATTCTCGAGCTGAAACTGATGATCAATCTCGCGCTGGGGCAGCACGAGGATGCGCTGGATCGCGCCGAGATGTTCCTGCAGTACAACGACAACACCGTCGTGCGCGGCCTCTACTACCAGGCCATGAAGGCCGTGCTGGAGATCACCCTCGACGATGAGCTGGAGCTCGAGAACTACCTCTACAACTTCCGCCGCATGTTCGGTGAAGACACCATCGCTGCCGTGGTCGGCTCCGTGCAGGGTGAGGTGCGCTTCCATGGTCTGGAGCCCACCAACATGCAGCTGGAAGGGTTGGATCGCCACCTGCGTCTGATCGAAAGCTACCAGAAGCTGCACGCCCATCGTGCTGCCTTGGCGGCCGAGCAGGCCTGATGCTCGCCTGCTGAATCCTGTGGCATGACCTGTGGCATGAAAAGAACGGCCCCTCACTGGATGGTGAGGGGCCGTTTTCGTTTCCGGGGGCTTGCGTATGCGTACCAGTGTCTCAGGACAGCACCTTCTGACCCTCTGCCAGACGCTGACAACACGCGATGATCTGCTCCCTGATCCAGCGGTGCGCCGGGTCCTTCTGATAGCGGCGATGCCAGCTCAGATGGAAGGGGAAGGAGGCGAAGGCCACGGGTGGCGGCACGAGCGTGACGGCGAACTGACGACAGAAATGCTGGCACAGCCCGGTGGGCAGGCTCGCGATCAACGGCGAGCGTTCCAGCAGGGAAGGCACGGCCATGAAGTAGGTGACGGCCAGCGCTACCTCGCGCTTCAGCCCCTGACCCTCAAGCTGCTTGAAGATACCGCTTTTCAGGCGGGCATGCGGTTGAACCAGCACATGGGCGTGGTGCTCGAAATCCGCCTTGGTCATGCGGCCCTCGCCATCCAGCCGCTCCAGCAGGGGATGGCCATTGCCCACCAGGCAGTCGATGCCTTCGGTGATCACCTCACGCACCACCAGATTCTCGGGCGGATCGACCTGACGCCCGAAGGCGAGATCCGTCGTGCCGCTCATCACGCCAGCCTCGCTCATGTCCTGTGACAGTCTGCGTACCTGGAGGGTGATGCCGGGGGCCTGCTCACGCAGGATCGTCGCCAGTTGCGGCAGGATCAGCACCTCGAAGTAGTCGTTGGCGGCGATCTCGAAATGACGGATCTCGGTGGTGTGGTCGAAGTGTCGCTCGCTGTTGATCAGGCCGTCGAGGTCGGTCAGCGCCGCCTCGATGGTCGGGAACAGATGGTCGGCCTTCTCGGTGGGGCGCATGCGCTGGCGATCACGAATGAACAGCGGGTCATTGAACAGCTCGCGCAGTTTCGACAGCGCCGCGCTCACCGAGGGCTGACTCAGGTGCAGACGCTCGCCGGCGCGGGTGACGTTCTGCTCGAGATACAGCGCATGAAAGGTGCGCAGGAGGTTGAGGTCGTAATTGAGCTTCATGATGACTACCAGAGCAGGCGGAGTGTCGCGGCTGCACTCGGACGAGTGAGCACTATTTGTCTGGATGATAGCAGCTATCCGGACTATCGATTATCACGATGGGAGGCTCAGGAGGTAGGGTGGTCTCAAGGACACGGCGAGAGATCAATGCGACCCACAGGAGCGATCCATGAGTGATGTGAAGCAGATGCAAGCCGAAGGTCAAAAGATCATTCTGATCACCGGTGCCTCCAGCGGTATCGGTGAGGCCACCGCACGCACTCTGGTGAAGGCCGGGCACAAGGTCGTCGTGACCGCCCGCCGCAAGGAGCGGCTCGATGCGCTTGTCGAGGAGCTGGGCAGCGACAAGGTGCTGGCGATCGCCGCGGATGCGACGGACTACGATCAGCTCGCCAAGGTCGTCGAACAGGCCGTCGCCCATCATGGCCATCTGGATGTGGCGTTCGCCAATGCCGGTACCGGCGTCAGCCAGGCTGGCACCGAGAATGGGGATCCCGAGGAGTGGAAGCGAGTCGTCGACATCAACATCAATGCGCTGCTGTGGACCGCCCACGCGACCCTGCCGCATCTGAGAGAGCGCAAGGGCCACTTCATCCTCACCAGTTCCGTGGCTGGGCGCGCCAATCATGCGGGCTCCATCTACAGCGCCAGCAAGTGGTTCGCCTACGGCTTCGGCCAGAATCTGGCGATGGAAATGGCCGAATGGCAAGGCCGCTGCACCACCATCACGCCGGGCATGGTCAACACCGCCTTCTTCGATGAGCCCAAGCCGGACAAGCTGGACCCGCAGGATGTGGCGGATGCCGTGCTCTACGCCATCAGTGCCTCACCGCGTGCCAATATCCGCGAAGTGCACCTGGTGCCGACCTGGTGAGCCGGTTCGCTCGACAGCGGGCTTCCGCCTTCGCTGAGCACGCTTTCGCAGGACAGCTATTTGTATGAGCGATAGTGGCTATCTGGACTATCGATTATGACGATGGTGACGTGAGCCGTAAGCTTGATTCCACACAGGGCGAGCATCACCTCGCCGACAAATTTCGTGAAGTGACCGTTGCGGGCTATCCCGCGCGTAAAGGAGAGCATCATGAGCAAGGTTCTGGTGGTAGTGACATCCCACGATACGCTGGGTGACACGGGCAAGAAGACAGGCTTCTGGCTGGAAGAGCTGGCGGCTCCCTACTACCTGCTGAAGGATGCCGGTGTCGAGGTGACACTCGCGTCTCCCAAGGGCGGTCAGCCGCCGCTGGACCCGGCAAGTCAGGGCGAGGACTTCCAGACGGATGCCACTCGCCGCTTCGACAAGGACACTGCCGCTCAGCAGGACCTCGCCACCACTGCCGTGTTGGCAGACATGAAGGTCGAGGACTTCGACGCCATCTTCTACCCGGGTGGCCACGGCCCGCTGTGGGATCTGACCAATGACGCCGATTCCATCCGTCTGATCGAGCAGTTCCACGCGGCCGGTAAGCCGGTCAGCTCTGTCTGCCACGCCCCGGCCGTGCTGCTGAATGCTCGCAAGCCGGATGGCACTCCCTTCGTGGATGGCGTGCATGTCACCGGTTTCACCAACGGCGAAGAAGAGGGTGTCGGCCTCACTGACGTCGTGCCGTTCCTGGTGGAAGAGGCGCTGCAGCAGAAGGGTGGCATCTATGAGAAGAAGGACGACTTCACCTCCTACGCCATCCAGGATGGGCTGATCATTACTGGTCAGAACCCGATGTCCTCTGAAGGCGTCGCGGAACTGCTGCTCAAGAGTCTCGAGCAATAAGCGCCCTGAGCGACAAGCACTTCGAGACACAAGTACTTCGAGAGACAGACACCTCGAGCAACAGGTGCTTCATGATTCGGGCGCTGCCTGATCTGACGAGTGCATGAAAAAAGCCGCTACCGGTCATCCGGTAGCGGCTTTTGCGTGTCTGGCATCCAGCTTCGAAGAGAGGTTGTCAGCGAGTGCGGATCACCCGCGCTCCACCCAGGCCTTCCAGCCGCCGTACTCGCTGATGTCCGTCATCGGTACGCCACTGTCAGCGGAGACCGAGCAGATGAAGCCTGAGACCCAGCGGCCGTCCTCGAGCTCGATCTGGCCCAGTCCCAGCGGGAAGGGGATGCCGGCGAGGAAGCTGCCGACACTGGCGATGGGCAGTGACCAGACTTCCAGCGCGATGCTGGTGCCGCCCTCTGGCGCGCGCAGCATGGCGGGTTTGGCGGGTGTGGCGTCATCCAGTTGATACAGGCGGTAGCGGGGGGCGCTGTGAGTACGGGCGACCAGGCGGGCATCGCGCTGGGTGAGCTGGTGATTGAGCGGCATGCCAGTGAGATGCGCACCGCAGACCGCGATCTCGAGTCGGCCATTCTTCGCCATCGGCAGATCGCTGTCGGCGAGGCGTCCCTGGGGACGGGCAACGGCGCTGGCCCCCAGCGGCAGCGAGAACTCCTTCTCGAGCAGCCGCGCGATGCTCAGCAGTTGCAGGTCTTCGAAGGCGGGCGCGAACAGTGTCACGCCGCCGGGCAGGCCTTGGCTATTGAAGCCGACCGGCACGGCCAGTGCGCTCAGATCCAGCAGGTTCATGAAGTTGGTCCAGGTGCCCAGTTCCGAATTGACCGCGATCGGTGCCTCGGCCAGCTCCGCCTTGGTCGGCAGACGCGGCGTGGTCGGGGCCAGCATCACGTCCACCTGCGCGAGCAGGGCATCGGCCTGACGGCGGTATTCGGCCAGTTGATAGCGGGCATCGAAGGCATCCACGGCCAGCGGCGTGGCACCGCCGAGGGTGATCTCGCGCGTGACAGGATGCAGTGCCTCAGGGTTGCGCTCGATCAGCTCGCGCACCGCGTGATAGCGCTCCGCCACCCACGGGCCTTCATACAGCAGGCGCGCGGCGGCCAGCAGCGGGCTGCAATCCAGCTCGACCAGCTCGGCCCCTGATGCCTTGCACTGACGCATCGCCGCTTCCATGTAGCCGCTGTAATCGGCGTCGGTATGCCACTGGGTACGCGGCGGCACGCCGATGCGCAGGCCGGCGAGATCCGGCAGGAGGCCGTAGGTCTGGCCATGCACGGCGAAGTCGTGCTCGCGCGTCCAGCGGTTGTCGGCATCGAACTGTGCGGTGACGGACAACACCCGCGCGGCATCATCGCAGCCGAGTGCGAAGATCGAGATGGTATCCAGGGTGGCGCAGGCCGGCACCACACCGCCCGCGCTGAGCAGGCCGAGGGTCGGCTTCACGCCCACCAGATTGTTGAAACAGGCCGGCACACGCCCGGAGCCCGCCGTGTCAGTGCCCAGCGCGAAGCTGACCTGACCCTGGGCAGTGACGACGGCAGAGCCACTGCTGGAGCCGCCCGGGACATAGGCGGGGTCGAAGGCATTCGCCGGGGTGCCGTAGACCGGCAGCGCGCGCTCCCCGACCAGGCCGGTGGCGAACTGATCCAGATTGGTCTTGCCCATCGGGATCGCGCCGGCCGCGATCAGCTGCTTGACCACGAAGGCGTCATCGTCTGGCGTATAGGCGAATTCCGGGCAACCGGCGGTGGTGGTCACGCCGGCGAGATCGATGTTGTCCTTGATCGCGAAGGGGATGCCGTAGAGCGGCAGTGACTCGGGCGCCACGTCGTCCAGACGCGCCAGATAGGGTTCCAGCTGATCTGCACTCAGGCGGGTGATCCAGGCGGCGTCTTGTTCGGGCTGCGCGGCCAGCAGTTCATTCACCAGCTGGCGTGGCGTCAGCTCTCCGGCCTGATAGGCCTTGCTCAGCGCCGTGATGCTCAGGTTGTGCGGGGTATGGGTCATCATCACAGCGTCTCCTCGGAGGACAGGGTCGATTGGGCGTTGTCTGGTGCGCGGGCATCAGCTGGATCAGTGGCTTCCACGGCGGTCGACAGCACGATCAGCGGCTGGCCGGGGGCGACGCCGCTGCCTTCCTTGATCGGCAGGCGAACGACACGGCCTGCGGTGTGGGAGCGAATCTCGACTTCCATCTTCATCGACTCGACCAGCGCCACCACTTGGCCGGCCTCGACGAGATCGCCCTCGGCGACCTCCAGCTTCCACAGGCTGCCGGTGACCGGTGTCTCGATGCCCAGCTCGTCATCGCTCAGGCTGTCGGCTTCCTGCACCTCGTTGATCTGATCCTCGAAGGTGAACTGGCCGCGTGCATGCCAGTCGTCGATTTCCTGCTGGAAGGCGGCCTGACGGCGTTCACGGAAGGCATCGGTTTCGGCCTGATGCTCGGCGATCTGCGCCTGATAATCGGCGAGGCGGAAGCGCGTCTTCTCGATCTTGAGGTCGTAGCGTCCCTGAGGGTGATCACGACGGATCTGCTCGAGCGCCTCATGGCTGACCGGGTGGAAGCGCAGCTGGTCGAACACGCGCAGCAGCCACGGGCTGGTGAAGTGTTCGGTGCGGCGATAGCGATTCCACATCTGCAGCGTGCGGCCGACGAACTGATAGCCGCCCGGACCTTCCATGCCATACACGCACAGATAGGCGCCGCCGATACCCACCGAGTTCTCGGCGGTCCAGGTGCGTGCCGGGTTGTACTTGGTGGTCACCAGGCGCTGGCGCGGGTCCAGCGGCGTGGCCACCGGCGCGCCGAGATAGACATCGCCGAGGCCCATCACCAGATAGCGGGCGTTGAGCACCGTCTCGCGTACCGCCGCCTCATCGGCGAGACCATTGATGCGGCGAATGAATTCCAGATTGCTCGGGCACCAGGGGGCGTCCGGGCGCACCGAGCGCTGGTACTTGTCGATGGCCTGCTGACACGCCGGGTCATCCCAGGACAGCGGCAGGTGCACGGTGCGCGCCTCGATCTCGATGTCCTCGACATCCTTGAGCGCGACTTCGGCCTGTTCGAGGTGTGTCATCAGCGTGGCGAGGGCAAGCTTGCGCGGGTCGTAATGCAGTTGCAGCGAGCGGATGCCCGGTGTCATCTCCATCAGGCCGGGCAGCGGATGCTCCTTGAGCCACAGCATCCAGGCGTGGGCGCGAAAACGCAGCGCGATATCCAGCTCCATCTGGCCGAATTCGATCAGCAGGAAGTCATCCCCGGCGCGGCGATAGACGATCTGCTCGCCGCCTTGCTCGGCGCTCAGGCGCTTGAGCACCGGCGAGTCATCGGGGCGCGGACGTTGCTCGGCGATGGGGCTCAATGTGTTGCTGGTCGCCGCCAGAGGTGACTCCAGTGCGTCGAGCTTGCCACTGGCGAGGGCCGCGATCACGGCGTCCTGCTGTACCTCGATGGCGCGAGCTTCGTCCAGAGTCAGCGCGACGAAACGGATGCGGTCGCCGGCGGCCAGCTGGCCCAGCTTCCAGCGTTCCGCGCGCACCACGGTGGCCGGACACACGAAACCGCCCAGTGACGGGCCGTCCGGGCCGAGGATGACTGGCATGTCGCCGGTGAAGTCGATGGTGCCGAAGGCGTAGGCGTTGTCGTGAATGTTGGAGGGATGCAGACCGGCCTCGCCGCCGTCGGCACGCGCCCACTGGGGACGCGGGCCGATCAGACGCACGCCGGTGCGGCTGGAGTTGTAGTGCACTTCCCAGCGGTGGCCGAAGAAGGTGCTGATGTCGTCTTCGGTGAAGAAGTCAGGCGCACCGTGCGGTCCGTAGAGCACGCCGATCTGCCATTCGCGACCTGAGGTCTTGCCTTGCTCATTATCGATAATGCTAGCGCCCTGCGGGATCAGCGCCTCGGGCAGCCGGGTCAGGGCGAGCTGGGGGCACTCGGCGAGATCAGCCAGCGGCAGGGTGTCGCCACTGCGCAGGGCACGTCCGGCATGGCCGCCGAACTGGCCCAGGGTGAAGGTCGCGCGCGAGCCCAGATACTGCGGGCAGTCGATGCCCCCGGCGATCAGCAGATAGCTGCGCGCGCCGGCAGCCACCTTGCCCAGGCTCAGGGTGCTGCCAGCGGCGATCTCATGCACCTGCCACAGGGCAAGGTCGTGAGTCGCGGTGTCATCGGAGCCGCCTTCAAGTGCTGGAGCGGAAAGCGTGGCGGGCAACGGCGCACCGGCCAGCACCACGCGCGTGGCGCGGTGGAAGTGCAGCGTCGGGCCGTTGAGGGTGATCTCGAGGCCTGCGGCATCGGCCGCGTTGCCCAGCAGCGCATTGCCGAGACGGAAGGCGTAGTCATCGAAGGGGCCGGAGGGCGGCACGCCCACATCCCAATGCCCCTGGCGACCCGGCATGTCCTGCACGGTGGTTAGGGTGCCGGGGACGATCACTTCAAACGTCGGTGCGGCCCACTCGAGACCTTCCAGCCAGCGGGTGTAGATCTCGACATTGAGGAAGCGCGGGTCTTCCAGCAGATGCGACAGCCACTGGCGGTTGGTCTCGATACCGTAGAGGCGAGAGGCGGCCAGTGCCCTGGAGAGATCGCCGCGTGCCTGCTCGCGGGTCGGGGCGTGCACCATCACCTTGGCCAGCATCGGGTCGAACCACGCGGGGACCTCGAAGCCGGCCTCGATGGAGTGATCCACCCGCAGCTGGCTGTCATCGGCGAGGGCGGCGGTCACGGCGTCATTGGCGAACTCCACCTCGGTGAGCAGGCCGCTGGAAGGGCGGAAATCGTGCTGCGGATTCTCGGCATAGACGCGTGCCTGCATGGCGTGGCCGCGGGGCGTCAGCGGCGCGACCCGCTCGCGCAGGTTGCCCAGCTCACCGGCGCCCAGCTTGAGCATCCAGGCGACGATGTCCACGCCCCACACCAGCTCCGTGACACCGTGCTCGACCTGCAGGCGCGTGTTGACCTCCAGGAAGTAGAAGGCCTGGCGCTCGGCGTCATAGATGAATTCGACGGTGCCGGCGCTGCGATAATTGACGGCTTCGCCCAGGCGGATGGCGGTGGCGATCATGTCGTCGCGAACGCGCTCGGGCAGGTTAGGTGCCGGGCATTCCTCGGTGACCTTCTGGTGGCGGCGCTGACTGGAGCAGTCGCGCTCGCCGAGGGCGATCACCGTGCCTTCACCATCCCCGAACAGCTGCACTTCCAGGTGACGGGCGCGGGCGATGTACGCCTCGAGGAAGACGCCGCCATCCCCGAAGTTGCGCTCGCCCAGACCCTTGACCGAATCGAAGGCGCGACTGAGGGAGGCGTCATCCTCACACACCTGCATGCCGATGCCGCCGCCGCCGGCGGTGGACTTGAGCATCACCGGATAGCCGATACGGGCGGCCTCGCTCAGTGCGCTCTCGACGTCGTCCAGCAGGCCGGTACCGGGTACCAGCGGCACGCCGGCATTCTCGGCGATGGTGCGCGCCTCGTGCTTGAGGCCGAAGGCGTGGATCTGCTCGACGGTCGGGCCGAGGAAGACCAGGCCGGCGGCGTCACAGGCCTGGATGAAGCGGGTGTTCTCGGACAGGAAACCGTAGCCCGGGTGCACGGCCTGGGCACCACTCTCGCGGGCGATGGCGATCAGCTTGTCGATGTCGAGATAGGTCTCGGCTGCAGCACCTTCGCCGAGGCTGTAGGCGTCATCGGCCTCGCGCACGAAGGGGGATTCACGATCGGCTTCTGCGTAGACGGCGACGCTCTGGACACCGAGGGCACGCAGCGTGCGCTGGATTCGGGTGGCGATGGCGCCACGGTTGGCAATCAGGACCTTATGGAACATGACGGAGTCATCCTTCCGGCGGCGGGTCGTCCCGCCTTCAAACTGTGAGCTGCCGGTCGTCCGGTAGCCGGGCAGAGCCTTGGGAGCTGACGAGTGATGCAAGAGAGATGACATCGTCAGGGGTGGCTCGGCCGTTTCTTGTCGTATGCGTGTTCGAAAGCGTCGCTGTCAGCTCGGCGGCTTAGCTCGGCGGTTCAGCTCAGCGGTTCAGCTCAGTGGCGAGTCGCTAATGCGGATGGCGACCGGTGTCGGGTCGTAGCCGTTGCAGGGGTTGTTGAGCTGCGGGCAGTTGGAGAGCAGCACGTAGACGTCACGTTCGGCGACCATCTCGACGTACTTGCCCGGGGCGGACAGTCCGTCCTCGAAGCTTAGGCCGCCATCGGCGGTGACCGGCACGTTCATGAAGAAGTTGATGTTGTGGCCGATGTCGCGCTTGGTCAGGTCGTACTTCGGGTAGCGGGCGATGGCCAGCATCCAGTTGTCACGACAGGAGTGCATGTGACGCTTTTCCAGGTCGTAACGCACGGTGTTGGATTCGCTGGAACAGGCACCACCCAGGGTGTCATGACGGCCACAGGTATCACCGGTGATGGTCAGCAGCGGGCGGCCACGGGTGGAATAGAGCACGCTGCCGGTGGTCAGGTAGACCTTGCCCTGCTCGCGCACGGTGTCCATCGCGCTGTAGCGCTCGGCGGTGTCGTCAGCCGAGAAGAACAGGGTGTCGGCGGCCTGATTGCCGTGCAGGTCAGTGATGCGCAGGTGCTGACCGGCGCGCACCAGGCCGATGAAGTGATCGCCGGCCTCGATGGTGCGCTCAAGCTCGCGCGGCTGCTCGGCCGGGTCTGCGTAGCTCAGCGGGGCGTCGTCCGTCGTGGCCGGGGTGTGGGCATGGGGGTGTTCAAGCGTCGAGGTGCACATGGGATTGTCCTTTGTCCTTGTCATCGAGGGCGTCGTTTCCAGTTGCCACTAGGCCCGTCGGCGTGGCGTCCATCTGCTGTCGGGGGGCGCCTCAGCCCGCCAGGTGATAGAGCTGATTGTTGGCGTAGGCGCGGGCATTCTCGGGGCGCGACAGATAGCAGGCGTCGTGCTCGTCCATCGGTGTCGCGGTGCCGAAGGTCATGTCCACGCCGCGCAGCGGATATTCCTCGGCGGGGTCCAGCGGATGCGGACAGGTGTGCAGCAGGACGAGGGTGTCCATCTCGAAGCGCAGGGTGACGCTGTCGCCGGCGGCGCAGTGGTCGGTGACGTAGTGCAGGTTGGCGTCTTCATCGGCGCGCACGCGGGAGAACAGATTGAGGTTGGCGCACAGGTCGCGCTCGCTCAGGCCGTACTTGGCCATCTCGATCAGCAAGCTGTCGTGGCCGGTGGGCGTGAAGTCATTGAAGGCTTGCTGGTAAGCCTTCTTGTGCCAGCCCTTGGCGGCGAAGTGCTGCTCCATCAGGTTGCCGCTGGCGCTGTCATGCCAGCCCAGATCATCCTGGATGATGGAGGCGAAGATGCGGCCCATGTCGGAATACAGGCAGTGCCCTTCGGTGAGACGGAAGGTGTGTTGACCCTTGAGGGTATCCGGCAGATTGAGGCGCTCAAGCGTATCCAGCGGGTTGTACATCACCAGGCCGACATTGGCGTTGGCCTCGCGGGCGGTCAGCTTGAGCGCGCTGCCACGCGGCATGCGCATCGACCAGTGATGGCCGCCGGGCAGATGGGTCTGATACTTCGCGGTGAAGCTGGCGCGGGCGGTGGTCGCGGCATCAAGCGGTATGTTCATTGATTTGGCCTCCGGTGAGAGTGGCTTGGGAAACGGAGTGGGCTGGCGTCGTCAGCGTTTCGTGCTCGGGCGTCGGTTGGTCAGCGCCCGCTTGGACAGAGCTCGTTTGAACAGAGCTCGTTTGGACAGAGCCCGGCTGCTGAGACGACGCCTTGGCCTTGCTGCGCTCGGTGGGCAGGTCATAGGTGATGGTCGAGCCATAAGCCTGCGGGGCCTGCGGGTCGACACGCACCTTGTCGAACACCCAGACGCGTGAGCCCAGCTCGAACGCTTCCTTGAGGTCGTGGGTGATCATGAAGATGGTCAGCTGCTGTTCTTCCCACAGACGCAGGATGAGCTGGTGCATGTCCTTGCGGATGCCCGGGTCCAGTGCGCCGAAGGGCTCATCCAGCAAGAGGATGCGCGGCTTCATCATCAGCGCCTGGGCGATGGCGAGGCGCTGCTGCATGCCGCCGGACAGCTCATGCGGGTACTTGTCCAGCGCGTGGGACAGGCCGACTTCCGCCAGGCGTTTCTCGGCGGAGACCCGTGCCTCGCGACGTTTGGCCCCGAACAGCTTGCCGGTCAGCGGGGCGCGCGCCAGCTCCTCGGCCATGATCACGTTGCCCAGCACCGTGAGATGCGGGAAGACGGAATACTTCTGGAAGACGATGCCGCGGTCCGGCCCCGGTTCGTCGGGGATGGGCTTGCCGTCCAGCAGCAGCTCACCGCGCGAGACGCCTTCGGTGCCCAGCAGCAGCTTGAGGAAGGTGGTCTTGCCGCAACCGGAGGCGCCGACCAGGGTGATGAATTCCCCGGCCTCGACGGTCAGGTTCATGCGTTCCAGCACGACCTGCTGGCCGTAGTGCTTCTCGAGACCCTTGGCGTGGATCAGGCTCATGATTGGCTCTCCTCAGCGTGGTACCAGGGGAAGGCGCGGGTAGAGACGAGCACCAGCAGACGGTCGAGCAGGAAGGCCAGCAGCGTGATCCAGGCCACGTAGGGCAGGATGACGTCCATCGCCAGATAGCGGCGCACCAGGAAGATGCGATAGCCGAGGCCGTCCTGGGCGGCGATGGCTTCCGCGGCGATCAGGAACAGCCAGGCGCTGCCGAGTGCCAGACGCGTGGCGCTCAGAAGGCGCGGGGTCAGCTGCGGCAGCAGCACGCGGGTCAGCACCTGCCAGGAGCTGGCACCCAGGGTCTGGGCCTTGATCAGCTGCTCATCGGGCAGGCGCAGGGCCTGATTCTGCAGGTCGCGAATCAGGAAGGGCGTGATGCCGATGACGATCAGCGCGATCTTGGCCAGCTCACCCGTCCCGAAGGCGATGAACAGGATCGGCAGGATCGCCATCGGCGGAATCAGGGACAGCACGGTGATCAGCGGTGACAGCTTGGCGCGCAGCAGCGGCAGGCCGCCGGTGAGCAGGCCGACGCTCAGACCGATCAGCGCACTGATCAGCACGCCGGCCAGCAGGCGTTCGAGGCTGGCGAAGGTGTCGGTCCACAGCGGCAGATCGCCGGTGCGCACGTTGACCTCGGTGGCCAGCTTGGCGAAGGACTCGCCCATGGACGCGAAGGACGGCAGCAGGCGGTCGTTGGGGTTGTCGAGCAGTCGCTGGTTGGACTGCACGATGTAGAGGATGGCCAGCAGCGCGAAGGGCAGGCCACCGAGCAGCCAGCGGCCACCACGGGAGGGTGTCAGATTGATCAGGCGTTTCATGCGCGGGCTCCACGGGTGCGAACGAGAGGTGCGGTCGAGGGAGGCGGTCGGTTCACCAGCCACAGAGACAGCTTTCCTGCGGCTGGTGTGCGGCGTCCACCGCGTGGCGTTACTGGCTGTCGGCCAGTGCGGCGGTGTAGCTCGGGTCGAAGCGCAGCATCACGTTGCCCTCATTGCCGACGATGCCGGCAGGCGTCTCGATACCGATGAAGCCGGCATCCGGCGCGCCTTCGCCCAGCAGCCCCTGCGCGAAGCTGAAGTCGGCGATGTGCTGCATGGTGTCCTTGAGGCTCGGCGCATTGAAGGCGGCCACGGCCTCGGCGGGGGTGTAGTACATGTGGGTCGCGGCCAGCTGGGCCTGATAGCCGGCGAGGTCGGTGCCGGCGGCATCGGCCATCTGGGAGAGCGCGGCTTCGTCACCGGCCTTCATCTTCTCCATCACCTCATACCAGGCGCCGACCAGCGCGTGGCCGAAGTCCGGGTTGTCCTTCAGCGTCTGGGTATTGACGACCATCAGATCGAGAATCTCGCCGGGGATGTCACTGGAGTTGAAGACTTCGGTGTAGCCGGGCATGTCCTTGAGCGTGGCCAGCTGCGGGTTCCAGGTCACCACTGCCTGGGTATCGGTGTTGCTGGCCAGCGCCACGATATCGGCATCGCCGGTATTGGTGGTGGTGAGGTCGCGCTCGCTCATGCCGACGCTGGCCAGCGCCCGTGCCAACAGGTAGTGGGAGACACTGAACTGCACCAGATTGACCTCACGGTCCTTCAGGGACTCGATGGAATCGCCGTCGCGCACCATCACGCCGTCATTGCCATCGGAGTAGTCACCCAGAATCAGCGCGGTGGAATCGACGCTGCTGGCGGCAGGGAGGGTGAGGGCATCCATGTTGGTCATGGCGCAGCCATCGACATTGCCGGAGGTGTACTGATTGATGGACTCGACGTAATCGTTGACCTGCACCACATCGATATTGATTTCGTACTTCTTGGCCCACTTGTCGACGATGCCCTGGGTATCCGCGTATTCCCACGGCATCCAGCCGGCATACACCGACCAGCACACGCTGAAGGAATCCTGCGCCATGGCCTGCGGGCTCAGCGATGCGCCAAGCAGCAGGGCGCCGGCCAGCGCGGCATGTCGGGAGGTCTTGCTGGATACGGCGGATACCGCCGGGGAATCAGATGCGACAGCAGCGGATGGCGCCTGAGCGCAAGCATCCGAGAGGGAAGTCGTAGACGGGGAAAGGCGAGCGGGCTGGGTCATTGTCGTTATCTCCGGCGGAAAAAGTGAGAGGCGCCGACCTTTTCAGGCGTTGCGTCTCCCGGGCTTTTGTCCCGCCGTGTAACCCCCAGCTTGGAGGTCGAGTGCTCTCGGACCAGTCGTGACGGCTATCAGCCAGACACCGGAACCCTAGCGCTCCATTGGTGTAGATTTTCGATTGTTATATGCCTATCGGTGCCTCGTTGAGTGTCTAGCAGGAAGTGTGCCGGAGATAGATTTTTTTTTACAATCATATAGTTGTAGTCAAAATGTCTTTGGAGCCTTAGCTTTGTGGAATATTTCTGCACCGGTTTGGCCGAAATGGCAAGCGCGGTGCACCACTATGGGAAAGCTCGTGCGTGCGTTTAGTGCGACGGAAATTGAAAAAGTAGATCCTCAACTACTATTGGATATCTATGAAATCTATCCAGTCTATTATATTTTGTTTGTACTTAATATTAGAGTTTGAGTACTTCTACGATTAATACATTGTTCGTGTCATCATAATGAGGTTGTTTTGCAAGGAGCAAATATATGAAGACAGTGTTTCTTTCTTATTCACATGATGATGAGGCTTTTCGCAATAAATTGGAATCACACCTTTCTCTATTGAGAAGACAAAATATTATAGAAGTGTGGCACGATAGAAAAATTGATGCAGGGAGCGAGTTCAATGAAGAGATTAATCATCATGTTAGAAATGACGATATTGTTGTAATATTAGTGAGTCCAAGTTTTTTAGCATCTGATTATTGCTATGATGTCGAGCTAAATACAGCCTTGGAAAGACATTGCTCTAATGATGCAGTTGTTATACCTGTTATTGTCCGGCCCTGTGATTGGCATAGTTCGCCATTTGGTAATTTAATGGCTACACCCACAGATGGTAAGGCAATTACCTTATGGGATAACGAGGACTCAGCACTGTTACAGGTAGCGACGGCAATTAAAAAAGTAGCTTCAAAATAAAAAATATTAGGTGAGCGTGTGAAAAAAATATACATTAGTAGCTCTGATCAAGATGAAAGTTATAAAGATAAGCTCATTGCTCATCTACATAATTTAATCAGGCGGAATGAAATATGCGCATGGCATAGAAGTGATGTGCTGGTTGGTGAGGTTATAGTAGATAAGATAAATGAAAAAATGGCTGAAGCAGATATTATAATACTTATGTACAGTCCTGAGTCCATCGCTTCACAAGTTAATTTTGATATAGAGCTCTCTCGATCATTTGATCTGCTGAATGAAAATGATTATTTAAGAATTATACCTGTGTGTATACGGCCATGTGATATAGAGGGCTCACCTTTAGATGGATTGGAGAGTTATCCACGTTGCGGTACTTTAAGCCAAATAACTGATATAGATAATGCGTATACTGAGATTGTTTCTGTAATTAAGCAAACACTGACCGTTAATCAAAAGCCTATTCTCTGTCAACCCGAACTAAGTGAAAGCTTTAAAAATTGGCTCAATGATACTGAAGTAGTTTTGAAACATCGAGCAACAGAAAACATTAGTTTAGATAATGTTTATGTCTCTCCTGACTTAAGAAATCTCGATTCTGACAAAGATTCTTATAAAGAAACTTCTTCTGCAGCTTTAGTCGATAAAGATGGTTTTGTTATTATACTCGGTGAAGAGCAGTCGGGTAAAACAGCTTTATCTAAGTTTATATTTAAACACAAGTTCAATGCGTCTAAGTTTCCTATATATATAGATGCTTCTAATATCGCAAATAACCGCATCATAGATGCTTGCAATAAAGCTTTGGCTTCTCAATACTCAAATATCAGTTGTCTGGATGAAATAAAAAAAGAAGATAGGTTGTTGATACTGGATAACCTAAATAATATAGGATTAAATAATAAGAATCAAAATATTTTGCTATCGGCAATTGAATGTGAATTTAATGCATGCATTATACTTGCTTCAGAATCGTTTAAGTATATTATTCCTGATATAGAAGAGTTGGCATTATATTCTGTTAAAGAAATTTTACCATTCGGGAATTCTAAGCGGGAGAAACTTATTGAAAAATGGGTTTCTTTAGGCAGGGAAGAGGAAATCCAAGAAGCTGAATTGTTTTATAATGTTGATAATTTAAAAAATAAAATAGATACTTTGGTAAGAAGAAGTATCATCCCACCTAAGCCTATATATTTGTTGAGCTTGTTGCAAATTTTTGAGGCTTATAACCCGCAGCAAGTAGATTTAACATCTTATGGGCATTGCTATCATTACTTGGTTTATCAGGCGTTAGAGAAATCTAAAATATCTAGCTCGGAAATAGAAAAGTACATTAATATAATGACGGAGTTCTCATGGGCTCAGTTCGGTAATAATGGCGAGCTTAATGATAATGATCTTGATTTGTTCTTCAAACATTATGCTGTAACTTACTTGTCAGTTGATAAGAATAAGGTGATAGAGTGTTTGCTAAATAGTAGCATACTGACTAAAAATGAAAGAGGGTACAAGTTTAAGTACCCCTATATATATTATTTTTTCACTGCCAAGTATATCTCAGAGAAGTATTCAAAAGATCAAGCGATCAAGGAGAGATTTAGTTATCTGCTAGAAAATCTACATAAAGAGGATTGTGCGAATATAATTATATTTATAACCCATCATACTAAGGATGAATGGATTCTCGACGAGATTCAGATGTGTATGATGGAGCTCTTCCAGGAAGAAGAAGTTGCTTCTCTTGAGAAGAACACATTGAAATTCATGGAAAACTTTATAGATGACATCCCTGATTTAGTACTTGAAAAAAGAAAAATAGAAGATGAAAGGGAAAAAAGAGCGATTGCACTTGATAAGATGGAAGTGAAGGCCGCTGACCTCGAGGATCAAATAGATAATTTAGAACCTAATGATACACTTGCGAAAATTAATAAAGCTTTTAAGGGGATAGAAATAGTTGGTCAAATAGTAAGAAATAGATCTGCATCTTTACCAAAGGCGGTTTTAGTTGATATTGTAGAGGAAGGGTTTTCTACAGGTCTACGTTTCTTGACCTATTTTTTGGGGCTTGCCGATACATCTAAAGACGAGATTGCAAAAATCATTGAGCATGTTCTGAAGGAAAACCCTCGTGTAAGTAATAAAGATCTTGAGAAAGAAGCCAAACATACATATATGCTATTAACTTATGGTGTGATTTTTGGAGTTCTGAAGAAAATATCGAGTTCAATGGGTGGCGTGGAGGTTGAGGAAATATGTGATATTATAGAAAATAAAAATAAGTCTCCTGCTATAAGTTTGATAAATCAGTCCATGCATCTTCACTTTCATAAACGTTTAGATTTTTCTAGAATAGATAACCTGCAGAAGGAGTTTCATACAAACCCAACGTGTAGAAAAATTTTGCGAGAAACTATTATTCAGCACACCTATATGTTCCCTGTAGGATATAAAGATAAGCAGAGGTTGTCACATATTCTAAATGTCAGTATGCAAGTTCAGCGTAGGTTAGAAAATGCTAAAGGTGGCAAGCTGTTGAGTGGGCATTCATGACCCTGCGCGCTACGAGGTATGAAATCTTTTAAGCTATAGAGATTTCTATCTCTTAATTTATAATTAAGTTGGTTTTATAGAGCTAGCGGCGTAGATTATCCTATAATGAGCTGCTAGCTCATGCTTTAATGGTTTTTTACCCTCGGTGAAATTGTATTTGGCAAGTCTAGTTAGTAAAAATTTACCATGACAAGTACGGCGTAAACGTATGTGGAGTCTGCTTCATTGAAAATATTTACTTCTTGTAAAACATTAGTGTC